>JBJOHD010000098.1:0-64233 GCA_046047875.1 Pseudomonadota bacterium | reverse complement strand
CGGCGTGAGGACGTACTCGGAATAGAACATCACGATGATGATGCAGAGGAATACCGCGAACGCTGTCCGTTTATCTTCCATGTCGTGACTCTTAGTTCTTTCCTATCAGTTCTTCGCAACGCTCCGGTTTTCAACCCCGTCTTCTCTCGGGGGGACCGGATCGTGTCCTCCGCGGCACCACGGATTACACCGCATAAGCCGCCGCACGGTGAGCGCACTGCCCCGGAGATACCCGTAGCGCTCAATCGCCTCAACCGCATAGAAACTGCAGCTCGGTTCGAAGCGGCATACCTCGCCGATGATCGGCGGGACGATCGCCCGATACCAGCGGTGGAGCGTGTGTACGAACGCGATACCTCGTCGGTGACCCATGACTATCTGGATATCTATAGCACTCAGGGGGTTGGGGTTAAAGGTGAGGGGGGCTCTTTCCACAGCTTATGGGCTTTGAGGGCGGTTTTAAATTCAGCGTCGATATCGCGGCTTGAGAGCTCGCCGGAGCTCTGGCGAGCCACCACGACGATATCGAGGGGGGCCGCGAGGCCTGGACGGGCTTGACGAAAGACCTCGCGGAGCCGTCGTTTTAATCGATTGCGGTAAACCGCGCGGGGATCGATCTTGCGGGTCACGGTAAGCCCCAGCCGGCTTTCCCCTGAAGCGCTCGGTCCGATTATAAAGAGAAAGTGTTTTGAATAGATCTTGCCCCCCCCGCTTTGAAGACGGGCGAAGTCGCGTTTCTTTTTTATTCGATTTTGGGGAGCGAGTCGGAGAACGTGGCGCATGCGGTGGGCGGACTCTCGAACGGGCTCATGAAGAGATCCGTTTCTCGGGAACCCTTCAGTTGCTCAAAACTCGATCGGCGCCGTTACCAAACATCCCCAGAGCGGTGCGGCGCTTTAAGGAAGCGGGGCGCTGAGAATAGCCTCAGCGCCTCCCCAACTACCGATAGTGACCCTTGCGGGGCGCGGTCACCGAGATCCGCTTGCGGCCGCGAGCACGGCGGGCGTTCAACACCTTCCGTCCTCCTGCGGTGGACATTCTCTTCCGAAAGCCGTGGGTGGTCTTTCTGCTTTTTCTGCTCGGTTGATATGTGCGCTTCATGGTACAGCCTTCGGCGAATTAACTTAATGTCGGTGGGGTTTTATAGATGTTTTCAACGCCTAAATCAAATCCGTGGCCACCTGTTCCCAGCGCCCTCAGATCGCTGACTTGCGCGAATGTATAGGGATTACAATATGTTAGGGCCAGCCTGGCCTTTGGTGGCCTCCGGAAAAACCGACCGTCAGGGGAGTTTTTACGGGGCGATGTAAGGATTTCTCCCCTGAAGATGGTTTTTTACGTAGTCCAGCACCGAGTTCTCGAGGGAGTGGAACTGCGTTGGGCATCCCGCGGCGATAAGTCGCGCCATCGTCGCCTCGGTAAAGTTCTGATACTGCCGTGCCAGCTGCGGGGGCATCGGGATGTATTCGATCTGGGCGGGCTTCCCCATCGCTGCGAACACCGCTTTCGCGAGGTCGTTCCAGGTGCGTGCCATCCCAGTGCCGAGATTGAAAAGGCCGTTGACCTTCGGATTGTGGAGCAACCACGAGATAATCGCGGTGCAATCCTTCACATACACGAAATCGCGCATCTGCCCCCCGTCGGGGAAGCGTGACTCGTTCGACTTAAAGAGGCGCATCTTTCCGGTTTCGGAGATCTCGCCGAACGCCTTGTGGACGACGCTGCGCATCGCCCCTTTGTGGTACTCGTTTGGCCCAAAAACGTTGAAAAACTTAAGCCCAACGATCTCCTTAAAATGCCCCCCGCCGAGCGCCCAGAGATCGAAGAGTTGCTTGGAATACCCGTACATATTGAGCGGCTTGAGCTGAGGGATGACCAGAAGATCGTCGTCGTATCCCAGCGCACCGTCGCCGTACGTGGCTGCACTGCTCGCATAGATGAAGCGCGAGCGATGTTTTAACGCCCACTCAGCAAGATCGCGGGTGTAATGAAAGTTATTCGTCAGGAGATAGTCGCAGTTCGTCTCGGTTGTCGACGAGCAGGCGCCCATGTGGATAACCGCGCGGGCGACCGGAGCTTCGTTTGCGTGCACGAGCTGATGGAATCGATCTTTATGGATAAGGTCGATAAACGAGAGGTTCCGAAGATTCTTCCACTTATCCCCCCCGCCGAGCGAATCGACGACGAGGATATCGCGGATCCCCTCTTTGTTTAATTGAGCGATGACCGCGCTTCCGATGAAGCCGGCTCCGCCGGTTACGATAATCACGGCATCTCCCTTAGACGGATACCGGATGCGTTATACCACAACGAGCGACGAAACGGCAGAGGCGGGGCTAGCCCTTCGACAAATAGGTTTTTTCACCCCCGCGGAGTGAAAAACTAACTCAGGACTAGTGGTGAGCATAAATTCTATTACCTTGCCGGTGAAAGAATTTAATGGTCGAACCACTACTTACCCGATATCGGGAGATTTTCCGTAGGTACGGTCGCTCACCTATGCGGACGGTTCAACCGGACACCCATGCGTAGCGGCGTCTTGGTGGAAGGCAGCGATACGTGCGTCGATTCGGTGGAGTGCCGACTGTAGACCGGTCGCTAGCCGGTTCGCCCGACGCCGTGCGGTGACGAGGATCGCTTGTCGCCGCAGCAATAGATCCTCAAGTCGCCGTTCGGCACGGGCCTCGTACGTCGTTCCACTCGCACGAGCGACGAGGCGCTTGGTCGCGGTGATTCGCCTTTCGATGATGGCGATATCGCGATTTAACCGGCGGGTGAGGGTGCGGTTCGCGAGCTGCCCCCGAACTTCAAAGCCGGAGCGGCGGTGCATTGCGCGAGCGATTTGAATTTCGAGACCAGCACATATCTCGGCACAGGTATCCGCGTGGGCCGGCTGAACCGCGAGTGTGAGGGCGAAACTATAGACGGCAACGATAACGTGTTGGAGTGATGGCACTGTCGGACTCTCCCAAGAAAAAAATCGGCGGGTCTGCAGCGCGCCTTCTGGGGGGAAGCTCGCCCGGGACCCGTCCGACCCCGAAATGGGTAGAAAGCACATTAAATGAATTGCGGGTTTAAGGCAACACGCGGACCCCGCTGCCGGGTCACGGCGTGCCTCATCGCGGAATCAGTTAGCTAAGTTACCGCTTTCCGGGGAGCTTTTGGCGGTCAAGTCGGTCCGATCGTGGGGCGGGACGTTGACATAACCGGTGCTCTCTTTCGATACTTTGGGCGCTATGAACACCCTTCACGACGCAATATCCGCTGCTCCCTCTACGGCAAATCCCCGCCGGGCGATCCGGTTTCGGCGTGGTCTGGCCCGTTATACCCTCTTCGTCGCCGTGTGGGTGGCGCTCCTCATCTACAAGGGTGCGCTGGTCACAAGCCACGACGCGGGGCTCTCGGTCCCCGACTGGCCGACCTCGTACGGGGAGAATATGTTTCTCTTTCCCCCGAGTCTCTGGATCGGCCCGATATTTTTCGAACATGTACACCGTCTCTTAGCCTCGTTCGTTGGTCTGTTGACCGTTATATTGGCCGCGTGGATCTGGTTTGTTGAGGGGCGCCGATGGGTGCGGTGGCTCGCCGCGGCGGCGCTCGGGATGGTGATCCTTCAAGGGGTGCTCGGGGGACTCACGGTGATTTATCAACTGCCGACCGCCATCTCCGCGGCCCACGGAGTTCTCGGGCAAACGTTTTTTATCGTCACTATCATCTTGGCGTACAGTCAATCGAAGGAGTGGTTTGTGCGGCAAGGGGAGGCTCCCGCCGTTTCATCGTCCCGTTATTTTCGAGGGAGTCTCCTCGTCCTCACCGTGATCTATATTCAGCTTATCGTCGGCGCGGTGATGCGCCATGCGGGGGCGGGACTCGCGATTCCAGATTTCCCGACGATGGGTGGGGTATGGTGGCCCTCTTTTGCGGCGGACTGGATCGCCGGGATAAACGAGGTGCGCCGGGGCTTCGGATTTGCTCCGGTTGATTCGGTGCAGATATCACTCCACCTATTTCACCGTTTGTGGGGTATCGTTGTCGCCGCCGTAATTTTATCGTTCGGTTACAAGCTTCGACGGTGGAGCGAGGCTGGTCCGCGGGTGTCCCGTGCGGCGCTCGTTCTGAGCGCGGTCGTCGCTGTGCAGTTCACCCTCGGTATTGTCGCAGTGATGAGCCGTCGGGAGCCGTTTTTGACCAGCTTGCACGTGCTCTTCGGGGCGTTGACCTTGGCGCTTGCCGTCGTTCTTGGACTCCGGTTGTACAATTTTAAAACCGCGCAGGACGGGTGATGAAATTGCAGCCACGGGTCCTTGAGCGCTCGGAGGTCTACTCCGGAAAGAAATTTACCGTGGAGAAGAGCGTGCTTGAGCTTGAGCCGGGCTCCACCACCCTCTTTGAAGCGGTGCGCCATCCCGGTGCGGTCGTGATTCTCCCCGTAAGTCCGAGCGGCGAGCTCCTAATGATTCGCCAGTTTCGACCCGCCCTCGGTGCTGCGATACTCGAGTTCCCCGCCGGAACACTTGAGATGGGGGAAGCCCCCCTTGAGTGCGCTCGACGCGAGATCGTTGAAGAGGTCGGCCACCAGGCCGGTGCGATGCGAGAGCTTGGGATTCTCTACCCCGCTCCTGGATTTTGTGATGAGAAGCAGTTCCTGTTTGTGGCGACCGAGCTCTCTCCCGCATCCGCCCCCCAAGACGAGGATGAAATCATCGAGGTCGTGCCGTTGTCGGTGGGAGCGGTGCACGCAGCGATAAAAAGCGGGGAATTGAACGACGCAAAATCGATCGCGGCGTTTTATCGGGCGGAGTTAGAGGGTCTTCTTCCGGCCTAAAGCTTTTCTTTAGCCCTTCTGCGGCTCGTACACCTCAAGTACAATGTCAGGGTGAGTGACCGTCTCGCTATACTCGTTATCGTTCTCTTCGTGTCGTTCGTCGGTCTCTTATTGCGCGTCACCGGCATGCGGGGTGATATCTGGTTCGATGAAGCGTGGGCCATCGAGGCGGTGCAGCGCCTCGATTCTCTCGGACAGCTCCTCACGATATATCGGCACCACACCAATCATCTTCTCAACTCGTTTGTTTTGACCCTTATCCCCCCGCAGGAGAGCGACCTCTTCTATCGAATCCCCGCGGTTACCGCAGCGCTCGCCGCGATCCCACTCTTCTGGGGGTTCGCCCAGCGACAGATGGGGGTCTATGCCTTTGGTGCGGCACTCCTCTTCGGAATATCGGTCCCGGTGATTGCATTCAGTACCGAGGCGCGCGGTTTCGGATTCCTCGTCTTTTTTGCTCTGATCGCGCTTACCGCGCTCGACGCAAATCTTCGTGAGGAGGATTGGCGGTGGATACTCGTCTATTGGGTCGCTTGCATCCTCGCCTTTCTTTCCCACCCGACCTTCGTTCTCCTCTTCTCAGCGATGATCGTCTGGTCGCTTTCCCTGCATTTTAGCGCTCGGTTCACGCGAATGGTCGACATCGTGGGGAAGTGTCATCTGGCACCGGTGGCGGCGTGCGTTCTCATTTATCTCAATTTTTACCACGGGGTGCCCCCCGAAAGTATCGGTGCTCTGACTCCGTTTCTCGACTCGGCGATCTCTGCGGTGAGCCTCGCGGTTGGAGGGCCAGAGTACGTGGTGGTGTCCCCCGAGCAGATTTCACTCGCCCGTCTCATAGCTGGGATAGCAGCGATCCTCGTTCTCATCGAGCTCTACCTGATGGTCATCGGGGGAGCGCGCTACTGGATGCTGTACCTTGGTGGTTGTTTCGTCGCGCCCTACCTTTGGTATCTTTCCCCCCTCGTTCGTACCAACTCGGTCGCTTATTTTCTTCTACCGACGGTTCTTCTCTACGGGGTGCTCGGCAGCTTGCTTACACGCCTTCTTTCGACGGGGCTCGTGGGCCGGGCGGTGGCTCTCGGGCTCCTCGGGGTGTGCTGCTACGGAAGCATCTCCCAGCTGGATGAGGCCTTCGGCATCGGTCGGGGAAAGGTACGACGGGCGTTTGAATATATGGCGGAAAACTCCGAGGAGGAGGGGGTCGTTATCGCGGGGGATGACGATATCGGGAATGAGCTGCTGGTGAGTTACTACATACCTCGCTTAAAGCTCTCGAAGCCGCTGGTCTACCTAGCCAAGAGCGAACCTGCCGCGGGCGGTGCGGAGTGGTATCTGGTGAAGCTCGATCGGCTCTCCGAAGAGTTGGATCATGAGGTCGTGATGATGGGAGATCGGCGGTTTGAGCTCAAAAAAGTTTTTCGACGGAGGCTCCCGTCCGGAACCAACCTGCTGGTATATCAGCGGGTGAGCGGCTGAGTCGGGTCTACCGAGCGGAGCGGATAAAGGCGTCGAGGTTCGCTCCAGTCCCGCGAGCGATTACGGTGGTCAGCGCCTGCACCGCATCATCAGCAAGCAGCTGCTCGGGGGATCGTGCCGTGAGCCGTTCGTGTTCAAAGACAACCCGGATATCGGCCCCGTCCGCATCGATGAGGAGGGTACGCTCGACCGTGGGTGTATAACCGAAGATCCCGCTTCGATGACTCCGAAAGTACTCGATTCCGAAGCGGAGCCGGTCGATCACAAGGGGCCATAAACGCCCGATCGCGGGGATATCGAGGATCTCTGCGAACGCGCCCCGCCGCTCGACCGTGGTGCGGTGCGCGATGTGGTGATCGCCAACAAATTGCTCAAAGGAGCTCACAATTGAGAGGTCAAACGGCTCGCTCAGATTCTCAGGGGTGATCTCCGGGAGTTCCTCGTCAGGGGTCGGGGTACGTCCGGCGACGAAGAGGATCTCCTCTCCTCGGGGGAGAGCGCTTGCGGGTGTTGCTTGATCGAGAACCACGCTCGCAGCTCGTCCCTTGCGATCAGTGATCGTTTCGCCGATGAGCGCCCCGGGCGGAAGAAGCTCGCGCACGATCTCGGTGTAGAGATCGCCGAGCCCCCCGCGCGGCGTCGGGATAAGAAGCTCGATTCGGGCGGTAAAGCCCCAGGGTATGAGGGTGCGGGAGAAGGTGATCGAGCCGTGCATACGCTTGGTTATCGTTGAGGAGGATCGTGCCGTTCCTCCTCAAGGGTCTCCGTTATAGGTCTAGCACGATCCTTCCGTATTAACGATAGCGATCGGACGGTATCGGTCGCTAATAGTAAAAGTCTAAACAGCAGGTCGATTTTTCTTTCAATCCTTTTGGACTCACTGCTAGAGTCCCCCGCCGTTAAGGGGAGCTGGGCCTTCGTAGCTCAGGCCAACACCGCATTTTTTTAGCGAGGTGTGAAACGCTTCGCTGAGAGTTCCGATTATCGGGTGCGGTTTTTAGCTTTCGTCCTTCGCCGCTCGTCGGCGCTGAGGCAGCGGTTCTCGATCCCCCTTTCTGGGGTCGGTGCGGTTTCTAAGTCAGGTGGTTTCTTCGGGGCGAATCGTTTCTTCGAGGTGACTGCGGATGTTGAAGCTTGTCGTCGTCGATCATTCAGCAGAGTCGCGCCATCGGTTGGTGGACGCTTTTCAGCAGACTATAGGCGCTGCAACGACCGATCTCGCGTTTATACCCCGATTCAGTATCGTTCCACGGTCCCCGCAGGAGGTAAGATTTCACACGCCTCCCGATATCTGTGTCGTTGGTCCGGAACTCGCTGAGGATACCACCGGCGAATGCGCCGAGCTCCGTCGCCTTATTCCGACCGGTATATTAATCGCCCAACTTCGTTCCCCGAATCCGAGCCTCCATCTTATCGAGCACCTCGCCCGGTCAGGGGTTGATGACGTTCTGCCGCCGGGGTGGAGCGCCGCACAGCTCCTGCAGAAGATCGTGCTCCTCGGGCGAAAACGCGCGAGCGGGAGTCGGGGCAAGCTCGTTGTTGTCGGGGCAGGAAAAGGGGGTGTGGGGGTCACCTCGATAGCGGCAGCGGTTGCGGATATCGCTGGCTGTGCCGCGAAGCGGGTGGTGTTAGTCGACTTCGATATTGAGACCCAGGACGCGGCACGATTTCTTCGAGCTCGTCCATTTGTGAATGAGATGCTTGAGTCGATTTTTGAGGAGAAGACCCCCCTCACTGCTGAGTTCGTTGAGCAGTGCTGCGTGTCTATCGACGAGAGTGGGGGTGCCTTCAAAGTGATGCCGCCGTGTCTCGGTTTACGTTCGGTGGGGTCTGGGGGGATAGATCGTTCACGCACTCTTATGACGCTCCTCGAAATCCTCGACCAGATGTTCGATGTCACTGTTGTTGATCTCGGAAGCGCCCGCGGTGCATTTCTCGAGGTATTCCATCGTTCCGCTGATGTCGCGATTCTCGTTGCCTCCTCCGATCCTGCGGCGCTTTACCCCTCGGTCGAATGGGCAAGACGGGTGCGCGGATACCTCGGTGCTCAGTCGCGGATAGTTATCGTAGAGAATCAGTCGCCGTGTGGGGGGCTCGCGGGTCGATTCGTGCGGGGGGAGATCGGACGGGCGGCGGCGCTGGGCAGTAAGGAAGCGGTAAGTGTCTGTGTTCCGCACTCGAAGCGTGGAGCTCTCTGGCCTGGCTCGGGTGAGACCCTGTATCGGTGCGGCGGGCGGAAGATTCGTCGGGCACTTGATCGGGTGTGGGGGGAGGTAGAGCCCTCCTCGCCGCCCGCGACAGCAGCTCGCCAGGGGTTCGGCGCGCTTTTAAAGCGGGGCATGCGACGGCTGGTGCGAAGAGAGCCGCTCCTGTCTCCCACGGCACCATACGGCGACGATACGCTGAATCTCCCCGCGTCGCACCGAGAAACACCTCTCGAGATCCCGCTTTTCGAGGGGGTGACGGGGATCGATCCCCGCTCCTTGGTATCCGGTTTGGATAAACGTCTAGCAACTGTAACGGAGAGTTAAATGAAAAAAGGGCTAACATACGCAGTGCGGATCGTGCGTCGGGAGGAGCGGGGGTACACGCTCCTCGAATATGTGGCGGGAGCAGCGATTATCGGGGGAATTGTTTTTACCGCGCTCACCAGTTTCGGAAACGATATGGCAGGCTTTTTGGGGAATCTCGGTTCCTGGGCGCAGGCGAGGGGCTCCGAGTTGGCGCAGTAGCGGGGTGGTGTATGGCTGTTCGGTCTGCTGAGCGTCCCCATCCTCGGCGGGGGCGACATAACCTCATCGGTCTGTCGCTTCTCGCCGCGGCTATCGTTACCGCAGCGGTGATCGTGCGGGGTGGGAAAGTCAACACCGTTACCGAACGGCCGCCGGCTATCGTCGCAGCCCATGATACAGTACTTCTCCCCGTGCCGGCTGCTCCGGTAGCGAGCGGTACCCGAGTCAGTGCGATACGCTTTAAAAAAGTGAGTTATCCACGGCACCAGATCCCGGAGGGGGCTCTGACCGACATTGCACCGGTGCTTGAGGGGGTAACCGTTGCCCCCCTTCCCGCGAACCTGCCCCTCTTTCGTCAGAACATCTCCCTTACCGCGCGGGGAAATCCGGTTACGGAGCGGATACCACAGGGGATGCGGGCGATGACCCTAAAGGTCGATGCGACGGCGGCGGTTGAGGGATGGGCAGGATCTGGGACTGTAGTTGATGTACTCTTGGTTGAGAAAGATCGCACGACGGTCGTTGCGGAGAAGGTGAGGGTGCTCTCCGCAGAGCGCTCTGTATCTCCGGTGGATAGCGGCGGGACCCCGTTGGTTCCGAGCACCGTCACGCTGCTGGTCTCTCAAGAGCAGTGCCTCGCTATAAATACGGCGATACCTCGGGGCCGGATCGCATTCGCCCTCCGGAGCGGGAGCGATGAAGATGTTTGGGGAGATCCGATCTTTACCGCCGAGCAATTGAAAGGGGGAGCGGTGATCGCTGAGGAGCGGGCGTCGATCTCCGGCTATGCGCTGAGTAGGGGTGGCGCGGGGCAGAAAGCCTACGCCCTCGCGAACGGGAGATGGGTTCGTGCGGAAACGATCCCCGAGGGCTTTGCGGTCGGCTCCTCCTCGGAGAGAGCTCGTGGGGGAGGGGGCTAAGATGCAGCAGCCAGTCCGGGTGCCGATAGAGGACGGGGTTGATACCATCCCCTGCGTTGTGTCAGGGTCCTCTCCCCGCTACGGAGCGCATCCTACACCGACTATCGTTCATATCCTCGAGCGCGTTCGCCGATCCCTGGGGAGCAATGAGGCGGGGGGCGAAGCACTACCGGAGCGGGAGCTTGATCGGATTATCCGAGAAGCCGCATGCGCGCTCGGCTTCGAACTATCTCCGTTTGAGTTAGTTGAGATCAAGGCTCACCTCGAGCGGGAACGGAGACCGTTTGGTGTACTCCAGCCGCTTGTCGATGACCCGAGTGTCTCCGATATCATCGTCACCAACTTTACTCGGATCGCTGTCCAACAAGGGCGCTCAACGGTCGGCACCGATCTGCGCTTCACGTCTGCCCAGGCATACGAGGCTTTTGTTGAGCGGCTGCTTCATCGCGCAGGGTCGAGCTACTCCACCAAAAAACCGATCGCGGATGGGATGATCGACGATTTTGCCCGAATTCATGCGGTGCATCGCTCGCTGTGTGAATCGGGGCCGTATCTGACTATTCGGCTGAACCGATTCGCTTCGGTCAAACTCAGAGATCTTGAGCGCCGCGGCTTCGCCCCCCGAACGGTATTCGATTACCTGCGGATTTTAGTTCGGAGGGGGCGAACCGTGCTCATCGTGGGGGAGGTCGGAACCGGGAAAACGACCCTCACCCGAGCTCTCGCTGCGAGTGTTCCGGTCGATGAGTCGATTTTGGTTATCGAAGATACCCCGGAGATCAGGCTCGAGCATCCTCACGTTCGGTATGTGTCGACCCGTGAGGCAAACGCGGAGGGGGCGGGGCGTATCACACCAAGTGAATGTATTCGCGCAGGGATGCGTATGGCGATGAATCGGATCATCTTCGGAGAGATCCGAGATGCTGAAGCTGCAGAGGCTTTTGTCGATGTTTGTGCTTCCGGCCATCCGGGGCTTTCAACTCTCCACGCACGCAGTGCGCTCGAAGCGATCTCTCGACTTGAGCTCTTTCTTGCGCGGGCGCAGCGGGGGGCCCAGCGGGGTGTGCTAACGGAGCAGATTGTTACCGCGGTCCAGATAATAGCATTCGTCGATGTCTGCCGTGATACGGGCGAACGACGTATCAAGGATATCCGTGAGATCGGACCGGTGGCGGATGGTGTTGTTCGGCAGCGCGAGATCTTCAGATACGAGTTCGACAACGGTGAGCCGATCTGGCGGGTGCATTCCCGGCTGAGCGCCCATCGGGAGCTTCTCGAGGGGGCGACAGATGGGGTAGTACTGAGCGCCCTCCCCACATTTTTGCGCATCGATCGATCGGAGGCTGCGTGATCGGGTTACGAACACGGGACCTGCGACGGGCCCGATTCCTCGCTTGGGGAACAGACCAGCCCGAAGAGGAGCTCCCCTCGCACTCCGAACTCCCCACCGCACCGATGGGCGTGCGGGCTCTTTTATTCCTGGTGCTGCTCGTCGCTTTTATATGGCTCGGGGGCCTCATCGCACTGGGTGTCTGCGCGATCGGTGGAGTCGGAGCGGTGCTCCGCCGCAGTCGGCAACGCTTCGAACGAATCGAAGGGTTCGAGCGGGACTATCCGACGCTGCTGGTGGCGCTCGCCTCCTCGGTGCGCGCGGGGCTCGATCCGCTGGTCGCGCTGACCTCAGCCGCAACCCTTTTCCCAGAGGGTTCACTTTTGCGCCGGGAACTTGAGGTGTTTACTCGGGCGATCGAATCAGGAGTTGAGGAAGAGGCCGCTATCCGGCTTTTCGGAAGATCGAGCGGGCACCCCGATGTTCGCCTGCTTCAAAACGCCTACCTCATAGCCCGCCGGGAGGGTGGCTCGCTCGGCGAGTGCCTGCATCGCCTCGCGCGAGTAACCCGCCAACGTCAATCGTTTCGGCGAAAGATTCGGGGGGCGGTCGCGATGCAGCGTCTCTCCGCGATCGGAATCGCGGGGTGTGCGGTCTGTATCGGTGTTTTTCAGTGGTTATCCAATCCCCACGGAGTCGGTGTGGCCCTGGGAGATCCCCGTGGTGTTGCAGCGCTGAGCGCTGGCGGTGCCCTTATGGTGGTAGGCCTGGGATGGATGGCCTATCTCGTACGTGCGCGGATTTAGAAGATGACGTTCCAGACGGAGATCCTGGTGTGTGTCGCGCTCGTTCTTGGAAGCGCCTACCATTTGGTGCGCGGTACCGCGCGCTCACCTCGCGATGTTGCAGACGACCTCACGGAGATGCAGGAAATGGGTGTGGGGAGCTCGCGTGCGCCGAGCAGGGGGAGGCGGTTCGAGCGACCCGTTATCGGCGGAGTTGTTTTTATTATACTGGGTGCTCTGCTGTATGGAACGATCGGTGGGTTGTCGATGCTTCCCCTTTTCTCGTTTCTCGCGGTCGGTTTGGGGAGCGCCTATCTTTGGAATGAGGGACGTCGGCGTCGTCTCCTCGAAGCCGTTGAACGGAGATGCAATTTTCATCTCCCCCTCGTTATGGAGGGGATCGTGATGGCGGTCGAAGCGGGCGCCGATGTTCTCGGAGCTATCCGGCGGGTCGTCGAGACCCCTGCAGCTGTTCATGGAGCAGCCACCGAGGATTCAGTTACGGAGCTTCTTCGGCAGGTTCTTGATCGGGTTGACCGGGGAGGCGGTCTTGAGGATACCCTACGGGAGGTTGCGGCCGAGAGTAAGGTGATTTCGATTCGTCACGCCTTTCTTCACCTCGCGCTCGCTCACCGCGAGGGAGGGGAGCTTATTAAGCCACTCCGTGAATTGGGAAATTCAACCCAGCTTTTCTTTCAAGAGAGCGTCGAAGAGGAGATCGCAAAGCTTCCGGTTAAAGCCACAGCACCGCTCATTTGTACTTTCACCGGGCTCGTCATCTGCTTTATTACCGTTCCCCTCCTACAAGTGAGTTCGATGACGAAGGGTGCGGTCTCGAGCAGCAAGGCTCCTCCACTCGTCGATGACCGTGGCGTGTTGACGCTATTCCTCGCTTTTATCATTCTCCCGGTCTGCTTCCTTCTAGCAACCCTTGCACTGGATCTAAGAGCGGCAACTTTCGACAACGCGGTGCGCCAGCAGCGGCTCGATGATGCCGTGCTCTTGGGGGTCCGCGACCTACCTCGCGCCGAGGAGGCAAGAGAGCAGACCCTTCGATACCTTGAGCGATTCGACCTTGCGTCTGGGGCGGAAGTAGAAGCCACCGGAAACTCAGTCGAGGTAATGTATCGTGGTGTAAACACCCTCTTCTTCCCGCGACTTCTCGGTGTGGCAGGAGATGTATCGTATACCCTCTACGCCCGAGCGAGATCCCGTCCGGTGGATGGGGTAATCGCCCTCGATCTAAGCCGCTACCTTGCACCAGCTTCCTCTGGGGGGAGCGATTGGGGGGATATCGGGGAGTGGGGTGCGGCCCGGTACTTCGATGAGCTGAGTGGCCGGTATACCCCCCCTCGGGATCCCCGGAGGCTAACGGCACGGTGTTTTAATCCGATAGTCTCGGCGCTCAAGCTCGGGGCGATCCGCGCCCATAACTACCTCAGCGCTTTCGGCGATAGCCGGATAGGCGTAGGGATCTTTCCCGGCGACGGGGTCGAGTTCGAGCTTGTGCGATCGTTTGGGGGGAGCGAGCTGGTGCGCGTCGTTGAGCCGCGGTACGTCGATGAGATGATTACTGCTGCCGATTGCGCGGACGCGGCGCTCGAAGAGGAATGGTATTCCCATTACCGATTCCCGGTGAATCGCTTCGCGGGCTCGATGAGCGGCACAGGGGAGCCGTCCCCCTCGGTTGGCCGAGCGGTCTGGATGAGTCCGGTACGAGCACAAACTCCGATAACCTCCGGGATAGGGGAGATCGGTGCTGTTATCGAGGGGATATTTACCACCTTGCTTGGAGCGCCGGATGTGGGCGAACGGGGTGGTTTCGCCCCGCATGCGCGGCGGCTCGGAATAATATTTTCAGGAGACCTCCCGTGGAGTCAGGGTGAACGATTTCCGAGCCCCCCCGTCCAGGAGAAGCTCCATGCCGTTCTATCTCTCTATCGGGAGCTTCTCATCGATCGTCGGGCGCGGATAGCGATCTATCTCGTCATACTTCCGGGGCTTGATACGACGGTAGAGCCTGACGAGCGTATGCTCCTTACCGAGCTCCTCGGGAGTTATCGAGTCGATACCGCTGAGGCGGCGTTTCAGATTACTCCGATTTTCGCGTCGGAGGGGGCGGGTGTACTCGATTCGGTTCTCCCGATGATCCTACTCGACCGAAGCGGTGGAGGTATCGCCCGATGAGAGAACGCCGCAAGCTGCAGAGAAGCCGGGGTATCGCCCTTTTGGAGATGGCTATTCTTGGGGTGGTTGCTATTCCATTCATCATCACAGCGTTGGCCGTCGTTAAATTCCTTGAAGCCTCTGCAGAGCTTGAGCGCATCGTCGTTAAATCGCTGAACGAAGAGCGCGTAATGCCGTTCACCCTTCGCTCGGGTGCGATGGGCGAAGCCGAGGTCGTGGTCCGCTACGATGAGATCGATACAGCGCTTGAAGAGTTAATCGGCAGCGTGGCCGTTGATCTCTACCGAGAGGGCTCTCCCCTCAACTCGATCGAATACCGCATCGATGCAACGCTCGGGATTATCGGTGTCGATGAGGTCACCGGCGAGCCGCGGCTTCACGACATTCATTTCATCGATCGCAGCGCTATCTCAATGGTAGTTCCGAACGGGGAGCTCGAGCGCATCGATATTCACGCGATGGCCAGAGAGCTTGCAGAGCTGAGATCGAGGGACGAGGTTCAGGGGCTTCTTGCTCGGGAATCCCCTGGAGGTGATGGTCGGTACCTTCGATCTGCCGCTGTGCTCGGGGTGCGGCTATTTAAAACGATCGACGATGGATTTTTGAAGGAGGTGCTCGCACAGATCGGGCTGCCTCATTTCGTCTCCGCCGCTCATGCTGTGGCGGTTCGAACGGAGGTGTTTTTATGAGCGGCGTGGCCGTGATCAGCACGTGGCTAAGGCGCCTTTATCCGTGGCGAGGGGGATCTCAGCGGGGGAGTTTAGGGCTGAGCGAGCTCCTCGGTCGCTACGTATCGATCGAGGATCTGCAGCGGATCATCGGGCTCACCCCGGATCGACGTCTTTTGATCGATGCGATAGCCGAAGCTCGGTGTATGACATCCAGCGAGATAGTTCGGGTGTGGGCGAAAGAGCGGGGTGTTCCGTATTTTGAGAGGATTCCCGCCGCTGATTTTACCTGCCTTCCAAGCGGAGTAAGCACGGCTCTCCTCGATGCAAGCGGAGCGACCGTAATCACCGAACGGGGTACGGTGGTTTGCGTTGTGTGCGCCGATATCGACCGGGTCGATCATCTAGTAGAAAAACTCGGCACGACCCCCCGCGCTCTAGCGCCGTGGTCTGAGATTAAACGGCATCTGCACGAATCTGAGCGGGTGCTGGCTGAGATTAAGACTGCTGCACTGCGTGATTCACTCGGGCGTCTTCGCGAGACCACCGAGGCGGTTCTTGGTATCATCGTGCATGAGGTCTCGGGGTGCGGGAGCACCCGATTGCTGCTCGATCTCAGTGGGGAGGATCTAAGCTATGCGCCGTTTGAGGGGGGCACCGCAGAGGTTCGGGGGTACCTGCACGGAATGCTGCGGCCGGGGATTGCGGAGGTAGTGCGGGAGCCGCGAGTCGCTCTCGTTCTTCCTGACGGCTCTCCGTGCGCCGTGACGATTGAGCGCGAGAGTGGGGACGAGCGTTACATCCTTGGGTGGCCCGAGGCGCGGCGCTCCTTAGGGGGAGCTTCGCCGACTCGGCAAGGTTCCTCCCCGCTCCCGCACCGAGCTCCCGATACGACGCGGGGCTCGATCTTTGTCATCGACGATGACCCGACTTTCCGCGATGTATTACGCCGGTTTCTTGAGCGCCACCGCTTTTCGGTGCAGCCGTTCTCATCGGCCGACGAAGCGTGGCAAGCGCTTCAGGATGGCGCGGAGCTCGACCTTATCATCTGTGATGTGCATATGCCGGGGATGAGTGGATACGATTTCATTCGACGTCTTCGCGCCACCTCAGCGGGCAGGGGTGTACCGCTTGTAGCGCTTACCTCAGCCTCTGACGTTGACGTGGAGATAGAGCTTATCGAAGCGGGGGTTGCTGCGTTCGTATCGAAAGGCGCCGACCCTCGGATACTCTGCGCTCATGTGGAGCGATTGTGTGAGGAGCGTTCTCGATCGGAGCCCCGATGCTCGGAGTGATGGTGGAGCGCTGGTTTACACTCAGTAGCTTCGGGGACGCTTCCCTGGCGTTTGCGGTTGGAGTCGTTGGTGGTCTCCTTGGGGGGAGGTTCCTCTTCGGTAGCTATCTTCAGCGGATGGAGCGGGCGCTCAACGAAGAGTCCCCTGGGGTGCTCCTCCGGGCGTGGCCAACGTCCCTTAAGGAGCGGGTCGACTCGATCGTAAGCGTGGTAGATTACCTTAAATTTCGGGTGGGATTTACCCCTTCGAGCGATGCGGTCGAGCGGGAGCCTACGACCTATCGCTTAGGGTGTCCGACGACCGAGGCGGAGGTATGGGGACGGTCCTTGAGGGAGCTTTCTGCCGTTTCAGGAGCGAGCGGCGCAGCGATCGTGCTCCACGATCCGGCGAGCGGTGTTGTCCTCGAGGGACCTCTTAGCGATTCGACCCGATTGAGAGCGGTGGCGGCGCGGCTCTACGGAGATTATCTCAGAACCGGGGCGGGAGCTCCCGGGGGGATACGGGATGGATCACTTCATCGTGGTGTGTTCGGTGAGTTCGCAGAGCTTGGATATAGGTATATCGGCGCATACCCATTTAGCTTTTGCCGCGGGGGTCTATCTCGCCGCGGGGTAGCTTGGCTCGGATTCCCCCACCATTACCCTCCGACCGACACCGAGGCGGGCCAGCTCCGAGACAGCGTGCGACGGATCGAGGAGGATCTCCGGCTGCTAGAGGCGGTTCGCGAAGCGTCAGCTCGAGCTGACGACGCCGAGCGCTCAAGCGATAGGAAGTCGGAGTTCCTCGCACATATCTCGCACGATATACGATCGCCGCTCCACAACGTTCACGCAGTCCTCTCCTTATTACGCAGCGAGACCGAGGGTGATGGGGCGTCTGAGCTCATCGATATCGCGGCGCGTAACTGCGAGGCTGCGGGAGAGCTTGTCGATGATATCCTTGATTTTACCCGGTTTAGGGAGGGCCGCTTACCGGTGCGGCGGGAGAGGGTGTGTGTGCCGACAGTACTAGGGGAGGTGCTGCAAAGCTTCGCCCTAACAGCGAGTAAAAAAGGGGTGACGATCCTCAGTGCAGAGGTCGATGCCCCGGTCGATATCTCGATCGATCGCCGACACCTCCGCCGAATCGTCGCAAACCTCGTTGGAAATGCGGTGAAGTACACCCAGCGGGGGTCAATCGGAGTTCGTGTTGAGAGCGATGAGGCTCGGTGTTCGATAGCTATCAGAGATTCCGGGGTCGGTATGACAGCATCTGAGGTCGAGCAGCTCTTTACCCCATTTCAGCGCTTTGGTGATCGCTCGATCGAGGGGATCGGTCTCGGACTGGTCGTTGCACGAGCGCTTGTTGAGGCGAACGGTGGGTCGATCGAGGTTTCCTCGACCCCTCACGTAGGAACTTTATTTACCGTTACCTTCCCGCTCACGGAGCAGCGCTCTGTGGAGTGTGCTTCAATTCAGAAAGGCAGCCTACCCTGCGGTGACCGGCGTGTTCACCCCCCCACCATCCTCCTCGTCGACGACGATCCCGATTCGTGTCGGAGCCTCGCTCGGGCGCTCTCCCGTTACCCGGTTGAGACCGTCATCGCCACCTCGGTTCCCGAGGCTATCGGCATCTTTAACTTCGCCGCGCCCGATATTGTTGTGACCGATCTCGGCATGCCCCTCGGTGGGGGGCGAAAGCTCGTTGAGTATATTCGCGCGAAGGATCGGGGTGTCCCTATCTATGCGGTCTCGGGAGAGGGTGATATCGAGAGATGCCTTGTTGCTCAGGTGAGCGGTATTTTTCAGAAGCCGATCGATGTTGAGAAGTTTGCCTGCACCCTTCACCGTGAAGGGTGCCTGAAAAGTGACCCACCCTCAGTCCGTACCGACGAGTGGGCCGGGAGAGGAGAGTGAGCTGAAGCTGCTTCTCCCAACAGATCACTCGATCTGCTCGATCTCAGGAGCCTCTCGTGCGAGAAACTCCCTGATGGAGGGAGCGGTGAGGTTTGAGAATACCGAGGTATCGCCTACATCGCACGAAGGGAGCGTGCCGGAGGTGAGGATGCCAGCTAACACGAGATCCCCGCTCTCCGGATCAAAGACGTAAGCCGGGCCCCCTGAGTCCCCTCGACAGGTGTTCGAGTCAATTCCGATGTAATTTGCCTCGATAAACATCGAAGAGACCACGGAGGAGGTCATCGTACCTGCTAAGAGGTCGCTCTCGGTAATCGTTCGTTCCTCTCCGGGAGTAGTTCGACCGTAACCAAATATGTACAAAGTTGAGCCCACTTCCGGGGCAGGCCCGATTCGGGGGGATCGCGGTGGTGGTGGAACTGCACCATCGAGGGTCGCAAGAGCGACATCGTTCTCTGTAAGCATCCCGTTCATTCGTATATCGGGATGAAACTCGACCCCGATAACCTCGCGGGATTGATCTCCCACGGTAACGGTCGCCCGAGCGATGTACTCCTCGAAGCAGTGGGCCGCTGTCAGGATGCGGGTTGGTGAGATGAGGATAGCGGTACAGCGTACCCGATTATCTTCGTCATCGAAGAGGTCGAGTTTTACAACCGTTGTAGAAAAGGGGGTGCACGAACGACCGTTAATGATTTTCGCCTGCATGGCGGAGTCCTCGCACAATTCGGAGAGGGTTGGTGGCTTTGGAGGCGCGCTATCGCCGCAACCGGTAAGAAGGAGGGAGAAGATCGTGATCGCCACGGCGACCGCCGCAGGGCCTTTTTGATGTCCGCAGTCTCCGAGAAGATTCCGAATTAGATCAACTATTCCTGGTCTCTTGCGCATATCGAGGTGAACAGCGAGTATAGGGGTCTACGCTAAAGAATTTAGTTTCACCCCGACCCAGGGTGCTTTTCAAGGGGTCCCCGGGGGGGAGAATATTTGAAAGGGATAGGTGTCAGTATGAGAGGATTCTTCAAGGTCTTTTTTGGTCTCGTTGTAGTGTTGGGAGTCGCTGGTGTCGCCGAGGCGCAGCTTTCACAAGTTTGCCCTACGGTTAAGTCGATCAATGATAGGAAGAGTCTCGGAGTTCTCGTTCAGTATAAGAATAACCAGGTGCAGCGTACGGGCGGCGTCGGCACCCCAATAACTTTCTTTAAGCGAAATCCTACGATCATCGAAACGCAAGGGAAGCGTGCCTTTAAGAACTCCAGAGCCAAGATCTATGACAAGAACGGGAAGGCTATTTGTACCAGCGCTCCCCGTCTTGGATGTTCAGTCACCCGCGGCGAGTGTCTCAGCCGCTATAAATTTAATTGCTCGACCTCGAAGATTCGTCGGGCGACGAGTAACGGTGGCGCTTTTGTGAAGGTGAGCTCGAATCTCTGTGTCAACGTGCCGAACGCCGGGAAGTGCTACAACGTGAAGGTACGCGATCTATGTGACGGCCGAGTCCTTTAAGGGGCCTTCGTTCGAACAGGAAGGGATCGTTGATCGAAGCGGTCAACGATCCCTTTCTTTTTTACTACTCTAGTTTGACCTGAAAAGTCCTGAAAACTTCGACTTCGCCACGAAGAGTCGAAGTGGCGTTAGGTTGCGCTCTCTAGGTCGAACTAATCACTGCTAGTGTTTTTAAAAATGGGCTCCGTTCGGCTGAGCTCGCCGAAATCATCGACAAAGCCCGCTAATTTTGGAGTCGCTTAAGGCTCGCCGGGGACCCCTAAAATCCACATTCACCGCATGGATCGAGGGCTTCGCGTTGACCGGGTCATCCCTGGCGCACCTATGAGTGGTTTTTGAAGCAACCGCTAGATCGGTTTATGTAAACCCGTATCGATGGTATCCCCCAGAAGCTCAGGGAGCTCAGGGTGGGGCTGTGCCCCGCCGTGTTCAGCGGCGAACTGCTGCCGGGAGCGGTGGATATTCCGTTGGAGGTGCATCAGCGCATCGAGCACCGTCTCGGGCCGTGGTGGGCAGCCGGGGATATACATGTCGACCGGGATAATCTTATCGATACCGGCGACGGTGGTGTAGTTATCGTAGAATCCACCCGAGGAGGCGCACGCGCCAAACGCCACTACCCACTTCGGCTCCGCCATCTGCTCGTACACCCGGAGGAGCACCGGAGCGAGCTTGTGAGTGATCGTGCCGACCACGAACAGGAGGTCGGACTGCCGGGGGGTGAAGCGGGGGAGCGCCGCACCGAAACGATCGGTGTCGTAGTGCGAGCAGCTCACCGCCATGAACTCCATGCCGCAGCACGCGGTCACAAACGGATACGAAAAGAGGGAGTATTTCCTCGCCCAGCCGATAGCGGACTCAAGGGTGGTAAGGAGGAACGGTGACTCGTCTGCGCGTGGTGACATGGTCGATATCTTTCGCTAAACCGGGCGACGACGCCCATCCCCTGAATTATAGAAACGGGGGGTTTTAATTGTCAAAAGCAATAATTCCAGGGGGGTTACCCCCCGCTGAGCTAGGGTGTAAGGGGGCGGTTTGAGGAGGGGAAGGGGGTGCTAAGGAAGCTCCTCCGTAAACCCCTAGGGTGTGGCATTTCTCCCACGCCGCTCCGCTGCAACCGAGGCGAGCACGCCGAGCCCGAGGAGCCCCCCGATAACGACGAGTGAGAGCTCGGGGGAGATATGGAGGTGTCCGGTAAGGGTCATCTTCATCCCGACAAAGAAGAGGACCGCCACGAGGCTCGCTTTTAGGTACCGCACCCGATCCATAAACGCTGCGAGGGCGAAGTAGAGGGAGCGTAGGTTTAAAATCGCGAAGATGTTTGAGGTAAAGACGATGAAGGGGTCTTGGGTAATAGCGAATACGGCGGGTATCGAGTCGACCGCAAAGAGCACATCGGTGCTCTCGATGATAAGGAGAACGAGGAACAGGGGGGTCATCGCCCGGCGGCCATCGAGCTCGGTGAAGAACCTCTCCCCATGAAGAGTTGGGGTGACCGGATAGAATCGTTTGGCGAGCCTAAAGAGGATGTTGTGTTCGGGGTTTAAGTCGTCCTCCTTTGAGAGCATTATCTTAACCGCGGCGTAGATGAGGAGCGCGCCGAAGACGTAGTGAATCCACGAGACGTGCCGGATAAGCGCTACCCCGAGGGCGATCATAATCCCCCGCATAATGAGGGCACCCAGAATGCCCCAGAAGAGGACGCGGTGTTGGAACTGGAGCGGGATTTTAAAGTACGAAAAGATAAGGGCGATGACGAAGACGTTGTCGAGGCTCAAGCTCTGCTCGATGAGCCAGCCGGTAAAAAACTGGAGCGCTGCTTCCTTTCCGGTTAGGGGGTAGTTCGGATCGGTGCCGAGGCCGAAGAGCTGCTCCGAGTACATCCACCACAGAAGAAGATTAAAAAGGAGCGCTAGGACGACGCATACTCCGGTCCAGCGGAGCGCCTCACGGGCGGAGATGACCCGGGGGCCTTTATGGAATGCCCCGAGATCGAGGGCGAGCATGAAGAGCACGAACGCTATAAAACCGATCCAGAGGAAGACGACCATTGTGTGCTCGTATATTAAAGGGAGAAGCCGATTGTTCCCCGTATTACTCCCGATTTCAAGGCGGTTTCTCCGGTGCCTTTAAAGATTGTGTTTGATAGATTGGGGTTCGGGGAGGATCTGCTTCATGTCCGGCGAAAATTCAGCCAACTCAAAGAGCGTCGTCCTCTTTCTGGACTTCGCATTTTTGATCACCTTTATCATCCTTATCGGGTTCGGGGTGCTTCAGGCGCGAACCCCCGGTGCCTCCTCCGCTCCACCCCTTCCCCCAAACGGGGAATTCTTGTTCGTCGGACTGGGGGGGCTCTGTATCCTCCTTGCGCCGGGGATAGCGCGGCGGATTCCCGGTTATTTCCGTGCCGCGCTCTTTCGGAACGTCATCACCGAGGTCGGTGTGCTGCTCGGATTTGTGGTGACCTATACCACCCGTGCGATCTGGCCGGTGGTGGTTTTGGGGGTGCTCGGGATGCTCTCGGTTCTTCTCCATATGCGGGGGGAGGGTTCTCCCGAGAGTGACACCCGATGAGGACACCGATCTGAAGCCTCCGGCGAGCGGTGCATCGGGGAGCGTTAGATGTCGACCCGCTCGCCGAGAGTGAACTGCCCCCGCTCATCACGAACCACCCGGCCCGCCGCCACAACCGGATCGTGTTGAAAGACGACGATCGAGTTTCGCTCGACGCAGCGGGTAAGAAACCTCTCCTTTTCCCTAAGAATCGTCTCAGCGCAGATGTCGTACCCCATATGAAACGGAACCGGCAGGTGGTGTGAGGTGGGGATAAGGTCGGTCGGGAATACGAGCGAGGTATCGCCGTTTATAAGCTCTACCGTCTGCTGGCCTCGAGTGTGTCCGTTAAACGTACGAACCACGAATCCTGGGATTATCTCGGTCTCGCCCTCGAGGAGATTAAGTTTCCCGGTGGTGAGGATCGCGTAGTTTTCCTTGAGGTAGCTCGCCCGCTCCTTAGGGTTCGGGCTCTGAGCGTTTTCGAGGTTAGCCCGCTGGACATGCACCGTCGCTTGGGGGTAGGTGAGCTCAACCTCTTCAGGTGATCCCGCTTTGTAGCGAGAGATTCCCCCCGCATGATCGAAGTGAAGGTGGGTAAGTACGATATCGGTGATGCTTTGAGGATTAAAACCGAGCGACTCCACCGGCGCGTTTTTTATCCCAAAGATCGCCCGTTGCTTCTCGTTCCACTTCTCCCCGATACCGACATCAACCAAGAAAACGCGGTCATCGACCTCGATCTTAAGCGAACGAAGGGCGAGCGGGATGCAGTTTTCGTTATCGGCGGGGATCTTCTTCGTCCATAGATTCTTCGGCACCGAGCCGAACATCGATCCGCCGTCGAGCCGAAAAGTACCGAAGTCGACGAGCGCAACCTTAAACCGTCCGAATGCGAGCATCGCTACCCCTTAACTTTAAAAAAGCGGAGCGCGTTCGCGGTCGTGATCTGAGCGACCTCCTCAACCGAGACGCCTTTTACCTCTGCCACCATCTCCGCGGTCTTCACCATATAGCTCGACTCGCATCGCTTCCCCCGAAACGGCTCGGGAGCGAGGTACGGTGCGTCGGTCTCAAGCATGATCTGGTCAAGCGGAGTTCCCGCGACCGCATCGCGGATGTTCTGGGACTTTTTAAAGGTAACGATCCCGGGAATCGAGATCATAAAATTTATCCCGCGGAGTCGGGCGGCGAATTCGGCGGATTCGGAGTAGCAGTGAAACACACCGCCCACCTCCCGTGCGCCGCATGTGGTGAGGATCTCGAGGCACTCCTCTCCAGCGTTGCGGGAATGAATGACCAGCGGCTTTTTTACCTCGCACGCGAGCGCTATCTGAGCCTTAAACCACCGGGCTTGGTGCTCTTTGGGGCTAAAATCGTAGAAGTAGTCGAGCCCAGTTTCACCTATCGCCACCGCACGGGGATGGGTAGCAAGGGTGCGAAGCTCAGCGAGGTGTTGGGAGAACCGCCCCTCCGACTCGATGGTAGAGTCGTGGGGATGAACTCCGACCGAGGCCCAGATAAAGGGATAGGTTTCTGCGAGCTTTAACGCTTGGGGTGCGGAGGCGAGCGGGGTGCGAAGGGGATTCATGTCGGCGCCGCTTGGAGCGCCGGTATCGCCCGCTACTGGAGCCGCAGGCCCCGCCCCCGCACCGATCGAGACGAACCGGGTGACCCCGGCGGCTTGAGCGCGCGCCAGGATCTCAGCGCGGTCGGCATCGAACACCGCGCTATCGAGGTGGATGTGGGTGTCGAAGAGCTCCACGGCGAGCGCTTATCTCACCACCGAGCCGGGCGGAACGGTTCCGGGCTCAAGGACAACGAGCTGGCTGCCGTCGTCGCTCGAGGCCGCTAACAACATGCCCTCGCTCTCAAGACCCATGAGCTTCGCCGGCTTGAGGTTGGCAACGACAACGATGTGTTTCCCAATAAGGGACTCAGGGGTGTAGAATTTCGCAATGCCCGAGAGGATCTGACGTTTGCCGAGAGGGCCAAGGTCGAGCTGGAGCTTTAACATCTTGGAGGATTTCGGCACCGCCTCGGCGCTCTCGATCCGGGCGACCCGGAGCTTCACCTTCATGAAATCATCGATCGAGATAAGCTCCTCAACCGGTGCGGCTGGGGCGGGTTGGTCCGGTGGGGTTGGGGATACGGCGGGGATAACCGGAGTGGGCTCGCTGAAGGGTTTCGTCTCTTCCATAGGTAAACTCAAGATTTTAGCTTAAACGACGACCGAGGAGAGGAGGGTACCACCGTTTGTAAGGGTCGTAAACGAACCGAGCTCAGGTCGCCCCGCGAGGTGGAGCAGAGCGAAATGAAGCACATACGTGGGGCTTAAATTCCGATCATTGATCGCGGTGTCAGCGGAGAGGATATTGGTGAGAAAGGTCGCCCACGCAGCGCGATCCTGGTCGTGTGCAGCGCGGTGAAGCTCCTGCCGGGCGAAGATACGCATTAAGAGGAGCGCTGGGGGGAGGTTCTCCTTCTTCTTGCCGAGCGTCTGGGACAGCTCGTGAGCGAGATAGGTGTCCCCGCTCCTGATCCGGCTGAGCTTGTCTCGCATCTCACGCCAGAGGGGGAGGTGATCCCGTAAAAGTTCGATATTAGAGAGCGAGCCGTCGGCGAGGGCAACGAGCTCAGCGGTATTGAGCCGCTCACCGTCGGTGTCGGCGATCTCCGGATGACGTTCGATGTAGCTCGTCACCGCGTCGTCGGTGAGTCGGTCGAAGAACCACACCTGACACCTCGAGAGGAGGGTGGGGGGAAGCTCCGCCGGGTTCGCCGAGATCAAGATAAAATAGGTATCGGGTCGGGGCTCCTCGAATTGCTTTAAGAGGGTATTCGCTGTTTGAACCGACATCGTCTCAGCGTCGTTAAAAAGCACTACCCGTTTTGCGCCGGAGAACGATTTGAGGTTAAGCGAGTAGAGGAGCTCCCGAATCGCTCCCACGTTCGATGTGTCGGTGTCGGCGCATTCGACGATTTTAATGTCGGGGTGATTCGAGCTTTCCACGAGGCGGCAGCTATGGCAGGAGCTGCATCCCCCAAAGGTGCTTTTTTCGCAGAGGAGGGAGCGGGCAACGGTTCGAGCGACTAAACGTTTGCCGATGCCAGCGGGGCCCGCGAACATCGTGGTTGTGGGCAGCCGCCCCGATTCGTAAAGCCGGCGGAGCGAGGCGAGCTGTGATGTATGCCCGACGAGGTTCGTCATAAGAACAGCGATCTTATACCGAAAACGCTCGAAATGGGAGCGATAAGGAGGATCGAATCGTTAAGGGCTCACGGCGTCCTATCCCCGGCGTATTTTAACCTCGTTCGTTAAGGCCTCGTAGATCTCAAGTTTAGAGCTGTCGAGCGTGAGCGTGGGGTTCGCGAACGGGCTATCGAGATGATACGCCTTTCGAAAATCCTCATAGAACGAGAGGAGGTCTCGGTCGCCCATCGCACGGATAGCGAGCGCAGAGGGGTTCTCGGTGGGGGGTGGGGGGAGCTTTGATTCCTGGAGGAGCCTATCTCCCTCGGGCTTTCCGTCCTGGGTGGGGGCCGATCGGGTGAGCGGTTCATCCTCGCTGGGGGTAGAGGATTTAAATGGACGGGCCTGCAGATGTCGGGGGGGATGGGGGCGATCCTCTAAGTATGCGAGTTCGGCCCACGGATTTTTCGCTTCAGCGAGCGCGGTAAGTTCAGCGCCGGTCGGGCAGGTCCCCCACAGTCGATCACGAAACGAGTCGCTCTCCTGCCGGGAGATACCCCACGCCTTAAATCTTTCAGCGAGTTCCGCGGGAAGCTCCCGCCCCTCAAGAAGTCGATCCTCTGATCTTCTGTGTGGTCCCATACGCACAAGGTGTTTTTCGATTATCTTCAGGGAGAGCGGGGGGTGAGTCAATATTTGCGCGGCAAAGCGGGAGCTAGGCGCGCCCCTTCCAGTTGTAGAGCCACCGCTCAAGCGCGGGGACAACCGCTTGAAATATCTCGTCGGGGGATCTCCGAGCATCGAGAACGACAAACGGCTCGGGAAGGTTGTCCGCGAGCTCTAAAAATCCGTTCCGGATCCGGTTGTGAAAATCTATCGCCTCGTGTTCAAGGGCGTCCGGCTCTCCCGCGGCTCCCCGCCCACGGGTGCGAGTAAGGCCTGTGGCGGCGTCGAGATCGAGAAGGATGGTGAGGTCCGGCTTCGTCCCCGCTATCGCCACGGTGTTGAGCGTGTCGATGGTGGCGCGGTTCAGTCCCCGACCGTACCCTTGAAAGGCGATCGTTGAATAGTAATAGCGGTCTGAGATCACCGCAGCTCCCCGCGCGATCGCAGGGCGTATAAGCTTGGCGACATGCTCGGCGCGGTCCGCGGCGAAGAGCAGCAGCTCGGTGGTCGGCGCGAGCTTCTCTCCGCGCGGGGTAAGGAGGATCGTGCGGATCTCGTTCCCCACCGCTGGAGCGCCCGGCTCCCTGGTGGTAACGACCTCAATCCCCCTTTCGGCAACGAACGTTCCGATCTTTTGCTGGAGCGTTGTTTTTCCCGCCCCGTTCACCCCCTCAAGGACGATGAATCCGGTGGGATTTGGAAAGTTATAATGAGCGGGATCGATCCGCATGAAGGTGCTCCGCGGGTTTTTACGCAAGAAAGATACGAATACCGTAGTCGAGCTGCTTCGCGGTAAACGGTTTCGTTATGTAGTAGTCGGCGCCGCTCTGGTACCCCTCGAGGATCTCGTTGTCTTGATCTTTCGCGGTCACCATGATGATCGGGATCTCTTTGAATTCCGGGATCGCCTTGAGTGCTTTTAAGACCTCGTACCCGTTCATCTCCGGCATCATGATATCGAGGAGCGCCAAGTCGATCTTCTGGCCTTTAATCTTTTCGAGAGCCTCTTTGCCGGAGGCGAAGCCGATGTAGCTAAATCCGAGCGCATCGAGCATCGCGCACAGCGCGTTTCGGCTGTCGTTATCGTCCTCAACTACGAGTATCTTCTTCTTGGCGGCGTTCATGGGGGTACCGTACCACTCCAGATCGATATGTTAAAGCGGATTAGATGGGGAGGGGTTTAAAGAGGCGAGTTCAGCCCCGGGGGCTGCAGCCCGGGGGGGTGGCGCAGGCTTTCCCCGTTTCTTCGGCGGGGGGCGGCGAAGCGACTTCGCTATGGCGAGAACCGTGTCGATATATGGGTCGCTCTTGTTATATTTCCAGATTACCTCGCGGTGGTTCTCGTGGGTATCCGAGTCCTTCCAGCCGCTTTGAGCGAGAAAGTTAGCTGTAGACCAGATGGCGTCGGTTGGGTCAAAGAGCGAGATCGCGCCATCTTTGTTGCCGTCGTAGCCGAACCGCTGAAACGATGTGGGGAGGAACTGGGGCAGACCGAACGCCCCTGCCGAGGATCCTTTGAGTTCGAACGGATCGAGCTTTTGCTCGTCGATGATCTGGAGCAGCGCCTTCACCTCCGGGTAAAACGTGCGCTCAAGGTACTCCGCTCGGGCATCCACCTGAGCGAAGGTTATCGAGGGATCATCTTTAAGATGACGGCGGTGATTCAGGATTAGATTGGTGGGTTCACGAACCGAAGCGACTCGAGAGAGCCGATTGATAACGAGCTCCCGTCCGGTGTTTTTCCCGTAATGGGTCTCGACGAGGAGTATCGCCGCGATGACGGTGCGGTGCACTTTAAGCTCTTTCTCAGCGGCGGCGAAGCTCTCTTCGTGGAGCTTTAAGAACTCACGCCCGAGCTCGAGTTTCTCCGGTTTTAGAAGGGGCGCGTACATCTGTTTCGACTCGCGGGGTTTCAGTCCGAAACGGACCTGACCGAAAAACGGCATCCGGGGGTCGGCGTAGATCGACCGAAGGGTCTCTTCATTCACCCCATCTGCGCGGAGTTTTTGTACGAGGTAGTCCCACCCCCGGAATGCGGAGCTCGGAAGTGGGGTGAGGTTCACCGGCTTAGCGGAATCATCGACCGTTCCGGTTGGGGTAAAGATAGGGGGTGTCGGCATCTCACCGGCCGCATCGATAGCGCAGAATGCAAGGGCGAGCGAGAGAAGAAGATATCTGGTCGAGGCCATCGAGAAGTGAAAGCTACGCTATACGTTCGGGGGTTATATCGGCTAAACCGGCTGGTTTTTTCATCGGTTTTAAACGCCGCGCCGCGGGGAAAACTATTTCACGTTAGGGCGCGGAGGGGAAGTCCTAAGGTACTGAACCGATTGTGATTTAACGGGTCCTCTCCAAAGCTGGGCTCGGAATCTGCGGGGTGCCGCAACCTTATGGCCCGGTGTGAAGAGGGGGGAGGTCGTACCGGTGAAGCCCTGCGCTCAGTTTCGTTTGGAGAGCGCCGCCATAGTTCATGTACGAAAGCCGTGCGGGGGATATCGTCCGTCGTTGGGGTCGGTAAGCCCTCCGATCCTCAGCGACCCTCTTTCTGCTCTTACCGGGCGGGTTATCCCTTCGGGGGCGCTCGACTTACGGGGGAACCGGACCTCTCTGGTCCGTTTGAGAGCGGCGGGGTCGCTTATGCATTAAGCAATACACCGCGCGTCTTGTCGGCGAAGTCGATTTGAAAGTCTCGAGAGAAGCGAGCGTCAGTGTTACGGACGCAGTTCAGCACACAGACTACCGATTACCTCATCGGTGCCGAGCGATCTGTTTTTCAGCTTCGAGTCCGCGCGCACGATGGCGCCGAGCGCTTTCGCGAGCTGCGGGGTCGAGTAGCGGCGGAGTCCTTGAAGCTGCTTGTCGAAGACCCATTGGGTCATCCCCATGAGCTGGCGTACATCCGCAGGCGAGCGCCCCGAATCGAGGAGCCGCTTTATCACCAGAAAATTGGAGTACGTTCGGCCGAGGAGCGAGAGGAGTAGGAACGGATTCTTCCCCTCCTCGAAGAGTTCGTGGAGCAGTACCTCGACCCCCGCGGGGTTTTTAGCCGCGATAGCATCGATAAGCGCAAACTCGTTCGGGTCGGGGGCGGCGGTAAAGAGGGACCGTACATCTTTTACCTCGATCTTCCCTCCGTCGAGGTAGAGCGCCGTTCGCTCGATGACGGTACTGATCGTTTCGGCGGAGTCCCCTCCCACGTCGATGATCGTTTCAACGACGCCGCTGCCGATCTCGGTGAGCCCCGCTGCTTTTAACTCTTTTTGCACCCACCGCTTAAGATCGAGCCCCTCGAGAGGGGGGAATTCAACGAGTCGTTTCGCTTTGGAAAAAACTTTGTGGAGCGGATTCGTAGTCTTGAGCTCGGCTGCGGTGAGAACGACGTGCGAGCCTGGAGGGATCGTCTCGATAATCGCGGCGAGCTCTTTGGCGGCGGCGGCGGTCGCTCTCTCGATATCGCGGATAACGAAGAACCGTTTCGGTGAAAACAGGGAAACCGAGAGGAGATCGTTTTTCAGCTCCTCGAGAGCACGGGGGGAGAGATCTTCCCCGCGAAGCCTTTTTACCGCGAGGGGATCGCGTGTGTTCGTGAACGGTTTTAAGAGCGTTTCGACCACCCGCTCCCGGCGTACCCCGTCGGGGCACACGACCATCACCGCGGGGGCGCACTCGGGGAGTGCGGCGAGTTCTTGAACGAGCTTTACAGGGTCGGTCTGCGCCATCGGGGAGAGCATATCCCGAGCGCTATCAAATAACGAGGTTTCACCGCACAGTCTCAGAGACTTGGCGGTACGACTCCCAATCCAACCAGCGAAAAAGGATAGGGAAGTTCTTGGGGGGGGGAGATTTGGGGGGAAAAACTTGGGGGGGGGGAGATTTTTTTGGGGGGGAAAGATATGTGCCCAGGGGCGGAATCGAACCACCGACACGTAGATTTTCAGTCTACTGCTCTACCGACTGAGCTACCTGGGCATCTGCGTAAACCAGCAATCTTTCCAATGGGTTATTAAAAAGCGCCGGATGCAGGTGATTGTGTTATCACATAACCAACGGTGATTACAAGGGAAGGGGCGAAGCCTTCCGGGGCGATCGCCTGTTTGTTAGTTTAAAACTCTATGAACCAACCGATCCCCCCAGGCTTTTCCCCCCACGTCGTAAAGCGTTCAGTCACCGTGAGCGCTCCTCGCGAGAAGGTGTGGGGGTGGCTCTGTAATCCCGACACGTTTACAAAAGGGAACCTTCCCCCGTGGCGGGTCGAGTTCCTCCCGGTAACGGAAGGGGGCCCCGCTGATTTTACCCCCGGTGTATACACGAACCACCACGGACCGTTCATGAACCTCCCCTCGATTATCACTGAGGTGCGGGCACCGGAGTACCGCTCGATGGATTACCTCTACGGTAGTTCTATCATTACTCTGAGGATGATTCGCCCGACCCGGCTCCAGTTCTGGCTCGAGGAGAAAAACGGCACAACCACCGTCACGCTCCAACTCGATTCGCTTGTGCATCGGTGGTGGGGATGGCTCTGGACCGGTGCGCAGAGCGTTTTTTGGTGGAGCTTCCTCCTTGGAATCAAAGTGATGTTCGCTGTGCGCCGCGGAGCCTAACCGTGTTCGTCTCCTCATTAAGATGGGGCCCGCTCGCATCGGAGGACCTGATGCTGGTGGGCGTTGGAATCCTTGATTTCGATCCGATAGAAGCGCCACCCCGGCGCTTCCTGGGGCGGGCTCGAGACGCTAACTAGTGGTTCGACCATTAAATTCTTTCACCTGCAAGGTAATAGAATTTATGCTCACCACTAGTCCTGAGTTAGTTTTTCACTCCGCGGGAGTGAAAAAACTCGTTTGTCGAAGGACTAGTGTCTTCCTCCACCCCGATGCCCCCCGAATCCCCGCCCGCTCGAGCTCCCGGTGTGGGCGTGACCACCCCGATGGGGTGAGCTGCCGCGTGCCCCTCGATCGCCGCCACGGTGAGAGGGGGCCCCGGTCGAGCGATCGGAGCGGTGGGGTGCGGGGCGAAACGAGGCGCGGCTATCGGGGGGTGGCCCCTGGCTTCGATGGTAGCCTCCACCAGCGGCCCGATGGTGCCTCCAGTCGGAGTGCTTTTGGTGAAGCTCGTGGCGGTGCTTCCCCCAATCTCTGTAGTGACCTCTTCCGTAATCGTAATCGTGTCTCCAGCGATCGTGGCGATAGGTGTACCAGCGGCGATAGATCGGCCCACCGTACCAAAATCCGGGGCCGTAAAACGGGCCGCCGTAATAGTAAAAGTCGTCTTGATCGAGTGTGGCAGCGAGCGCAACACCGAGCCCGAACGTGGCGAGGGGCAGGAAGAGCGCAGCCGGATCCGCGATAGGTCGCTCGTAGATGAGCGTTGTTGTGTTTCTTGGAACGTAAAGCACCGCGGGGTCGGTCGGTTCGATCAGAATTGTCGCGCCGCCATCGGTAGGTCCGCTCGCAAGAACGGTCTGATACGCCGAGCTTTTAAGGTTTCCGTGCTCGACCGCGCGCCGACGGAGGGTCTGAATACAATCTCGGAGCTCGTCAGGGCTTTCGGTAAACGCCGCTCCGAGTCGAACGGTGCGGTCGATATCGTCGGCGAGTGAGGTGAGGATGGTCGGATAGTTTGCCACGTACTTCACCGATCGCTCCCACGGCTTTCGAGCGATCTCGCTCGGTTCACCCCCCCGCTCGATAAAGAGCGCTGCATCGAGGATCTGATCGGGGAATGTGGCAGCGGTGAGGACCCGTTGGAGCAAGGGGTCGGGGTAGAGGGCGATCGGCGCAGCGAGCGATTCAAGCTCAGCTCGCGAAGGGGGATCGCCCACTTGTACTTTAGTCGAGCGCGGCGTACAGCCACAGAGAAAGAGGACTCCCGCAAGAAGAAGGTAAAACGCCCCCCTAAGCACCGACCGCACCCTCCGTAAAACGGCACGGGGCTTAGTTTATCTCACACGGCGGTTTTCGCAGTGATGGCGGTCAGTGAACAAAAGGCTTCGTTGCCGGTTTTTTCTCTGGCACGAGCCCGCGTTCGAGCCCCGAAGCGAACTCTATTACAGCGGGTCGTACCGGCAGTCCACGACGATCTCCCGCACCGTGGCACCCTTTCCGAGACTCAAGAGGTACCGCACCGTTTTAACCAGGTCGTCGGTTTGGATGCGATCTCCGGGCGCTACCGGCGAATGGTGCGCCATCGCGGTATCGACCCAATTCGGACAGATCGCGGTGACTGAGATTCCCAGAGGAAGAAGCTCGCGGTAAAGACATTCAGAGAGCCCTAGGACCGCGAATTTAGAGGCGGTATACCCCCCGACACCGGGGAATCCGTGTTTACCGCACACCGAGGAGATATTGAAGAGATAACCGCGGCTTTGCTGTTTAAAGATCGGAACGACCGCTTTTGCGAACGAGAAAGCTCCCGTCACGTTTACCGCGAGCATCTGTTCAAAATCGTTTACTGAGAGCTCTAAGCTCCCTTTCGGATTGACCCCTGCGTTGTTAAAGAGGATGTCCACTCCCCCCCATGCGGCGACGAGTTCGTCCACTATCCTCGGCGCGAGCGCCGCCTCCGATACGTCGCCGGGGAAAAGGCGCACCCGTGATGTCTCAAGCGCTGGCGAGATCTCTCGCGCCACCTGCTCGAGCTCGGTACCCGACCGGGCGACGAGCGCTACCCGATACCCGTCTTCTGCGAGGGCGAGCGCCACAGCTCTCCCGATCCCCCGGCCTGCTCCCGTTACGAGCGCAACTTTACTTCGCATCGTTTTCCCCTAGCAGACGAGCCCGTTAAAGTCGGTGAAGTCGGCGGTGAAGCCCCCGGGGATACCCTTGCAGATCGCCGCTACCGCATCGTGGGAGTGAAGCGATTCAAGATGGGAGCATGCTATCTCGAAATCACGAATCCGCTTATCGCGGTTGAGGACACCGAAGAGGAGCCGACTCGCATCCTCTACGAACTTTATGTAAGCGCCGTTCATCTCTGCAAAAGCCTGCTCATCCTCGCGCTTGACCATGACCTGTGTCTCGGTTTTAAGCGCCTCGAGACACAGCTCCTGTAGGTCTTCTATCCATAATTTTTTTCCTGGAGCGATCTCGAGACGAATGCGCGCCTTGCTCCGTTGGGAGTGGGGGATGCCGTAGCGGCCCCGGGTATCCCGCGCATGCTCGGTGAGCTCGGCTGAGCACGGACACGCCGACGAATAGACGAAGTCAAAGGTAATGAAACGGCGCACCCGGTTCCTCCGATCGATCGTCGCTTCGTAGATCGAACGGTAGAACTGATATCCCTTCAGATTGCTCCGGAGACTCGTTTGCAGAATCGGATACGAAAACTGCACTTTGAGGCGGGCATCGAGGCTCCCAACCTTCTTTCGGTACGTCTCGAGTATAGCTGTGAGAGTATCGAGGGAAAACGTCTCCGCGCGATGATCGTAAAAACTCCGAACGATACGGGACATATTGATCCCTTTGATATTCGCCTGGAGCGAAACCGAACCGGTGACCGCCGCCTCAAGAAGCCACGCCCGGCCGTGTCGGCGCGCAAAAGAGAGCGGGAGTTTGAAATTTGAGACACCAACTTGATGAATCGGGACGTTCGCCCCTTGAATCGCGTGCTCAGCGAGCATCATGTCGGGAAGCGACGCGTAATATTTTTTCGATGGACGAAACTCAGCGTCGAACGAGCGGTCGAGCTTCGGCTTCTTTCCTCCGTTGTGATGGTGGAGGTAGAGCTCCGGATCTCGGGCTTTTTTCGTGGTAGCTGATTTTTTCTTTTGCGGCATATAAACTTTGCGCTCTCTAGTGGTTCGACCATTAAATTCATTCACCTGCAAGGTACTAGAATTTATGCTCACCACTAGTCCTCAGTTAGTTTTTCACTCCGCAGGAGTGAAAAAACTTATTTGTTGAAGGACTAGTCCTCGGTGTATTTTCGCTGAATCCTCCGGTTTCTACAACGGCGGAGCCTTCGCGTATTCAAGGTTGTTTGACGCGTGTATCCCCGGCCCACTGGGGCACGTTTGCATCTTTCTTATGTGTTCGGGCCCCGATATTCGACCCAGTTCCGCTCGGTCTCAAAGAGCTTCACGGAAAATAGTTTGCCGCGGGGGAGCTTCCCTTCGAGACGCCCCCAAAAGATGAGAGCGAGATTCTCGGTCGACGGGATGACACCGCTGAGAAACGGGACATCAAGGTTGAGGTTCTTGTGATCGCATTCGACAGCGATCTCCTCCTCTAAAATCCTCTTTAAAACTCCGAGATCGATTACGTATCCGGTCTCTGGGTCGATATCGCCCCGTACGGTCACCTCGAGCCGATAGTTATGTCCGTGCCAGTTTGGAGAATTGCAGAGCCCGTACATCTGACGGTTCCACTCTTCGGATTTCGCCGGATTGTGGAGCCGATGAGCAGCGTTGAAGTGGATCTCGCGGGTAACAAGCATCATGATTGATCTACAGCCAAAATAATTGCCCCCGCTAGGCTAGCATATTCCTCCACCTGAGACCCCCAACTTTTCGGTCGGCGTTGAGTGGGGTGTTTGCGGGCGCCGCCGCAGAGCAAGCGATTCGAGGTGCAGACGCACGGTCTTTTAAGTGCTTGAAAGCAGGCGAATCGATCGAGGGTGTGAGCAGGGGGGCGAAGCATCAACCGAGCGGAGCGTTGGGTCTGATATCGCCACATCCGAAGAAGTGGGAGAACCCACGGAGAGCTGCTAGTGGTGAGTTAGTTTTTCACTCCGCCGGAGTGAAAAAACTTATTTGTCGAGGGACTAGGGGCTTTCGATGACCGTAAATCTTGTGCGGAGGATCGGCACCCGTAAGCGCCTTGCGCACCCGGCGGACTTTAAACGACAGAGAGGGCCTCGGGAGAAGGTGGAGAGTCGTCGTTTTGTCAGAGGCGGTGCCGCAATAACCTGGCGGTATCAGGGGTAGACAGGCAGGGGAGTGTACCCCTTAAAATACAGCCGTTATGAGCAACGTCGTTCTCGCCTTCGGCCTCACCCTTTTTGCGGGACTCGCGACCGGGATCGGGAGTGCTATCGCATTCGCCGCGAAGCGCTCGAGTTACCGATTTCTCTCGATCTCTACAGGCTTCTCCGCCGGGGTGATGCTTTACGTCTCGTTTATGGAGATTATGCCGAAGGGGACCGCCGCGCTTCGGGCGGAGTATGGGGATTATTGGTCAGCCTGGATCGGTGTCGCCTCATTTTTCGGAGGACTCCTGCTCATCGCTCTTATCGATAATCTTATTCCATCCGCTGAAAACCCCCACGAGATGCCGTCCGAGTCAGCCTCAGCGGCGCTCCACAAAGACGGAGAAGCTCCTCCTGCGTACGGCGATCATCACAAACTTTTTCGAGTCGGTCTTTTTACAGCGCTCGCGATCGGCATCCACAATTTTCCGGAGGGGCTGGCCACGTTTCTCTCCGCTCTTGAGGATCCAAAAGTTGGTGCAGCGATCGCCATCGCGATCGCCATTCACAATATCCCAGAGGGAATGAGCGTCTCGGTGCCGATATTTTTCGCGACCGGAAATCGCCGTAAGGCGTTTATCTACTCCTTTCTGAGCGGGCTTTTTGAGCCGCTCGGGGCGCTGCTCGGATATCTGGGGATACTATTTTTCCTTGGTGGTGATAACGGGGGGATTCCATCGCACATCATGGGATATCTTTTTGGGGGAGTTGCGGGGATTATGGTGTATGTGAGTCTTGACGAACTTTTGCCCACGAGCCGCGCCTACGGGAAGGGGCACGATAGCCTCCTCGGTCTCTGTGCCGGTATGTTCGTGATGGCACTGAGCCTCCTTTTGATGAAATAGCTCGGTTTTGAGGCAATCTGTTCGGTCGGTGTGGTAATTGAGTTTTGCCCCGCTCGTCGGCACAATAGCAGCGATGCTTGCACCCTCGCCGAACGACGACAGAGAACGATCGAGAGACGGGAGCGTTCCCTCACCGATTAACTCCCCTTTAGCCGCGATTCAGGGGCCAAAGCGGCTCGCTGCTGATGTGCCGCCTTCGATCGATGGTACCCTTCCGTCGCTCGACGCTCTGCCGCGCCGTTCGCTTGTGACGACGATCGTCGAGGACCTCGCCGCGGCGGGTATTACTCGTGGAAGACTCCTCGCTGAGGGGCTTCGCAGCTGCTCCTCCGAGGCGCTCCGGTGGGCCGGACTCTACTCACTGACCGTTTTGGCGCTTGAGGCCACTCTTGAGCGTCAACCGATCGCTTTCGGTTTCATGGCGGTCTTTTGCGGGTGTTATCTCTTCGCTGATCACCTCGATAGTACCGGCAAGACCGCGACCGACACACTTGGTCGGTCGTACTTACGACGGTTGAAAGAGCGGCTCCTCGATACGCTCGGGCGCTCGACCCTTCGTGATCTTAACGACGAGGAGCGGCGCTCCGATCTCGAGCTTCAATCGGACCGGGCGGCGAGCGTGGCACACGTCATCGAGCATTCGGCAGCGCTGCCGGCGTACGGAACGAAGATCGCCCTCAGCGCCGGAGCACTTCTTGCGGTCGATTGGCGGATCGGTGCTCTTGTCGCCATCGCTGTTGCGCCGGGGATTATCCTTCGAGCGAAACAGGTCAGTGCGGATGTCGACCTTGAGGGGCGTCAGCGCAAAGAGGGGCAGATCGGTGCCCGGATTGAAAACGAGATCTATCGTACCGATGGGGCGAGCCGCATGGTTTTAGGGGGGCTCAGTGGGTCTCTTGCTCGGACGCTTTCGCATCTTCAAGCGGCGCTCGATGGTGAGCGCGATCAACACGAACGGCGGCAGAATCTTCAACTTCTTGGCACCTATGTCGGGTACTACGGGGCGATGTTCGGGGGGCTCGCGATGCTCTATAATCAGTATTCCGTCGGGGCGATCGAGATCGGCACGTTTGCATTCATGTCTCTTCAACTAAAAGAGCTCGGGGAGGAGCTTTCAAATCACGGGGAAACCTACCATGCTTTCCGGCGGGTCTGGGATGAGGCGCGTCGATTCTATCGCTTCGTTGAGCCGACACCGATGTCCGGGCACCGCGATTTCCCCGACTCCCACCGTCTCGACCTTGACCGCGCGACCTTTCAACGGGGGGATTTTCAGCTCTCGGTCCCTAATCTCAGCATTCCAGCGGGCAGCTTCGCCGTTGTTCACGGCGGAAGCGGCGCAGGGAAGACGACTTTTTTGGAGCATCTCGCCTTTGCCGCGGCACCCACAGCGGGCTCGGTCACGGTGGGTGGAGTTCCGCTCAGCGAGGTGCGCTTCTCCGAATGGCGTTCCCGAATCGTATACTGCGGAGCGCGGCTCGCGCTTCTTGAGGGGCGTTCGGTGCGGGATATCCTCCGCGGAAGCGACGGAAACGATGAGTATCTTGAGGCTCGCGCGAGCCACCCGCTGATTCGGGACCTCATCGCTGAACTGATGAGGCATCACGGGCTTGATACCCGGGTGGGAGACGGACTCGAACGGGGGCGAGGATTTTCAACTGGGGAGCAGCATCGCCTCCTCCTTGCAGCGGCGCTTATCCCCCGCCCGCAGGTCGTTTTCCTCGACGAGGTTACCTCAAATCAGAGCGACGATTTCGTGCAGACAGTGGGTGAGCTTCTCAAGGGATATTGTGCGCAGGGCTCCACCGTTATCTTTGCGACGCACAGTAAACGCTTCGATGGAGCAGCGAGTCATCTAATCCGGGTGACGGGCGGGGTCGTCGAGCTTCTCTCGCCCCCTCCGCCCGCTGCATCTGAGCCTTGACTGGGAGTGTGGCGGAGTCGGGAGGGTCTCTGGCCTGCTTCGACTATCTTCCCCGCCACCGCACCTGAAATTCGAGCTCTTCCGTAGCTCCCGCCTCACGCTCGTGTTCGATGCTAAATTCGACCTCACGTGGCAGAGCGATGCGCTCCTTCCCTATCGTCACGGCGAAGCGTTCCCCGCGTTCAAGACGGTTAGCGAGGCGACGAAGCTGTCGAATAAAAGTTTTGCGGGTGACCGTTCGGGTAACGTCGCGGTCTTTCGTTTTACTTCGAGGAGCCATGCGGTACCTTTCGATTAAGAATTAACCCTTCTTCGGTAAGGTATGCCTCGAATGATGGCGGGTCAAATGCCGATACCCTCCGAGTCCTACACGTAGTGGTGTCGAAATCCGGGGCCGCAGATCGCACGATTGAGTAGAGGGACGGGTGATAGAGCGGGGGTGGGATAGTCGGGGGGGCCTCCAAGGTCTCGTTACGCGGGGAATCTAATCGCTCGACCATCACCGATACGCCCTTCGGCTCAAGGTGAGGTTATCGTCTTAGACCTTGGTGTGATCTCCTCTGATCCCTAACCCTGGGTGGTCCGCTGCCCCTGGTAGGTGCGCCCCAACATCGCTCGAGTCGGTGTTTGATCGTGAAGTGATCCCCTCACACCCGGCTACGGCCGTCTAAATACATCCGACTCGGCTTACGTGACTGAAAATAGCTCGAAGGGGAGGGGGGACGGATTGGCTGCCGGGTGCTGGGAGAGGGGCTAACCGCGAAAATACACCGGCAAAGTGAAGAGCGGCAGAGGTGGATCGGTTGTCATACCTTGTTAAAAAGGAATCTAAGCTGAATCACCTGTGTCGCTACGCGGAGCCCCGAAGCTTGTGTTGCTATCGCCTCGGGGCTCTCCGCGCTAGTCGTCTGAGTCCTTGTGCTCCGGGAACCGGTCTACCACCCAGAGGAGGTAAACACAGAGAATAAAGAGCGCAATGAAGCTCAAAAAAATGAACGGTGTCAGCAAAGCCATCGAAACCTCCGTAGAATACGATTAAGGAAACCTTTCTCGTCCGAACAACACCTCTGCGTGCCTCGATGATAGCGAGTCGGGTGGCCCAAGCCAATTTGGCGGCACCTCATAATTCCGCTAAAATTTTCCCTCAATAACCGTGATAGCGGCACCGCAAAGACCTTCATTCGAACCCGTGTGAAGTGGCCCACTACCTCGTGTTGAGACTGAGGGTATAGCCCGGAGGAGCGAGCTGATTTATTCTCGGCGAGCTGTTTTTTCCTTCACGCGAGCATCTGTGGAACTACTCTCCGATCCGAATATTTGGGCGACATTCTTCCTCCTTATCGGCCTTGAACTCGTTCTCGGCATCGACAATATCCTTTTAATTTCGATCCTCGTGGGACGGCTCCCGGTCGAAAAGCGGGAATATGCCCGAAAGCTCGGTCTCTTTGCGGCGCTCGGGTTTCGACTTCTCTTTCTCTTCGGAGCGGCGTGGATTCAGAAGCTTCAAAATCCGTTGGTGTGGGGGCTCACCGGTAAAGAGCTGGTGCTGATCCTCGGCGGACTTTTCCTACTCTATAAAGCGGTTAAAGAGATGCACTATGTCGTTGAGAAGTACGGCATTGAGGAGCATAGCGAAGCTGGAGTTGCCGCCACAACTGTTGGAGCGGTGCTCGTGCAGATCGTCCTCCTCGATATGGTGTTCTCGATCGACTCGGTGATCACTGCGGTGGGCCTCACCGAGCATCTCCTCGTGATTTACGCCTCGGTATTGGTTTCGTTTGTTGCGGTACTCCTCTTCTCGAAGAGCATCTCCGATTTCGTGCAAGCCCGACCCTCGCTGAAGATTCTGGCGCTCGCGTTCCTCGTGTCGATAGGCGTTACGCTCTTCGCTGAGGGGCTTGGGGCGAAGATCCCGAAGGGATATATCTACCTCCCGATGGGGTTTGCGCTCATGATCGAGCTTCTCCAGATGCGCTTCGACGCAAAACGGCGTAAAGCTTCCTGAGATCGGTCGAGTTATCTCAGTTTAAGTCCGCTATCGAGGGTCGAAAAGATCTGCGCCGTTGAGAGCTCGGTGATAGCCAGGCATTCGGCGGGGGTGACGACGGGCCCAGGAGGACCACTCGGATTCGGCATGAGGAGCAACGGCGTGAGATCCTCGATGAATTGCGGCTCGTATAGATCCCACGAAAAATGGGTACATGGCCCGAGTTGTGGAATCATTGCGCGGATCTCTGCTGGGGTTTTTCCGAAGAGCTTAGCTACGAGGAGGAGAAAATAGCTCCCGCAGTTCAGGGAGTCGTTGTCTCCAGATCCCCACGCGCAGTAGTTTCGTCCCCCGAATGAGTCCTGGCTTCTCGCGGTGTACCATTCCCAGAAGTGGAGGAAACCCTCGACGCTTATCCCACTCGGAGCTCCAGGCACAGAGAATGTCCCTCGATCACTCTTCGGCTTTCTATAATCACTCGGAAAGATCTGGAGGCTTCCGTCGGGGCTGCCGCCGGCGTGAAAGCAGAGTCGCTCGGTGTGCGGGGCCTCGGCCTTGGGGCATATCATCGTTACATCGAGACAAAAGATCGGATGGAGGATAGTTCGACCAAAAGGACAGGCAAAGAAATCGAACGGGATGCCTGGTCCAACGTAGGGGCCGGAGTAGCTGACCCAATATTCAAAAGACGGACCCTCCACTGATAGGACCTCGCACCGAGGATCGAGGCTCGGCGGGTCTCCTGTGGGGCTTGTTCCTGGGAATGAGAACTCGGCGTGAGCGGTCGAGCTCAGAGCGATGATAAGTGATGCTAGCGTTGAACGGAGCCAAGATAACCTCATGTAACCCCCTGGGGCGCGCGAGACCACCCCGTTAGACCACCCCGCCGATGTTATGAGTCACCTACGGAAACGGTGCTCCACCGGGAGCATTAACCCGCTCTAGAAGGCTGAAAGTATGCAGATTTATTTTTTAGAGATCGGGCGGCGCCGCCCCCAAAAGATTAGGGATTACTTCGGAGCCACTGAAGAGCTGCTTCGATAAAGCCGTAGCCTATCGCGGTGGGTTTTCCGATACCGACGTTGACCACGATGATGTCGCGACTAAGAAGCTCGCTCCAATCGAGCCTCTCGGGGCGCACGATGTAGAACTTTCGCTCGCCCCCCTTCCGCCACTGTTTGAAGTAAAAGTAGAGCCGGGAATCTTTAGCCAGATCCCACTCATAGAGATGGTCGACGAGCGCAAAGAGATAGCTCGTGCCGACAAGGAGCGCAGTCGGTTGAACTGGGGGGGGAGGTTCGGTGTAGCTGATATTAACGTAGGGCGTCGGCTCCTCAAAACGCTCCGGCGTGAGGACGTTCGCGATCTTCACCAGATCCCGGTCCTTATCGCGGGGGGGAGATTCAAAGCGCACATCATCGCAGGTAAATCCTCGGAGCGCTGGCCCGCCGACCGACTTCAGCTTCTCGTTAGCTGCTTTTAGCGCCAAACACGAACCGAGGTCGTTCCAGTGGGAGCCCGAAGGGGGAAAAAGTTTCGGCGCTCCCGCAGCTTTCGCCTGCCGAAGGGTCTCAGCCGTATCGATGTAGGTGATGCCGTGCTTGTCGAGGAGCACCTTCAATCGCTCAAAAGGATGTGGGCGGGTATGTCGAGTTGGATCTAGATAGATCTCCGGCACTACCTCAGGGTAGATCTCGGTAACGTTCGGGCTGACAAGCACGATGAGATTTTTCCCACGTGCTTTGAGCCGATCTTGAAGCTCCTTAAGCCGTTCGATCCGAGCTGGGAGCTCTTTTAGTTTTTTGGGCTTCCGCCGATTCATCGCGGGAAGATGGGCGCCTTGGATGAGGTGCCGGGCGTTTCCCTGCATGACGTTGCCGTTCGGAAATGCGGCGATCTGGCCGAAGAGGCGGGAGTAGAGGTCGTTAGCGATTAAAGTCAGGGGTGTCCAAAGTCCTGAGTCCCTTTTCGCGCGGGGTTCGAGGCTCCGCTGCCACGTCCGTTTGTAGAATCCCTCGATTGAGAAGGGACGAGGAGGGGCCGCTCCCGCCATTCCGTGGGGGGGATCTTCAGGCACGAGGTTGAGCAGATCGTTTCCGAGGGGGAAAAAGAGGAAAGCCCCCACGATGGAGAGGAAAGCTACCTTGAGTGACCGGTATGTAAACGTGCGCTTCTCCATCGATCAAAACTGAAAGTAGATAAACGGAGAAAAATCGGTGCCCGCCATCGCCGCCGCTGAGAGAGCCAGGAGGACGATAGCTTGAGTCGCCCATACACTCTCACGAACAAACGGGGAGGAGAGGTTACGAATCCTCTCAAGCGCTTTTGAGACCCCCGGGATGATCGGATAGAGGCAGAGAAGATATGCCACCGCCACCATAAAGATCTCGTACCCCGAGGTCACCGAGCCGAGCGGGGGAGCTTTGGTTACCCCGCTCCCGTCGACCAGACGGTTGAAGTAATACCCTGCATGATGGAGATCTTCGGCGCGGAAGAGCACCCGGGAGAGCATGACAAAAAAGAGGGTCGTGAGAACTTGGAACGCGTGGGGGATCTTCTTGAGATAGTCCCCGAGGAAGAGTTTCTCAAGGGTCATGAAGATCCCGTGCCACACCCCCCAAAGGACGAAGGTCCACTGAGCGCCGTGCCACAGTCCAGAGAAGAGGAAGACTACCCAGAGGTTGAAATACTGCCGAGCGACACCGACCCGCGCACCACCGAGCGGATAGTACAGATACTCTCGCATCCACCGCCCAAACGACATGTGCCACCGCCGCCAGAAATCGGTGAAGCTTGTCGCGAGGTACGGGCGGTCGAAGTTCTGCGGAAATCGGAACCCAAACATCCGTGCAAGTCCGATCGCCATGTCGGAGTACCCGGAGAAGTCGTAGTAGATCTGCGCGGTGTAGGCGATTACCCCTAGCCACGCAAGCTCAGGGGAGAGTGCGTTCGCCTTGAGGGCGAATATCTGATCGGCGGTATGGCCGACCACGTCGGCAACAAGCACCTTCTTGGCGAGGCCGATGCAGAAAAGCGAGAGCCCCTGATAGATATCGTCGAGGCTGAAGGGGCGGGAGCGGAGCTGATCTTCGATCTCGTGATAGCGCACGATCGGCCCAGCGATGAGCTGCGGAAAGAAAAGGATATAAAGGAGAAAGTCGATCGGGTTTCGCGATGCGGGGCGGATCCGCCGATAGACGTCGACAACGTAACTGATCTTATGGAAAGTGAAGAAAGAGATCCCGATGGGGAGAATGACCTTCTGCCACTCGATCGGTGCATGGCCAAGCCAGCCGCTTACCCGGCTCACCTCACCCATAAAGAAGTTAGCGTACTTGAAGTACCCCAGAGCTCCGACGTTGATGATAAGGGAGAGGGTGAGGGGCGCCCGTGCTCCGCGGGGGGAACTGCGCTCGATAAGGAGCGCTAAGACGAACTCGATCGCACAGAGAAGAAGGAGGGTGCCGATAAAGCGAGGCTCTCCCCACGAGTAAAAAAAGAGGCTCGCCCCGATGAGCAGCAGGTTTTTAAGCGGTCGAGGGCAGAGGAGGTACGCTCCGAAAACTATCGGGAGGAAGTAGAAGAGAAAGATGAACGAGCTAAATACCATACCGCGCGAGGGGGACTATACCAGAGGAAAGGCGAGGGGAGCCACAGCCGGAGAAGACTCACCTAGTGCCGCACAGCATCGTGGCAGGCCGCTGTCCAGCGCGTTGGCGTCAGTGAGGCGAATGAGACTTGACTTAGCTCGGAACGGTAGTCGATCCCGTTCCGGCGAGCCCCTGCGATGAATTGAGGGGCAGTAATGAATTGAGGGGCAGTAATGAATTGAGGGAAGAGGTGCAACCGCTTGTATGCCTTTTTAGGGACATCGAGAGGGGGCAGATCTTCCGTTGAGGGGGGCTAGTGCTCACTCTCACGCCAGAGGAGATGGACGATGAGGAAACATACGAGCCCCACCCCAAACGCCAGGATCGCCGCAACTACGAATACCATAGAAACCTCCGATGAAATTGAAAAAACCTATGGGAAAGCGAGTTGACCTCTTCCGCCACTATAATAGCGATCGGGGGGGGCTAAGTCCAATCGGGCAGCTCTTAAATCCCTAATCGATTCGAGCCGCTCGTATCATCTCGCCGCACGGCTTGTTGCGCTCGTTGAATAGGTCAACGATATCTCGAGATGAGCGCCGTTCGGGGTAGAGGAGGTTGAGTCATCAGGATGAAGTCCGCCTTGTCGGGTCAGGCGGTTCGATTTCTGACGGTGTCTTCTAGGGGATTAACTTCAGTTTCTTCTCGAGGTACGACTCGTCGCCGCTCTCGGCTCCGTTGGCTTTGATAACCGCCGCCACCGCCTCAAAGATCCTTTGTCGCTCCTCTGTTGAATACTTCGCCTTTATCTTTGTCAGGTAGGTTTCAGCTCCTCGGAACGAGTTGAGAATTTCCGCGGCGTTCCGGATGAGCTGAGTCGGTTCGATCGGTGAGTTTGGAAATGGTGCGCCAAGCGCCTTTTCGGCCGACGCACGCTCCTCTGCCGTGAAGTCTCCGTCGATCCGACCGATGTCGGAGAGCAGCGCCGCGTCGGCGGTCGGCTCGTCGGGGGGCCGTCACTCAAGAGGCTATCCAGCAGCGCGGTGTCTTCCTCGGTCCGATGCTCTCTTTGAAAGAGGGGGGGGCGAGAACCTTCGAGAGACTTTTTATAGCGAACTTTCTCCAAGAATTACCGCGTTTCAGTAAAACGATACGAGAACAGAGTCCCGCTCGTCGCAAAAAACCTGCTGTGGCGCGCAGTGAGTGTTTGGCGGGTCAGTTCTCGAACCCCCAGACCGCATTCACCGCGGCTATCGCCGCGATAGCCGCGGTTTCAGCGCGAAGGACGCGGGGGCCGAGCGAAACCGGGAGAAACCCGAGCTCTTTGAGCGCTGCATATTCGGCCGGAGTAAAGTCACCCTCCGGTCCGATCGCGAGGTGGACCCCGCCGGAGGGTGGGGAGATATGGCGAAACTCTCGTGCGTCGCTTTCAAGGGAGCAGACCAAGAGAGCGTCCCCCGTCGCGCTCCCTCCCCGAAGTTCGGCGAGGAGCTCCTCAGTAGATAGCGCGAGCCCAACCGATGGCACGTCGCTTCGATTCGATTGCTGCGCCGCCGCGAGTGCGATCTTACTCCACCGCTCGAGCTTCTTGTCCCGATCTCGGGGGGATTCGATCCTCACGATGCTTCGAGCCGCTTGCCAGAAGAGGATCCGGTCAGCGCCAAGCTCGCACCCCTTTTGGCACACGACGTCGTTTCGCTCCCCCTTACACAGGGCGAAGATAAGGGTTTTTACCCGACTCGCCCGGGCGGGGTGCGGGAGCTCCCGCTCGAGTCGCAGCACTACAACCGGCCAGAGATCGGTGATCGTCGCGCCGTAGCGTTGTCGGGAGGCGGTGTCGATCGCGGTCACGGCGTCGCCCGCCCGAAGACGAAGAACGTCTCGGGTGTGGTGCGAGGCCTCGTCGTCGAGGGGGCACAAAAACGGAAGCGCCCCGTCCTCGGGTCGTTTCGAGAGGCTCGAAACGTTCACGAAGACGCGGCGCTCCTGCGACACGGGGTATTCCGGCTCTTTACCGCTCTTTCTTCCGGATCGCGCCCATCTTGTCGAGGCGAGCGGCGAGGTAGGAGATCTTGTCGATCCCGAAGATCCGCTCCTTATCGAGAACGAAGGTTGGGGTATCGTAGACCCCCATCTTCCGGCCCCGCTTATAGATCCCCTTTACCCGCTCGCGGGTGTCGGAGGAGGAGACTTTGCTTAAGAAATCGCCGAGGTCGATGTCGAGCTCATCGCACAGCTCGTTCATGAAGTTCTCATCGTTCGGGTTCTCGCCGAGCCCCCACCACTTATGGAACACCTTGTAGTTGTACTCCATGAGGATTCCGAGATCGCCGGCGACGACCGCACCCCGGGTAACCCGGCCTGGGTCGAACTCGTTCTCCGGCCACCCCTCGGGGAACACGAGCGGGATATTCCGTTCACCAGCGAAACGCTTCGTATCCTCAAAGAGGTAGGAGAGCTTATCGGGGACGATCGGTGACGGGGTCATCTGTTGCCCAGAAGCCTTCGCCGAGAACGGCTGCCACAAAAGCTCGACGTCGTACTTGCTCTCGATTTCGTAGATCGACTCGATGGCGAGATAGGAATACGGGCTTTGAAAAGAGTAAAAGACTTCAATGCTTACAGTCATATCGGCGAACGTTTGTACTAGACACATCACATACGGCGGAACCACCCAGGTACGGACCGAGTGTTCCTACCGAGACGATGCCACCTACTTAACCCCTTATCGATGGGGGTGCCCCCGCGATATCGGGATATACGGGCTCCTCCCGATCTGTTTGAGCGGTTCAAAAACGTTGCCGCAAGACAACGCTGCTAAGCACGCTGCGAAAAACAAGGAACCGGAAGTGGTAGGTCGGTCCGGCGGATGTAAATAAATATACCCAGCAGACGTTCCAAAAGCCCTAAAACTTCATTAGGCTAGTAATATTTAACGGTAATTGCAAGAATTAAAGGGTTTCCTAGGGGTAAATTAGCCCTTTTAGGTCGCGGGGATACGGATGGCGCTCGAGCTTTTAAGGGAGGTTTTGAAGGGGGGTAAATCGAGGCCCCTCCTCTGTCTAGAGGTGAATCCTCCCCGGGGGGTAGATGTTGGGGATGTCTTGGCCCGGCTCGAGGGGCAGGTCGGGGGGATCGACTTCTTTAACGTAACCGATTGCGCTCTCGCCAAGATGAGGCTCGCCGCCGTTCCGTTCGCAGCTATTTTAAAAAGTCGTTTTGGAATTGAACCGCTCGTCAATTTTTCGTGTCGGGACAGGAACCTTATCGCCATTCAGGCTGACCTTCTCGGTGGGTGGGCGCTTGGCATTCGCTCGGTTATCGCCCTGACCGGCGATGCGGTGACCATCGGGGACTCTCCGGAGAGGAAAGGTGTGTTCGAGGTTAACTCGATAGGGCTACTTGGGGCCATCCAGACTTTGAATGAGGGGCGGGATCTTGTTGGGAATCCCCTTACCGGGACCCCTGAGTATTTCCCGGGGGTGGTGGTAAATCCGAACGCGCGCAATCGGGGTGCTGAGCTGAAGCGCCTTAAAAGGAAGCTCGATGCGGGGGCCCGTTATGCGTTAAGCCAGCCGGTCTTCGATGAGGTGAGTTCGGTGGAGTTCTTCAAGGAGGCTCAGGGGGTGGGAATACCGATCCTCATGGGGTTGATGCCTCTTAAGTCGGCTCGCTCGGTGGCGGGGTTAGCCAAAGTACCGGGGGTAAGGGTATCGGAGGCGATAGAGTCGCTTGTGAAGGCCGACCCGGAGCGTGACTTAGCCGATTTTTCGGTGCACCATTGTTTGCATCTGGCTGAGCTAAATGCGCCGTTCGTCGCCGGATTCCATGTGGTAAGTGGTGCCACCCCGAAACTTGCGATAAGGTTGGCCAACGAGTTGGCCACGTTCATAAAATCGCGCGGCTAACCGCGCGCACAGGCGCGCAACTTTTTGAGTTCGTTTGCACAGGTCGAGCTATGAAGCGACGAGAAGAGATGACCTTCCTCGAGCGGATCTATGTCGTCGAGGTGGTTAAGGGTGTGGTCCTGACGTTTGGACGGCTGATTCGTAATCTTACCCTCCACATCATGCACGTGGTGGGGCTTAAAAAAGAGATCGCAGCGGCTGCGAGTATTCAGTACCCGAATGAGCGGCGGCCATACCCGGCGCGCTATCGTGGTCGGCATCGCTTGACGCTCAATCCAAACGGAGACATCAAGTGCACCTCGTGCTTTCTGTGTGCGACCGCGTGCCCGGCGAAGTGCATCTACATCGAAGCGGCTGAGCACGAGGATAAAAGCGTCGAAAAGTTCCCCCACCGCTATGAGATCGATACACTCCTCTGCATCTACTGCGGATACTGCGTCGAGGCATGCCCGGTCGATGCGATCCGGATGGATACCGGGATACACCCCGAGGTTTACCCCCCCGATCCGCGGATGTTTATCGAGGATAAAGAGACGCTCATGGAGCGCTCACGTGTGCTGGAAGATGTAGGTCCTGAGGCGATGTTTGAGGCCCACATGAAGAAGATGCAGGATCTTGAGAAGCACCCGTTTAAGTGATTCTTCCGGTCTAAATCCCCCAACAGGTGAGCGCTACTATGAGGTGGGGTAATCGAGGAGCGCGGTTTTTCGTCGCGTGGATCGTCGCGATCCTCGGCATCGGCTATCAAGCTGCCAGCGCGGAGGATCCCCGAGCTGAAGGAAGCAAGGTTGAGCTTCCGGAGGGTGTGCCGCTGCTCCCCGAGAGCTCAAAGGGATCCCCGATAGTTGTTAGCGCCACGAATCTCAACGCCTGGAAGGCCCTGGTAGTCCCCGAACTGCTCTCCGCGGTGAAGAACGGCGATCTCTCGATCTCGGCTCGGAGAGAGCTCGGTTATTTCTGGCGGATCGACGATGAGTGGGAGGGGGCGAGTTATCGCAACGCCGCAGCTAATAAGCTCGCGCTTGTCAGCGGGAGCACGACCCTTCGAGCGGATATCGGGGTCAACGGTGGTTATCCTTTCGGTGCTGAGCCGGAGATGCTTAAAGAGAGCGATCCGAGCCTTCTCGGGGCACGCATCGTGTGGAACGCCCAAAGTGTGTGGTGGGGACAGGGGAGCGTTGAAAGCGACTTCGATCTTACGTGGATAAAAGAGGGGCGGCCGACTCGGATATTGCGGGGGCAGATCGTGCGGGCGTATCCCGCAACCCTCGGTATCGAGGGAGGTTCCCAGCTATTTCGTGAACTACTCACCCTAACGACCCCCGAGCCGCTTAAGAGACTCGCGTGGTTAACGTTCCGCTTCCGCGGCGGGGATGAGGATGTCGTGTGGTTTTACTCCCCGGCGCTGCAGAAGGCGCGACAGTTGACGGGGTCGAATCGCTCCGACGTCCTCGCTCGGGGAGCGACCGCAGTCGATGACCTCCTCGTCTGGTCGGGGAAAGCTGAGCTCATCGAGGCCGTAGCGGATCGCTCGGCGGTGGGCTTTGCTCCGTTCGCCGACACCGAGCTCGGACAGCTTGCCCCTCACGGTGAAGGGTGCTTCGGAGTAACCCAGCGTGAGCTCGGTGAGGAGGGATCGCCGTCTAAGGTATCACCAGCACTCGCGGGCGGGCCCGAGGTGCTGGGAGATGCGGTCTTTGTGCCCCGCCGGCTGTGGCGAGTCGAGCTTACCTCAAGCGATCCCTACAGCCATTACGGCCGACAGGTTTTGTACGTCGACAAGGTGAGTATGCTGCCGGTGTACAAATTTGTGTACGATCGCTCCGGGCATCTGTGGAAAACGGTGATCGGCGTCTTTGGGCTCGGTGTGACCGCGGATCGTAAGGTGAAACGTCCGTATGCGAGTGCTCAGGTAGTCATCGACCATCTTCGGAACGAGATTAATACGATCGACTACAATCGATTTGTGATGTGTCGTACCCCCCATGAGGGTCTCCTCCCAGCGAACTTCGATCCCCGAAAGCTGTGGCCGCAGCCCACGCCCGCGCCAGAAAAGCCGAAAAGCAAGAAAAAGGGATGATCTGAGATTCGCTACGCATCGAACCCAACTCGCGCAGAGCTCGGGTTGCGGTGAGCCACTAACTTTTCGAGGAGCGCTGCAGGGGTGAGGGTTTTGGGCCGCCCATCCTCCCCGCCCCGACGCCGTGCGATCTCGTGGGAGAGTATCTGCGCAAAACCAACCCTTCGGGTAAGTCCATCGCGGGGTGCAAAGTGCCAAACGATCGCAAACGGAAAGGCGAGAGCCACCGTTAGTCCGAGTGAGAGGGGGAGGGAGGCTCCCGATGAGGCGGCGTAGAGCCCAACAGTGACAGCCCCAATGAGTCCAACCAGCGCCCAATGGGTGGAGCGAACACGGAATCCCTTTAATCGGATAAATAAGGCATCGTCTGAGATATCGAGATCGAGGAGATCCTCGAGGTAGCTTTCAAGTACCTCCACGCCGATGAACGAGACCCCCTCGCGAAATCCAGTAAATGCCGAAAACGACTGGTAGCCGTAGCTGCGAGTCCCCGCCTCGTAGCGAAGGAGCTCGGTCCCGATGGTGCGGTAGTCTCCAACGATTTTAGCGCTTCGTCCGTAGGGATGAACCCCGTCGTTTAGCCCAGAAGTTCTGATAGCCATACCCGAAAAGGTACCATAACGCTCATGAGGGTAAGAGGGTGAAAGGATGCTTCCTTAACGTTTTCGACCGTTTGAACGGACTCGAACCGGAACTGGGCGACCAAAAAGGTGCCATTTAAGAGATTCCACCGCCGAACGTATGGTGTCGGCTATCTCTTTAATTTTACTCATCATGCTGCCCTCACAAGAAATCTTGGGCGTACATTTCAGCGCTCAATAGAGGTTATCGGCACGGAGATGAACGATGTTTAGTTTTAAAAAGAAGGGCGTTGCCCCACCGAATCCTCACCAGCGCCCCCTCGGCAGCGTGGCACTCATCCTCGCCGCTGCTATTATCGGCTTTCCAACACCGAATATCGCCGCCCAGACGACCCGTTCGCTCGAAGGGGCGATGCTTGAGTGCAGCGAGCGAGATTCGAACTTCCAACGGCTCGAGTGTTACGACGCTCTCGCTGAGCGTCTTATTCAAAGCACACCGCGAGCTGCGGCACCGCGGCTCGGCTCGGCGAATTCGATCGAAGTAGAGAAGCCGAAATCGAAGGAATCTGCGAAGCAAACCCAGGCGAGGTTACGGTCACGGCGCGAGGTGCGGATGAAGAGCGGCGCGGTGCTGCGTCCCGAAATTAAACTCGCCTGTGGGGTCGATCGCGCTGCTACCGTCAGCGTGGGATTAAAGCTCCCAGCTGGAAAAGTCGCGGTAAATAGCCGCGTTGACCGAGAGGAGGTCGTTAAAGAGCTCTGGAGCGTAGCCCCCGATCGGAACAGTGTGATCCCTCCGAACGCCCCGGGGCTTATAAAACGTCTGTATGGTGGCAAGGTCTTAGAAATTAAGGTCGCACCGCGAAAAAGTGAGCCGATTCCGTTTTCATTCGACCTCGGTGCGATCGCCGCCGACTGCCCTGAGATCCTCTCTCGCAGCGAGTAAGTGAGATCATGTGGTGCGGCGTCGGAGGTCCTCGAGCTCCGCTCGGGATTCTTTGAGGGGGCGATATCCGGTTTGAGCTTCGGGCCGAGGAGGTCCCGCGCTCGCGAGACGGAGTCGCTTCGAAAGCCGCCCCCTATTTCTCCATTCGACCAGGTTAAAGCGGTCTTCCCCTCGAGCTCTTTAAGTCATCTCTCGGAGCGCTTGGGAGGGGTCTGAGGTCTGGGTCGTTGAAACCGCTCCTCTGATAACGCCGGTATATTAAGAACTTCATTTTTTTCAATTGTATAGCTCTGTTCAGTCGGAGCACTCCCAGTAATAGTTCCCGTTAAGTTCCCCCGGAAAAATGACGATCTCCTTCTACGAGATTTTGCCGCTCCGAAAGTCATGACGAAAGACAAGTTCATAGAGGACGAAAAGGGCTCCGCCGGTGGAGACTCCACCCGTTCCTCGGGAGCGGCGCTTTCTCTGCAATTACCCCCCGATCGAGCGGTGTGGGCTGAGGCGCGTCGCCTCGTTGGCAATAAAAATATCAGGGTGGAGGATCTCGCGATCTGCGCTGCCCAAGATCCGGTGCTCGTCATGGAGCTGCTGCGGATAGCCAACGCGATGTTCTTCTCCGGGGGCCGCTCTCCGATAACCTCGGCGAAGAGCGCCATTATTAGACTTGGCTCCGATGTTGTACTCGATACCCTGAATAAGATCGGGGAGCGGCAAGATTTTGAAGATCCAAGAGTTGTCGCCTTTGTCGAAGAGCATCGGCAGCGGGCGAAGCGTATCTCAATACTATCGAGTATTCTTGCGGAGGCGTTGGCGCGAAATCTCACCGAGGATGCCCAGACCGCTGCTCTTTTTGCCCCGATGGGGGAGATATTGGCGGTGGCGTATCTCAAGCGAAAATACCTCGCACTCGCCGAGGGGAATTCCCGCTCCACGATGAATTATCGACTTGTCCAGGAGTGTAAGTTCGACTGTGAGAAGATGGGGGTCATGTATCTTCGTCGCAACGGTGTGCCGGAGGCGATTCTGTTCGCGATCGATCGCGAGGCGGCGTCGCGGGTTCCTGAGCGGGCGATTCTACGTCCGCTGTGCCAAGCCGCGGTCGAGATGTGCGACGCTTTTGATTCGAAGCGGTGGGAGAAACTAGCCCCTGGGAAACAGTTACCGCCCAAGAGCCCCACGCGGATGCTTCAGATCGCTGAGGCTCAGTACCTGAAGATCTATGAACGGGCCTCGGAGTATCTGTTTTCGGCGAAGGTGATTGAGGACATGCGGAAAGAGGGTGGGCGCCCATCGAGCATACCGCCCGCGTCGGACGAGCGAGGTCAAGTCGAATTAAACTCTGAGATCGGTGCCCTCGTTCGGTCAGATTCGTCTTCGAACACCGTGGTGCAAACTATCCCGGCTTTGCAAGTTTCCGGTGAACCTTCTCCGGTTGTTTCAAATGTGCGGAGCGGTATCGCCGATACCGTTAAGGTGTTGGAGGATGCCCGGAATCAGATCGACCAGTTCGGTTTGAGCGATGCGAAGGCCCATCGAAAGGAGGTTGCACGATCAACCGAGGTTGTTTTCGTAGAGCCGCCGGTAATCCATACCACGAACGGGACGACGATCGTCTCGGCCATAACCGGGCAATTCGAACAAGCGACCCGAAGCGAGGAGCTGCTCTCGCAGCTTTTGCAATCGCTCGTGGACAAAGGGCCGTTCGAGAAGTCGGCGCTTATCGTTGTTTCTAAGGACCGGAAATCAGCGGTGGTGGTGGCGGCACGTGGCCCGAATATCGGAAACGGCCAAAAGCTGAGTCTCGACGATCCGTTATCTCCTCTGGCGCAGTGCTTCTCAAAGGTGCAGTCGTTCGGAAACAAGGAGAGTCCTGTCTCTCCGTTTGGGAGTAAAGCGTTCGCGCTTTCTCCGATCGATGCCGATCACGATACGCCGGTGGCGCTCTACGCCGATTGCGGGAATTCAGCCACGCTCTCGTTCGAAGCCCGACGGATCTTCCGCTCGGTGGTGGACGTGCTCAATCAGCGGCTCCCGTCGATACCAGGGGGTATCCCGATCGAGGTATCGGTCTAGGTCAGACTACGAGTTGAGGTCCCTAAGCCTCTAACATCTTGATTCTGCGCGGCTCGATCGCAGACGGCGCAGCCGATTGCCTCCCTATTTCGGATAGTCTAACGTACCTCGGTCAAGCGGTAGGCCGTTCAGGTGCAGTCTGCACGGGGACGGTTCGGCTTATTTCAAGTGGTAGGTGTATGGCTCGTCGAATCGCAGGTGTGGCTGGAGCTCTGGCCGCGTGTGTCGTGGCTTTTTCGTGTGCGACCGCTCACGCTGAATTCAAGGTTGCGACCGTTGATGTCGGCCGGGTGCTGAACGAGTCGAAAGGCTCCAAAGAGATGCGTAAGAAGCTCGATGATATGTCGCTGAAGGCAAAGAAAGAGATCGAGACCAAGCGTAACTCGCTCAAAGCCACCGAGGAGAAATTAAAGGCGGCGAAGGTCGCCGAGGATTCGCGTGAGGCTGAGGCTTTTCGCGACGATGCCCGAGCCTTCGCCCGTTTCGTCAAAGACGCGGAAGAAGATATGAAGCGGGAGTTCTTGAAGGTTAACAAGGACCTCACCGAACGAGCGCTGGCCGCGATTAAGAAGTACGCCGAGGCTAACCAGATCGACCTGGTTCTCGATAAGAGCGAGCAGGCTCGGGGCCCCGTTCTTTTCGGCAGCAAGACAGCGGATATCACCCCGGCTATTATCGCCGATGTCAGCAAGTAAATGACCGCCGCGACCCCCGTTCTCACCGAACTCGAGCGTGCTATGTTCGACGCCCTTGAAGGGGATGGTCGTGCGGCTCGACTTTTTTTCGAGCGTCTGCTTGAGTCAAAATTCTTTGTTCCGGAGCGCCATCAAGATCGGGTGTTAAGCGATAGTCCGGTCTATCCGAACGATCTTTTAAACGTGCTCGGAATTAAGGCTCCAGGTCGGGTGATCGTTCCGGTCTTTACTCGGAGCGAACTTATTGAGGCGTGGTGCGGGGTGTCGCTTCGCCATCGCACGATCGGCTTTCCGGAGCTTTTGAAGATTTTGCCCGACGAATGGTGGGTATGTCTGAATCCGGGAGCCGAGGTCGAAAAAGAGATATCTCCATGGGAGCTCGGTCTTCTCAAAGGGGGAACTGGGGTCATCGATGAGTTAATCGAGGAGTTCAACGCAGAGAACGCCGCGCCCACTGTGCAGATTCGTGCGCCGAAAGAGGGCGAGTACGGGGAGCTCCAACGGGGACTCTCGAACGTCGCCGAGAACGAGAAAGAGATCGCGCGGCTCTTTATCTTACGAGAGGACGGGGGAGAGAGCCGTGCTCCCATCGTCTTGATCGGGGTCGAATGTTTTTCGAGCGAGCGTCGGGTGCTTGATCGAATAAAGGGAGAGATCGAGGCGGAAGCTGCCCGGGGTCTTATCGGGGGTGATTCCGCTCGGGTTCTGGTAGGCGGCAAGGAGACCAATAACTTTGCGCTCACCTTATTTAGCCGAGCGGAGCCTTTTTTCGCCCGAGAAGCCCCCGCGCCCCGAGGGTTGTGGGGAAAGCTCAAGGGCTTTTTGCCGGGAAGCTAGTTACGGATCTTTTGGAGGGTGCGGGTGCCGCCCGAGGATCCCACGATTACCTCGCTCGCATAGTCGATAAAAAGTCCGGTCTCCACGACGCCTACAATCGATTTGAGTCTGTTCTCGGTTGAACGCTCGATCGAGGGAAGGAGCACATCGACGATGATATTACCCGCCTCGGTAATCACCGGACCTTTTTTCCCCGAACCCTCCCGGATAACGATATCGCGGGGAGAGAGATCTTTTAACTTCCTTTCAACGACCGCTATCGCCTCCGGGATGACCTCGAGGGGAACCGCGCACGCTGCACCGAGGTTTTTCACGAGCTTCGATTCGTCGACGATAACGAGAAATTCTTTGCAGCGGGCGGCGAGAATCTTCTCTTGAAGGAGCGCTCCTCCCTTGCCTTTGATGAGCCAGAGGTCGTCGTTCACCTCATCCGCACCGTCGAATCCCCACGCAAGTTCGCCGCGAAATCCAGGATAGAGCACATCGAGACCGATCTCTTGGCACCTCCACGCTGATTGCAGCGATGTCGGAACGACCTTTAGATTCATTTTTTCGGCGGCGACGCGGCGGCCTATCTCGACAAGAGCCGCGTCAACCGTAGAGCCGGTACCGACCCCGATAACCTCGCCGTTTTTAACCCGCTCCGCGAGCGCCTTCGCAACGATCTCTTTCATGGTGCAATCCTCTCCCTCCTTTTATGACCCACAGGCGCGGTAATTTCAAATGGAATCGGGGTGTGGTACGGTCGCCCACGCGATGGAGATAAACGAGGTATATTATATCGCCTTCGGGGCGAATCTCGGGGACAAAGAGACGACCTTTCGCCGTGCGCTTGAGGAAGTGGAAAGACGGCTGGGGGTAGTCGAGCGGGTTTCAAAGCTCTACCACACCGCTCCCCTCAATCCACCGGAGCTTCAGGAGACATCACAGCCGGAGTTTCTTAACGCCGCATTCTCGTTTCGTTCCGCTCGACCGCCGGTCGAGGTCCTCACCGAGCTCCTCGCGATCGAGCGGGAGCTGGGGCGCGATCGGAGCCGTACCGTTCGGTGGGGCCCCCGTGTGATCGATCTCGATATAGTCCTTATCGGAGAGCGAATCGTTGAGGCGCCGGGACTCACGGTACCTCATCCGGAGATGCACAAGCGGGATTTCGTCCTGCGCCCACTCGCCGATATCGCCCCTGATCTGAGGCACCCCGTTTTACAGCGCAGCGTTCGGGACCTTCTCGCGGCTTTGTGAGATTTTGGCAGCCTCGCTTCTCTCTTTCGAGGCAGCCGAGTGTTCCCCTTGAGAGAGCTGCCTCGGTAGAGACCCATAACATTAGATACCTCGGTTATTGGGGTGGTTTTTTGAAGGGCTTCTATGACTATGCAGCTCAAGAGCTCGGTGTTTCTTACCTTTCTCGCGGCGTTGTTTCATATACTTTCCCCGGGGGAAGGTGTGGCCCAGGCGGTAGGGGTCTCCTCTGCTGGGGGTGAGCGACCGGCGTATCTTGACCTGTCTGAAGGTGATAAAGAGCGGTTTAACAAGCTCGTGGAGGACCTCAATCGGCCGGAGCCGGGGAGCATTTCGATGTTTGCTCTTTGTTTTGGGCTCGGTGGGTACGGCGGAGGCGGGTCAAGCAAGTTGGATGAGCCAAGCGAGCCTTTCGATCCTAACGACATCGACGAGTCACTCAATATCTCTGTTTCGGAGGACTCTAAGTGGAGAACTATACATACGGGGACTTCGCTCGCGGGAGATTCATACGGGTCGATCGACAGCTGGAATACCTATTACGCCATCCGGGATCCGTTCTTCAATACACCGTTCCCGCTTGATGGTGTCGGATTCGGAGTTACGATACGAACCGTTGGCGACGCCGGTGAGTCTACTGAGGATCTAAGGCGTACAACGCTGTTGACCGTAGTTTACGAACCGTTAGGCTTTATGCTCTGGTGCCCCATTCCCGAATAACCGGGGGTATGTCTGAATCGGGGTGGCTAGACCGGTCTCGAGGGACCCGATTCCTTGGGCAGCGCCCCCCGGAGCATCTTCTCACACACCCAGGTGGTAAAATCTTTGGGCAAGAGCCTGCTCCCCAGACTCATGAGCGCGGAGCGGAGTCCCGGTACAACGAAGGCACGATTGCGTTCGAGGGCGCGGAGAGCTTCGGCGACCACAAACTCGACCGGATCGCGCTTTGAGCCGGTGATGTGTCCCTCGATCCGGGCGACACCGGCGAACTCTGTCTGGGTGGGGCCGGGGCAGAGGGTCACGACCTGGATACCGAAGGGCTTGAGCTCGTGGCGAAGCGCCAACGCCTGAACAACGTTAAAAGCTTTGGTACCGGAGTAGCTCGCCATATAGGGGAGGGGCTGAAATCCTGCCACCGACGAGACCGAGACGATAGCACCGCTTCTTCGAGCCTTCATCTGAGGGATGACTGCGCGTGCGATGAGAGTAGAAGCGAGTACGTTCGTGAGGATCATCTCCTCTTCAGCGGCTCCGTCGATCTCCTCAAATGACCCGAAGGTTCCCCTGCCGGCGTTATTGATAAGAATATCGACGGTGCGCGTCGGAATGAGCGCACGGAGGCGATCGAGTTCTCCGGAATGCTTCGCGAGGTCCACAGCATCCCATACAGCTGACTCGGGGCGAACTCGGTTCAACTCGTCAGACAGTGCGCGGAGATTCTCTGCGCGGCGTGCCACGAGCCACACGCGGCACCCCCGAGCATGAAGCTGGCGAGCAAACTCCGCTCCGATCCCTGCAGAGCCTCCGGTAATGAGAGCGGTTTTTCCGGTTAACTGAAAAGACACGGTTCCTCCGACACAGTAAACCACCGCGCTACCCGTTTGGCGGGCTCGCGCGCGCGTTCGAAGATGATACGTCGTCGATAGAGCGCGCGGCCAAAGAGGCGGAGCGCCTCGATGACGCCGGGAATCGAAGCGCGTTCGCGAAGGGGGAGCGCGAGTAAGACGAGGAGGTTGCGTACGACCGCTCCATTCAGAGATGCGGCGAGGGAAGCGGTGGGGACAAAGTTATTCGCCTGCAAGAGAAACCGATTGCGCACGCTCAAGCGATTGAGGAGCGCTGGCAGCGTTCCCCGCCGATCCGGAGTTACCACCCGCTTGTGATAGCCGGCGGCTAAGGGCACATAGCGGCACTGTATCCCGAGGGTCTGCCCGCGCCAGGCGAGGTCTGCGTCCTCTCGGTAGGCAAAAAACGCCTCGTCGAAGAGGGGAGCCCGTCCTGGCGCACGAAGAAACGGGTAGATCCCGTGGAGCGTTTCGTCGGCGGGCGCTGAGTCAACGAGGAGAGCCTTCACCGCGTCGCGCCGTAGGAGCAGGCACGCCCCTGAGCCGCCGAATACATACGCGGGGCGGTCGTACTGGCCGGTATCGAGCTCGTCGGAGCCCCGGTCGAAGTGGCGGAGCGCGGTGGTAAGGTGCATCCCCGCTCCGTCGAGCCTGCGGGGCTGAACAGGGTCGAGCCGCTCATCGGCGCGCAAGAGTTTGGGGCAGGCGATCCCTGCATTCGCGTCCCCCTCAAGAGCTCCTACGAGCTCAGCGAGCGCGCTCGCTTCGAGCCGAAGATCGGGATTAAGAATCAGGAGATACTTCATCTCGCTCTCAAGAAATCGAGCCACCCCCCGATTGTGTCCAGCACAAAATCCGGTGTTTTCGGAGAGGGTGTCGAGGGTGAGCCGGAGATTAGATTGAGCTCGAATGCGGTCGACGGTGCCATCAGTCGAAGCGTTGTCGGTAATGAGCACCGTGAGGTTCTCGCCGGGGGTGAAGCCGGATTGCGCGAAGAGACCATCGAGACATCGCCCGATCGTGGCGGCGTTGTTAAACGTCACGATATGGGCGAAAACCGAGGGATGAGTCATCGCTCCCGCTTACTGAGAGAGCCGCTTCTTTAAGTACTCGTGCTCCGCCCAGATCTCCGCTGGAAGCTTTGGTCCCATCGAGCTTAAGAACTGATACTGGGAGTCGAGATCGTCGAGCCACTCCTCGCGTTTTACCGACATCAGCTCTTTAAGAGCTGCCGGGGCGATGTTGAGCCCAGCGAGGTTCAGATCCTCCGGGCGCGGTTGACGCCCGAGTGGGGTGTCGATCGCCTCAACGGTGCTGCCCGATCGGCGGTGGATCCATTCGAGTACCCGCATATTGTCACCGAAGCCGGGCCACAAGAACTCGCCTTGATCGTTCGTCCGAAACCAGTTCACGTGATAGACGCGGGGCATCTTCGATCCGCCGCGCATCCCCATCGCAAGCCAGTGGCGGAAATAATCGGCCGCGTGGTAGCCGATGAAGGGCAGCATCGCCATCGGGTCCCGACGGAGCTCGCCGACTTTACCAGCGGCTGCGGCAGTCGTATTCGAGGCCATCGTGGCGCCGATAAAGGTGCCGTGCTGCCAGTTGTACGCTTCGTAGACGAGCGGAGCAGCTTTTGAGCGTCGACCACCAAAGATAATCGCGGATATCGGCACACCCTGGGGTGCTTCCCACTCAGCTGCGATGCTCGGGCATTGGCGCGCAGGGGCGGTGAAGCGGGAGTTTGCGTGAGCTGCTTTTTGCCCCGAGGCTGGGGTCCACGGCTTGCCGAGCCAGTCGGTCACGTTTGCGGGCGGCTCACTGAGCCCCTCCCACCACGGGGTCATATCGTCGTTGTTGAGGGCGACGTTTGTGAATATGGTATTCGCTTGAACCGTCCCGAGCGCATTCGGGTTTGTTTTTGCTGATGTGCCGGGAGCAACACCGAAGAATCCAGCCTCCGGGTTAATCGCATAGAGCCGTCCGTCCGAGCCGAAGTTGAGCCACGCGATGTCGTCGCCGATAGTTTCCACCTTCCAGCCTGCATCGAGATAGCTCTTCGGAGGGATAAGCATCGCCAGGTTCGTTTTGCCGCACGCGGAGGGGAATGCGCCGCACACGTAGTGCTTCTCTCCTTGGGGATTGGTGATGCCGAGGATGAGCATGTGCTCCGCCATCCAACCCTCTTGGCGGGCGATCGTTGAGGCGATCCGGAGCGCAAAGCATTTCTTCCCTTGGAGTGCATTCCCGCCGTAGTTCGAGTTAAAGCTGATAATCGTGTTGTCCTGGGGGAAATGGCAGATATATCGCTTCTCCGGATCGAGCGAACCGATCGAGTGAACTCCGCGCACGAACGCATTGGAATGATCGGCGAGGTTCTTCAGCGCAACATCGCCTACCCGAGCCATAATACGCATATTCGCAACCACGTAGAGCGAGTCGGTAAGCTCAAATCCCATCCGAGCAAACGGGGAGCCGTCCGGTCCCATAAGGTACGGTACGACGTACATCGTGCGTCCCTTCATGCACCCCTCCATGAGCTCGTTGAGGGTCGCATACATCTCCGCCGGGGAGCGCCAGTTATTAGTTGGTCCCGCGTCGTCTTTCGAGCGTGAGCAGATAAAGGTGCGATCCTCAACCCGCGCCACGTCGTTTGGGTTCGAGCGGGCGAGAAAACAGTTCGGATATTTTTTATCGTTGAGTGGGATGAAGGTGCCGTCGGAGACGAGACGATCCGAGATCTCTCGGCCTTCCTCCTCGGAGCCATTTATCCAGACGATCCGGTCGGGCTGAAGCCGTTTAGCAACGCCATCGATCCAGTTAAGCACGTTTTTATTTTGGCATGTCATGGCGGATCACCTTTAAAGAAGCCTCAAGGGGTGGCGAGAGAATAAGCTACTTGGGGTGTGTTTTCAATCGGCAGACATCGCCGAAGTCTGGGGTAATAGCATGACTTTATTGGAGTTTAATCCAACAGGGCAGTCAGATTCAGCAGCAGCTCCCGTTGCAGCGCCACGTTGTGGGTACGGATGTAAAGCGGTCCCGGCTTGTTATGCCGATGATTCGTTGCAGCTATCCCGGTGAGCGCTGAGGCGAGGTCGCGGTCGTGGGGGGAGGTTTCATCGGGACGTTTTAGGAACCCCTTACGCGAGCTTCCGAACATCAGCCCTCCCCCGCCCGCAGTAACCTCGTCGTAGCGTTCGATGATCGTCCACGATCTCTCTGGATCGGAATCAACGAATGCGCCGAGGCCCGTATCGCGGATGATGTTCTGAGGCTTTATTCCGGCTGCACGAGCGCGCTCTGAACACTCATCGAGATAATTATTGATGAACGCAATGATATCTCTCGGAGGATTATCCCCAAAGTGGTGTGGGGGGGAGCACCGCGAGAACATGCAAACTATCGGAGCTTCATAGCGCGCTGCCACCGCGAACATTGTGGGGTCGCTTCCTGCTGTGACATCGTTAATCAGGGCCGCGCCGCAATCGAGCGCTCTCTCCGCAACCACGGCGTGATGCGTGTCGATCGACAAACGAAGGCGGGGGGCGAGCTCCCTTACGATCGGCTCAATCCGGCGCCATTCCTCCTCGGGCCCGCAGCAAACTGAGCCGGGTCGGGTTGAATCACCCCCGATCTCGATGATATCGGCGCCTTGGTCGATGAGATTTTCGGCGTGTCGGCACCCTGCGCTGGTGGAAAGATATTCCCCTCCGTCAGAGAAGCTATCGGGGGTTACGTTAACGACCCCTACCAAGATCGGGAGCTTTTTCACGGGTTAGAGGCGCTCCGCTCGGCGAGGAGATGATCGAGGATCGGAGTTATCGACGCTTTTGTCGGTTGGGGCACCGCACGACCGTTGATCCATACCGCCGGGGTTGCGGCGAGACCGAGGTCGATGGCCTCGTCGATGTCTTCGATTATGCGCGCGCGCTGACGGTCAGCATTCATGCACTCTTCGATCGCGGCGGTATCAAGATTTAATGCAGAACCCCCCGCTGAGATGTCGGCCGAGACCTTCTCAGGGGGCTCGCCTGCATCGATCGACGGCAAGGTAAACACATAGTCGACCGCTTCCCAGAACTTGCCCTGTTCTCCGGCGCATCGGGTAAAAAGCGCCCCAAGACAGGCGTTGACATGGGCTACTTGAGGAATATGCACGTTGCACGTTTGATCGATCGGAAAGTTGCGGTGCACAACCCTCACGTTCGATCCGTACACCGAAAGTATCTCCTTAATCTCTCCGTAAAAACGGCGGCAGGCGGGGCATTCGAAGTCGGAGAATTCAACGAGGGTAATCGGGGCATCCTCTGGGCCTTTGGAGAAGTCGTGTTTGGCTCCGGGGGAGCGATTCTCTGTAATCGTGATCGGCGTCGAGTTCTTCCACCGTTCGACCAGATCTCGAGCGAGCGCCGCTGCATCGTGAGGCACTAGCGGCGGCACCCGAAGATTAGCAACGATGAGCTGTTGGGGCGCGAAAAGGGCGAATAGAGCCCCCATAGCGGTGAGCCCCAACCACCCGCACGCCTGATTCTTATGCTGGCTCGAACTCCATCTGCCGAGACCGAAGGCGAGGAGCGGCCAGTTGAGAAGCGCCCATCCTCCTTCCAACGCTTGGGCGAGGAGCGATGTGGGGCGACCGTGGAGGTAGCTTACAACGAGGAGGAGTATGTTGATGACGTAGAGTGCGACACAGATAAGACAGATCGTGCCGATGAGTAGCTTCGATACGTAGAAGAGGTACAGCGAGAATAGTACGGCAGCGAGGCTCAACGCCGTGGCGGCTCCCCGGAGGATTGCGGCGGAGAGTCGCGCCGGTCCGAAAATCGCGAAGAGAAAAAAGCAGAGGTAGAAAGCAAGGCCGTAACTCGCGATCGGGATCCCCAAAAGAGTTGACCAGCGGCTCGCATTCACCGCATCGCAGTTAAACGTCGCGTTGATGTTGCAAAACGAGGGAGCTGTCTGAACGCCATACTCGAGAACGATATGGTGGTAAAGCGAGTAGAGGGATAGCCCGATTCCACTCAGACTGAGCGCCGCAATGAGTCTTAATTTTCCTCTCGATGTCGATGCCACACGCACTCCTTCAGGATCTCTCGCACTATAACGCAACCCGCTTCCAACGCTCAAGGATACGGCGAATATTCGTATACGACACCCACCCTATCCTCAAAGACCACCTGGAACTGGGGGGTACGTCGAAGCGCCTCGTTTAAAGGAGCTCTGTGGGGAACGAGGACGGTGGAGCTGCCGTGAACAGCGAGAAACGCTGACAGGGGCCCGTCCGGTTTGAATGCGGCATCGAATGAGCGGTAGAAATCGGCGCCGAGCAGCGTATTGCGATCGTCGATAATCGGACGAACAAGCTCGCGACCGAACCAGGTGATGAACCCCCCCCATTCGGGTGGGGCGACCAGGGTGATCGGTTTCTGAGGGGTCGCCTTGTCGGCGAGAAATTTGACCGCCTCGTAGGGGAAGCGGCGGGTCGAGGGGCCGAATGGGCCGGCGAATCCAAGGACGCTGCCACGGGCGAGGGGATCTACGATCAGAGCGGTGCAAAGGGCAAAAACGGTCACGAGCCCCCGGGCTCCGCTGAGCTCGGCGACCGAAAGGCTGCCCCAGGCGTTGCCGAGCGCCCCGAGAGTACCCCGGCTATTCGGCGCGATGAGGGTATGGTTTGCAAAAGAACGGGTGAACGGAACGACCGCAGCGATGCCGAAGAACGGGGCGATGCGTATCGACTGAAAGGCGAGGACGGCGAAGAGCCCGCAGATGAGCAGCTCGAATGAGCCGAACGAACGGGGGGAGCGCTCGGTGATGAAGCTGCCTGCGCCGAGGAGGCAGAGAATCAAGAGGGCAAGACCGATCCCGGTTGTGGGGTCGGGGGGGAGCCACTCTTCATGAAAGCGCATGAAGAAGGGATCGCTTCCGAGCGCCACGACAGAGCGATGGAGTTCGAAGCCGTTCGGGTTTACCCATGTTCCCGCGAGTGCGCATCCGAATTGCCGCAAACCGCCCCCGATCGTGCGGTTGCCAGGTCCAGAGGTGCGCTTCGTGACCCGGTCGAGCACCGCCGCGAGCGGACGGAGCGCGAGAACACAGAGTCCGAGGGCCCACGAGGGATGAAGGTTCGCCCATACAACGAAGAGGCCGAAGAGCGCAGCTTCGAAGAGGCCCCGGAGGGGGCGTTGAACGCGGCGGCCCGGCGGTGGTAGGTCGTGGCGCCACACGAGGACGATTAAGATAGTGAAACAGAGAAAACCGAAGACGACCGGTCGCAGGATGAAGTGAAGCTGTCCGAGCTTAAATGCTATTAAGGTGAGGGTCGCAGCGAGGATCGGTGCTCCGGTGAGGCGAACGGTACACGGATAGAGGATCGCATAGAATGCGGCGAGGTAGAGCGCCGCGAGCAGTCCGTAGACGAACGGCCAGGAGCCGACGGCGTACGCGATAAAGAGAACAACATCGGCGAGCCATTGATCCGACACCCACGGACGGGGGGTGGTGGAGGCGAGGAACGGGTCGACTCTGGGTATCGACTCGTGTTTGAGGATGTATTCACCGGTGGCGAGATGCCACCCCACCCCGGGGTCGAGGGCGAAGTTTGCCATCTGATAGACCGTGAGAGATATAACGGCAAAGACGGCGATAACGTCTTGAAGTCCGAATATTTGGCGTCGGGACAGCATCGAATTATCACACGGCTCGGTGGGTCTCGAAGGGGCTCTATCGAGTTATCTACCTTAACGCGTCACTTTACTCATTCACGGGAAAAGAGACAGCACGGGCGACCGATTTTGGCAAACGACGTTTTGGAGCGAGTCGTTTTGGATGCTCAGGCTCCTTTTCGTTACTATGCTCCCCGAGGACGGGGATATATGTGAGCGCTCGAGAGAGGGGGAGGGGCTCACCTGAAAGGGCTTACTGAGGTGTTAAAGAGCTATCTAAATCTGCGGAAGATATCGAGCCAT
>JBJOHD010000097.1:0-13000 GCA_046047875.1 Pseudomonadota bacterium | reverse complement strand
CTAGTGGTTCGACCATTAAATTCTTTCACCTGCAAGGTAATAGAATTTATGCTCACCACTAGTCCTGAGTTGGCTTTTCACTCCGCGGGAGTGAAAAAATTTATTTGTCGAAGGACTAGGTTAAATCAAGGCGGTGCCGCCTTTTTATCCCTCGGTCGGGAGGGTGAAGTCGAACTCAACCGAGCGGGCGGTGAACGACACTCTAATCCCACCCCCGTAGAAACCCACGATCTCCTTCGCCAGGTAGAGATCGATATTCTCCTGGGCCCGTCCATCGGCCCCTATCGAGGTCAGCGCGAAGTGGTCACCCCCTTTGCGGTGTGAGGACTTTGGACGGTCGTCCGAGAGTTTGAAATGTCCGTTTCGGGGGATAGAAAGGGCGATACGTTTTGCCTTATTCCGAATCGCGTCCCCGATGAGCAAGCTAAAGAGGGTTTCGATCCGCCGTCGATTCACATGGACAATCGGAAGGACTTTCGGGCGCACAATTTTTATGGCGCTCGCCTTTTTTAGACGCTCGATAGTGGCGATTACATCAGCGATCTTAACGGACTCAGCCGTATCGTCGTATTTAAGGGCAAACGAGCGCATGATCACTCGTAGATGAGCCGCCGCTGCGGTCACTGCGTTAAGCTCCCAGTCGTAATCCTCTGCCGGCACAATCCGACTGAGCTCTCGGTGGATATCAAGGAACTCGCTTGCTTCCCCGATGAGCTCCCGAACGAGCACCGCTATATCCTCCCCTGAGCGAGCTCTCAACGACCCTTCGTCTTTGGCGTTATCGTTCCGCATAGGTGACATGATTACCCCGTTATGTTTATGGGTCAATCGTCATATCTTTATCCAGATTCCTAATTACAATAACATTCGTTAGCCATATGACGGAGATGGCGTACGAATGACAATCAGTGAAGAACTCAGAAACGCGATCCTAAAATCGAAGCTCACCCGCTATGCCATCGCGGTCGGCTCCGGGATCGATCACGCCGTACTGCGCCGTTTTATGAACGGCGAGCGCGACATCAAGCTTCGCACCGCCGATCAACTCGCAAGTTTTCTCGGTCTTGAACTCGTCAAAAAGCGGCGCTCTACCTCCGGTCGCTAAGTTCGAATGCCCGCTCTCTCGAATGAGCTTAGAACACCGGAGTTAGAAAGCCCCCAACGTGCCCCTTTTTAAGGGGTACGCTCGGTTCTTAAGGTAAAGGCGAGACCGCTATAGATTCCGTTCTGATTTCCCCGCTCCTAAGATATTCGGTCGGCTTCGTCGGCGAGGAACTTTCTAAAATGTTGTTCTAAAATTAACAGCGCCCCGATTTTTAGCTATAAGCATTTGGATTTAATGAGGTTATTTTTGCGGTTGGGTGATGGCAGCGTTGGCTCGGTATGAATTTTACAGGGAGCCGATGCTATTTCCATCGTGCTACCGTCGAGCGACGGGGCTCGATTTGGGGAGTTCGAGTGGATGAAATCGCAAGACTCTAACAGAGAGGGTATCACCTTTCGGGGAATCCGTTTCGAATTCGATAGCGGTGCCGGGTTCGATATATCCCTTTACCCTTCGATGGAGGGATCAAGGAGTGTTTCGGCGTTCGGTGCTGACCCGATATCAACCTCTGCGGTGGTCACCGTTGCCGACCAAAAGCGGTGTAACTGCTACTCGTTCGATGGCTTCGCTCCCCATCTGCACGGGACCCATACCGAGACCCGGCAGCATATCGTGCGTGAGCCTAGACCGGTGGCTGAAATACTCACCACATTTCGTTTTATCGCAAAACTAGTCTCGCTTGATATCGAAAGAGCCGATCCGGCTGTACATTCATTAACGGTCGGCGGTGATTCGATCGTGACGCGAGAAGCGCTCGAGCGAAAGCTGAGTGGAGACCAGACCGCACCTGAGATGCTCATCATTCGCACCCCGAATTTTGTCGGTAAAAGAACGATGCACTACGGAGGCACAAATCCGCCGTATCCCCATCACGCGATCGGAGCGCTGTGTGTTGAGCGGGGAATTGAGCATATTATCCTCGATCTTCCCTCAGCTGATCGGGAGGAAGGGCAGCTTTATTTTCACCGCACCTTCTGGCGGGATCCCGTGGATGGAAATGGGGGTGTCATCCCCGAGCTGCGGCACATCTCGGGCCCGACTCGAGAAAAAGCAACGATAACCGAATTAGCGTTTATCGATGACGGTGTCCCCGATGGGTGGTATCTGTGTCATTTAATCCCGATCGGTTTTCCAGGGGATGCCGCTCCGGTGAGGCCGATAATCACACCGCTGCAGATGGTGTAACGGATTAGCGCCGCTCGATGGCGGTCACGGTATACCCGGCATCGGTGATCATCTCGGTGATGCGTTCGTCCGAGATCGAGGCACCCTCTTTCACCGATAAAACGACCTTCTTCCCGTCGAGATCGACTACGGCGACGCTCACCCCCTCCTCAGCACCGAACGTCTTCTTTATTCCTTGAGCGCAGAAACCACATACAAGACCGTTCACATGAACGACGACCTCTTCAGCGAGCACTAAGCTGGGGATAAAAACCAAAACGGAGAGCGAACCGAGTAAAAATTTACGCATCGTGCTTCTCCTCAAAAATGAAATATTCCTGCAATAAACGGATCGCCGTGGAGACTTGCGCCCACCTCAAGCAGAAGATTTCGGTAGAAGTACCGGAGGAGGGGTGAAAACACCCAACTATCATCCATCTCAGTTTGATGATCTACCTGAAAAATTATCCAGGTATTAAGGTCATCAAATCCAGCGAGGTATGGGGCGAAACCTGCGCGATAACGTGCTCGGTTCAGATCGACCCCCCCGGAAGAGGGGAGCGCCTCGAAGTTCAGCAATGTATATACCCGCCGGGTCTCGAAATCTCCCTGGAGTGCGATGAGTCCAGCGATTCCAGAGGCGTCTCCCCGCATCGAGCCGCCGATACCCCCTGAGAGATAGAGGTTCGTCTGCGATTCGAGTTGGTTCCGTCGGTAGAGCCGGTGATTAAACCGGGGAACGACGAACGAAACGGAGCCGTGGCTGCTCTCGGCGTGGATCGTGGAGAGACCAAGTGCGCTCGTGGGGGTGAGCGAATAGTTGAGCTCGAGATCGACTCGGTCTCCCGAATACTCCGGCATTGTTCCAAAGCCCCCTTTGAAGCTCACCGGGTGCGCGAGGGCGAGCCCGGTATGCACCAGAAGCGCCACGACGAGGCTCAGTACTATTCGCTCCATACGTTGATTATCTCCGGAAAAAGTGGGCTCGGGAACCCGATTCTTTTGCCGTTGCTGCAACGGTGGGGCAGTTTTCGCGATACTGAGGAGGCTTTCCGGTGGAGATCCGATGGACCAACGACCGCCTCACTTAAACGTCGATATTTCCGAGCGAGGCTGCCAGATCGCCCGGTCTGAGCAGCTCACGGTGGGTGAACTCAAGCGCTCCTCCTCAGCTGAGGCACGAGCCTTGCTCCCCCTCGAAGTAGCAACGCGCCTCCCCGCGCTTCCCCTCGAGATCGCCGATCAACGAGGGGAGCGACTCGTCACGGTCGCCGTTCCGGAGGGAGAGGGAAGCGCCCTTCATCGGGAGCTTCGCTTTGCTTTTGGGATGGTCGTGCGGTGTGTTGAGGTCGCTCCCGAGATACTTCGACAGGCGCTCGTAGCGGCGTATCACGGAGATGAGGATCGGCTCGCTCGAGAGATGAAGCGGCTCGAATCGGGGAGGCGCACAACGACGTCGCCCCCACTTCAACTCCGCCCAAATAGCGGAGATGCAGCACACTTCCTCGCAACCCTCATCGAGTACGCGATAGCCCACCGAGCCTCCGACCTTCACTTCGTGCCCCGACACGATGGGGTCTATATAAGGCTCCGGGTGCGGGGCGAGCTTCGCTCGAACGAGACACCGCTGTGTGACCTTTCGGTGTACGGACAGATGGTGGCGCGACTGAAGGTCCTCGCCCGGCTCGACACAACTCGGCGGGAAATCCCCCAAGATGGCGCTTTTAAGGTGCCGCGGGAGGGGATCGAGCCGGTTTCGGCCCGCCTCGCTATAATGCCGACCATTCACGGCGAGAAGGCGGTGATCCGCTTTCTCGGGGTTGAGGACCCCTCCGATCTCATCCGACTTAACTTGTCGGCGGCTGTGCTTGAGGAGCTGCGGGTATTTATGCAACGGCGTGAGGGGATGGCGCTGTTTGCGGGCCCTACCGGAAGCGGGAAATCGACCACCATCTACGGGGTGCTCCAAGAGCTTGCAAAGGGGGGGCGCAGCGTCGTGTCGATCGAGGATCCGGTAGAGCGTGACATTCGGGAGATAAGCCAAACCTCTATCGATGAAAAGCTCGGGCTCGATTTTCCAACCGCCCTCCGGGCGATATTACGGCAGGATCCCGATGTCATCGCTTTAGGGGAGATCCGCGATGCTGAAAGTGCTCGTACCGCCTTTCATGCAGCGCTAACCGGGCACCTCGTTGTCGGAACGGTGCACGCCCGCCGAGCGCTCGATGTGCCGATTCGAGTGGGCCATCTCGGAGTGGATCCGCTCACTATCGCTGAGGCACTCCGCCTTATCGTTTGTCAGCGTCTTGTCCCCCTGCTCTGTCGGGGATGTCGGGTGCTCGACCTCGTCGCCTCGAATCGAGCGGGGGTCTCCCTCTATCGGGAGGTCGGTTGTGACCGCTGTGATTACTCCGGCTTTTCGGAGCGCCGGGTGGTCGCTGAATATATCGCCCTCGACCGGAAAGCCGCCGCGGTGCTCGCTGCTCACGGACGTTTCGCCCCCGAGGATCTCCCGAAACGGTCCACCTCCCTTGAAGGTGAGCTGCGTGCGCTGCTCCTCAGCGGACTCATTTCTAGTCGGCAGTTCGGTGCGTATGTCTCCGATTGATGACGATGAGGAGCGGTTCTGGTACCATACCGTTTATGACCCTGCCGTATCGACCTAACGTTTGCATGCTCGTCTTTAATTCGCGGGGTGAGTTGTTTCTCGGCCAGCGCCGTGGTGAGCCAACGACGTGGCAGTTCCCGCAGGGTGGTGTCGAGGCGGAACACACCCTTGAGGAGAACGTCCTCCGAGAACTGGAGGAGGAGCTCGGAGCGGCCCGCCGTTTTTTCACCGTCGTGCAGCGATTGAAAGCGACCCATACCTATGATTTCGTCGTGCCCCGGGTTTATGGCTCTGCGACCTATCGGGGTCAGACTCAGACCTTTTTTCTTGTTGAGTTTCAGGGCGACGATTCCCTTATAAATCTCGCGACTCCGGAGCCGGAGTTTATGGGGTGGGGGTGGTACTCTCCGGCGGCGGTGCGTGTCAAAGCAGAGCCGAAGCGGCTGAGCGGGTATCTCGCCCCACTCGCTGAGTTCGAGGCTTACCGAGCGGCTTATCGGTGAGGAGTCGTTGACGGAGATGTGGAACTAGCCGAGCTCGATCGGCGTAGCCAGCCATGTTGGACGCCGGCCAAGCAGGGTCTCGTTGTCGTGGGCGTAGTCGTAGTTAACGACCTCGGTTCCACGGACGGTGAATTGATTGATATGAAACGCGACCTTCATCTGCTTGAGCCTCCCGATCTTTAGATCCTCCTTGCCCGGTCAGGGGAGCGTTCTCTCGGCAACGCCCTCCAGAGAGGATCTCCGAGCGCTTAAGCCAAGTAGCCAACAGTGGTATGATTTCAGTAGCTTATCATCGTCAGACGGTCTTAAAAACGGCGTTCGCTTGGCGCTCCCCCAGCATCTAAAAAGCATGTCCGAATTTCTGGAGAGCCTCAGATTAGCCGATCCTATGGTGACGCAAGCCCTCATCATCCTCGTGGTTGGACAGATAGCGTCGGGACTTCTGCTCCTCGGCGTCCTTATCGCGATCGTTCGGGAGCGGTCGCTGCAGCGTCGCGAGCTTCTCCACATCACTCAAAAGATAGAGTTCCTCACCGCGCCGGTTCGGGAACGGGTCGTGGGTCATTACGATGGAGTGCTCGCCGACTTGATCGAGCGTGTTCCCACCGTCATTGCGCGTGAAGCCGGCGGTAAGATATTTGAGACCGAGAGCCGTATCATCTCCCGTCTCGCTGAATTGGAGCCAAACCTGAAAGGGGATCCGCGAACCCGCGAAAAGATGAACGGTCTTATCGAATCGATGGAGTCGCTCGAAGCGACCGTCTCCGCCGCTGCGGCCGATACGGTGCGCACAACCCTCAATGAGGCGCGGCGCGGACTTGTGGCTGAACTCCTGCGCTTGCATCGTTAGCGGGGTGTCTCTCCGAGTAGGCCGCGGCACCCGCCCTTTTCAAAAGTAAGTCCGCGACGTATCCTCGAAACGTTCTACCGAGTTAAGCATATGCTGACAAAATTCTACGCCCATCTTGAAGAGATCTACAGGCTTAGTTGTATCCGCGGAGTCCTCGAGTGGGATCAGCAGGTATGCCTCCCTCCGCGAGGCGCGGTTGAGCGAGCTGACCACCTTGAAACGATGAGTAAGCTCGTTCATCAGCGGCTCACAGATCCTGAGTTTATCGCGCTCGTACATGATCTATCCGAGCGTTCCGATCTTTCAGAGGATGATCGCGTCAACGTGCTGCAGATTAAACGGGATGTCGATCGGCAGGGTCGGCTCTCCGAAGCTTTCGTGGCTGAGCGCACCCGTGTTACCTCGGTCGCGTATACGGAGTGGACCACCGCACGACCTGAAAATAATTTCGCCCGAGTCATGCCGCATCTCACCCGCATCGTTGAGCTCGCCCGGGAGGAAGCCGACCGGGTGGGGTACGGTGAGCATCCGTACGATGCCCTCCTCGATGCTTACGAGCCGTACGCGACGTTGAGCGCGATTAAGCCCCTTTTGCTGAATCTCGGAGAGGAGCTTGCGAAGCTTGTTCCGGAGATAGCGGCAAAAACGGCGCACATCGCTCCGGTATCTGGACGCTTTCCGGAGGCTGCACAGGCGGCGCTCTGCTCTCGGGTGCTACGCGACATCGGCTATAACTTTGAGTCGGGGCGGCTCGATAAAACTCATCATCCGTTTCAATCGTCGCTCGGTTCGGAGGATATCCGGATTACGACCCGCTACGACGAGACCAACTACCTCTCGGGGCTCTTTACGGTTCTCCACGAGGCGGGGCATGCTATGTACGAGGACGGGTTGCCGAAGGAGTCGAAGGGGCGTCCCCTCGGCTCACCTGTGTCGCTCGGTATACACGAGTCGCAGTCTCGCTTCTGGGAGAACATCGTCGGGCGGAGCGTCCCGTTTTCGCGGTACCTCCACCGGCTGATCGCTGAATATTTTCCGGAGGAGCACCGCCGATCGTCCCCCGAAGTGATTTGGCGTGAAACCAATAAGGTACGCCCAAGCCTCATCCGGGTCGAAGCTGATGAAGTCACGTATTCCCTCCATGTGGTCATTCGGCTCCTACTTGAGGAGGCGCTTATAAGCGGCGATCTCGACGTGTACGATCTCCCGAGCGCGTGGGGAGATATGTACGAGCGATATCTTGGGATTCGTCCCGAGAGCGATACCGTCGGTGTTTTACAGGACGTGCATTGGTACGGGGGAATGATCGGATATTTCCCCACCTACGCTCTTGGAAACCTCTACGGGGCGCTGATGCTTGGGGCGATGAGAGAAGCGCTGCCCGATCTCGATCGGGCGGTTGAACAGGGGGATTTCTCCCCGATCTACAACTGGTTACGGGCGAATGTGCACCGTCACGGAATGCGCTACCGGGGAGTTGAGCTTATAAAGCGGATATCGGGGGCCGAGCTTTCAGCGGAGCCGTTCATTCAGTATATTAAAGCGAAGTTTGAGCTGCGCTAAATCTCTCGGTAAATCCGCACCGTTTTCCGGATTGGTGCAACTTATTTAAAGTAACCTTCTCCCGTGTGCTATGGCGATTCCCCAGCGTATTCAGCGGAAACCGGAGGGAGTGAGCGTCGCTCATAAACGGATCCGGCTCCGCGGTCAGAATCCCGATCTGGCAGAAGCGCTCGCGAGTGGATACGGACTCGCGCCTGTTACGGGGAGGATCCTCGCGGCCCGCGGCTTCAAAAACGATGTCGGGCTTAAGAATTTTATCAATCCGAGCCTTAAAGACAGCCTTCCCGAGCCGAGCGGGCTGAAGAATCTCGATGGAGCGTGCGCTCTCATAAAGAAAACTATCGACAGCGGCGGCTCGGTGGCGATCTGCTGCGATTTCGACGTCGATGGACTCTCCGGTGGCTCGCAGGTCTTCCATTTTCTAAAGAGTCTAGGGGTAAAAACGCAGGTCTTCGTACCCGATCGATTCGAAGATGGTTACGGCCTCAACGAGGGGATGATTCGCGATATCGCCGACCAAGGGTTTGCGCTTGTGGTAACGATCGACTACGGAACGACCAATAAAACCGAGCTCACCCTCGCTCGTGAATTGGGACTCAAAACGATCGTGATCGATCACCACCACGTCGTCGAGAATCCCCCCGCCGATATCTTCGTCAACCCAAATCAGAAAGGGTGCGGCTTCGCCGATAAGATCTTATGCGCTGCCGGACTTGCGTGGTACCTCGTCGTGGCGCTCCGCCGCGCACTCCCGCAGGCGCAGGAGATCGATGTCCGCCGCTACCTTGATCTCGCATGTCTCGGGACGATCTGCGATATGGTGCCGCTCATCGGCGCAAACCGTACGATCGCGAAGCGTGGACTAGAGGAGCTTTCGGTTTCAGAGCGGGTGGGGCTGCAAGCGCTAAAGAACGTCATGGGGGTCAAAGGCGCGGTGGGGTGCTCCGATGTCTCGTTCGGTATCGGCCCCCGCCTTAACGCCGCAGGTCGAATGGTGCACGGTGACCTCGTGATCGAGCTCCTGACGACGACCGACTCGAAGAAAGCGGCGAGTATCGCTGAACGGCTCAATAAACTGAACCTTGAGCGCCAAGAAGCCGAGAACGAGGTGAAAGAGATCGCGGTGCGAATGATCCACGCCGCCGGGGAGCTCCCCTCCGGAATCGTGGTGTGGGAGCCCGATTTTCATACGGGAGTTATCGGTATCGTGGCGCAGCGGCTCGTTGAGATATTCTATCGCCCCGCCGCGGTTATGGGGATCGACAAAGATGGGATCTACAAGGGCTCGGTGCGGGGAATCAAGGGCTTGAGCGTTGTGGATACCTTGGCTGCAGTTGGAAAACACCTTATCAAATTCGGTGGTCACGAGGGCGCGGGGGGATTCTCGGTAGCTATCGAAAAGGTCGAAGAGTTCGCCGCGGCGTTCGATGCGGAGTGTGCCCGGCGCTTAAAGAAGATCGAAACCTCCCCGTACGTCGAGGGTGATACCGAGGTGACCTTAAGTGAGGTGGACCTAAGACTCATCGATGAGCTTGAACGCTTCGCCCCGTTCGGAATGGGGAATCCGAGTCCGGTTGTGGTGGTGCGGGGGGTGCGGGTTCAAGATGTGCGGGTGCTCAAAGAGGCGCACCTTAAAGCCACCTTTACCGACGGGAAGCGCACGATCGCGGGGCTCCTCTGGCGCCATACCACCCACCCGGCACTGACGGTGGGAAACACAGTTGATATAGCCTTTAAACCGGATTCGAACCGTTTTAACGGCAATATTGAGGTTCAGGCCCATCTTCAGGCGGTCGAGGCGGTAAAGTAGCTCCGAAAGGGGTTAATTTCTTGAAAGGTGGGGATATGTTAAAATCAAGCTATGAGGCTCCCGTGGTTATCCCCGTGCATAATCCGGTTTGTATTCGTCGTACTCGTCTTTTTCTCATCACCGCTTACGGTGGATGCGCAGGGGGGCACTCCGGCTCCCTACCCAGGTGGGGATCGTGCTTGTTTCAATTTTAACCCCGGACACTGCGAACTCGAGAGTCGGAATAATCCCCGGGGGGATTGTCTGAGTGAGCCAAAGATCGATTGCGCCTCATTCTCCTCGGGTAGCGATTTCGTAGCGACGTGTAGAGCCGATCTCCTGCGATGCTGCCGCTGGGGACATCTGAAATGCGTCAAAGAATGTCCCGCGAACGCTCGAAAAGGGGAGCGGGATCAGGCTTACATCGATTGTATCCTCTGTTGCGTAGGAAACTGGTCGCAAGATCTCCTCTGGCCGTACGACCCGTGTTACAGCTCGGCCCAAAGGCGGTGCGAAGAGTTGAAGACCGATTTTTGCAAGGTGTGTGAAGGGAAATGCTCAGAGTAGGAGTCCAGAGATACCGCATCGGCGCTCGGGCCAGAGAGCGAGTTGCCTGTTGGGTGGGCAGTCGAGTGCACCTCGTTGCCCTTGTCCTCGCGGTGCTCGTTACGGTTCACACTACGACGGTTTCGGCTCCAGTTGTGTACGCCCAGAGCCCGGCACCTCTTCTCTGCTCGTGGCCGGATAAGTTCTGCGAGCCTCAGTGGTTTATTTACCCCGGCTTTGACCCCACATGCCCGTCGACCCCTCCTCGGGCTCCCGATACCGTATGCCAGATACACAGCTCACTCCCCGCGTATTTGGAGAGCTGCTGGCTCGGCTTTAAGGCGTGCTGTGAGTTCCGCCTTGAGACGTGTCGGAGAAGGTGCGGAGAGGGAAACTCAGAGTGTTCAGAATGCTGTGAATCTCGGCATCGCACCGAGTGCTGGCTTTATACCGGAAAGTATGGTGAGCCGACCGCTCATCCGGGGAAACTGTGTCAGGTGCTCGGGGATCGATTCTGTGATGTCTGCTCGGGGAAGTCGGGGTGCCCCACACAAACACCGGGGAATAGCGGAGGCGCCGGTCGATAGGGGAGGAGTTCTCAATTCGCTCGGAAGGTATCTCAAACCTCCATTCGAGGGCACCTTCCGAAGGGTAGACTTAGCAAGCTGCCCGCTTCGGTCTCCAACACCCTCTCCCGTCAGGGATAAATCTCGATTAACGGTGCTCGACGACCGTTCTCTCCGTTTTCCCGAGCTGTTCGAGCGCGCCGTAGTACCTCGAGTTACCGGAGGTAGGTCGGTAGTTCGAACCATCGCGAGCGGGGAGATCCCGCTCGCGAGCGCCGATCTTCTCGGTCGGGAAAGGAGCTGACGGGATATCTGTTTCGCAGCCGGGTAACAGGCCATCCGCGGTCATGTGGGGAAGCGGACGAGGTGTCACCTTAGCCTGCGCCGGTGATAGCAGCGCTGCGGTTCCCTAGCTTGTCTGCGGGCGAGAGGTGATGCCGCTTCGGGGCCTAGGTCTCTAGAAACACTAAAATCCCCGAGAGGCAGGGCTTTCTGCGGGGATGCTTCAAACACCTCCCAGGACTTAGCGCTCGGCGTATGGTAAGGAGTTGAGAGTTGATTTTAGGTTGCAGCACCGATGTGGAGATTTCCCGACGCGATAGAGCCGTATATCGATGTTTATTTTCGGCGCACCCGTGAGATCTTGCACGCCGAGGGTCTTAATCCGTGGGTGCGGGCCCAGGTCTTTATCCGCCACGGTCCGGGAACGGTCGGTGGGATCGCCGAATCGGCAGCGCTGATCGACCGGTTCTCGGAGATCCGCGCGGTGGGAGGGCGGATCTTCGGGCTGCGAGATGGATCGCGGTACAGCTCCCTTGAGACGGTGCTCGTTATCGAAGCACCTGTGCAAGAGATCGTAAATCTCGAGACGGCCTACCTCGGAATTATCGCCGCCGAGACGACGAAACGCACCGATGGTGTCGCCACGGTCGATCTCGATGGGGTCGAGCGGACGGTCCGGGAGATCGTGGGGCTCACCGGGGGACGCCCGGTGAATTACTTCGGTGCGCGCCACCGTCGCTACGATGAGGATGCGGCGATCGCCCAGGCTGCTTTTAAGGGTGGTGCGAGCGGGGCCTCGACCGATATCGGCGCAGCATGCGTCGGAAAAAAAGGGCAGGGAACTATCCCCCATATCCTTGAGAATATCTTCGCCTTTAAATACGGGGTGGAGCGGGCGGTGGTCGAGGCGACCAGAGCGTTCGACCGGGTCATTTCAATGGAGATTCCCCGGATCGCCCTTATCGACTACGCCAATCGCGAGGTCGACGATGCGGTCGGGGTCTTTGAGGCGCTTGGAGATAGGCTCTTTGGGATACGTATCGATACGTGTGGTGAAAACGCACCCCAAGGGGGTGTCGATGCTTTAGGTGGGGAGGGTGAAGCTGAGTGGCGTTCGCACGGTCTCCCTCTGCCCGCGGATCGACACCCCGACCTACCGTATTGGATCGGGAAGGGGGTCACCGTTACCGGGGTGTATGCGGTGAAACGAGCGCTTACGAGGCGGGGTGGTGAGCGGCTCCACACCGTTTTGACGAGCGGATTTGGCGATCGACGAAAGGTGCGGGCGTTCATCGAAGCGGAGCAGATCCTCGGAGTCTCCCTTTTCGATTCGCTCGGGGTAGGGGGAATCTATTCCCCATCTCGAATTACGACGATGGATGTAGTTGGAGTAGGGGATTCCTCCGAGACGATTCGGCCCCTGTCGAAAGTGGGACGGCACTATCGGCCGAACGCTCGACTCGAGCGGCTCCTGTGATGTCGCTCGAGACGGTAGGCCCTTCAAAAAGCAGCTTCCTCTCGATGCGTCTACGACTCTTTCTGATGAAAACGGAAAATCTGGTCTGGATGGGATGGATTTGGGCTCGGGCGGGGGGAGGAGCTACCTTGGAATTCGCTATTCATTAAAACATCGTGGCCTCGTATCGCCGTTGTGGGCGTACAAAAGAGGTGATGGCGAGAGCGCTGAAAAGTGTCGTCATCCCCGACCACCAGCTAGGTATCGCAGAGAGTTTAGGGGGTAGATGGTAAGGTGCTTGGCGTCGGGATACATGGAGGTGCCCCAAGGTGGAGAGCTCTCTTGGATAAAAGAGCGGGACGGTCAAAGTATTCGCGTAGATCTTTTAACGGGTCGTCGCGATAACCTTTAACTCCGATTCAAAAATCTGAAACGGTATCGTGAGCGCGAGCCCCACCTCCCAGCGTTAGCGGGAGCAAGGATTCCGCTACACCGATCCTGGGCTGGTGCCGCGGGTCCTCCTAAGGAACTAGTCCTTCGACAAATAAGTTTTTTCACTCCCGCGGAG
>JBJOHD010000096.1:0-4943 GCA_046047875.1 Pseudomonadota bacterium | reverse complement strand
TCCAGGTGACCATCAACGTCGATCGGAGCGCTGTGTCGCCGAACCGATTGACGTTTTATTACGAATTCATCGATGTCACCGGTGGCGCGCTTCGTCCGTCGAACGCTCCGAGTGAGCTCGGCGGCGACGTGGTGACGGTTGAACTCCCCTTTGCGGGAAGATTTTCCGGAGGGCGGTGGTATCAGACCGTCGTTGCTGTGCCGTGTCGGAGCTGCTCGTCTGTCGAGGGCATCGCTGCGGCGATTACGCTCACCGTCTTCTCGCCGCGGGGGGAGTATTGGGAGAGCGCTCAGTGCTCGATACCGTCGGAGCGGGAAAAATTACGGAGAGCTCGAGCGATCCGGCGTACGACCCCTTTGGTCGAGTCCTCAGCCGATGCTGCTCGCGGTGACTCGCCTGTATCGGGCGCCTCGGCGCTGCTTTCGAAGATCCGCTCGGCGCTCATCGGTTGATCCGTGTTTTTCCTCACCTGGAATTCCTCGCGGGCGCAGGCGGGGCAGCCGCCGAGTGACCGGAGGACCCGGGAGCCCCGGCGAGAGCAGCGTGGGCAGCGGAGGATGAAGTGCTCCGGATGAGGGAGAAGGGCGAGAAGTCCAAGCCCAGCGACCGCGAAAATCATTCCGTACTCGAGCCAACGGTCACCGGCCGCGCCCCCTTGTGAGGCACACACTGCGCCGAGGAGGCCGTACAACCGCACGGCGAGGATCGGCAGAATTATCGTCCAAAAGACCTGCGCGTTTCGCTGGTCGAGGAGTATCAGCCGATCCCGATCGATCGCTGATTGCCGGCTCTTCGACTCATCAAGTAGTCGTGAGAGCTCTCGGAACGAGCGCAGTCCAACGAGTGCTACGATCCCTACGACTATCCAGCCGAACTGACCGAAATGGATCACCGTTTCGAACATCACCAGGGCGGTAAATAAGAGAATGAGCAGCGTTCCATGGCGGCGGCGAAACTCGGTGAGGCCGCCGCTTTTTCCCCAAAGGAGTTCGAGGATTTCGAGGAGCGACTCCCGAAAAAGTCCGATGAACGCTATCCCCCCAGCGAGAAAGCTCAGTTCGAGAAGCTGATCGTGGACGGCGAGGGGGAGAAGCGTCGAGGGAAGATAGGCGACCATCAGCGCATCGAGCGGAAGAGAAATCAGCGCGAGACGCCACCATCGCTCCGCGCGCTTGTGGAACATCACGCTCGGCCGAGCGACCTGGCGAATCGGCAGGTCGCGGTTCTCTACTATCTTTGTGAGTTTCCAGAGCTCCATCAGCCTTTTTAATTCGCCCCCTCTCGGGGCGGCCCACTCAGCCCCTGGGTGCCCAGTTGAACCGCCGATTCGATGAGCTGCACCGTTCTATCGCTCTATAGAGGAGCTCATCCCGGTCGACAAGCGGTATATCGTCAGAGTTATTGTTTTTCTTGGGCTTTTTGTGCGTTAATCCGGTTGATGGAGCGAGCGTATCTAAGCGTTTCCGAGGTAAATCGCCTCTTTAATTCGGTTCTCGAGGAAGCCGTGCCCGAGATCCGGGTAGCGGGTGAGCTTTCGGAGGTTACGAAAGCAAAGAGCGGACACATCTACCTCACCCTTAAAGATGAGAACGCCCAGCTCTCGATGGCGATGTGGGCGGGAGCAGCACGGGGACTCACCTTTGAGCTCAAGCCCGGGCTCGCTGTCCAATGTCTCGGTCGCCCGAACGTCTACGAGAAAAATGGGCGACTTCAGCTCATCGCGACGAAGATCGTACTCGCCGGAGAAGGACTCCTCCAAAAAAAATTCCTCGAACTGAAGGCGAAGCTCGAGAAAGAGGGTCTCTTTGCCGCTGAACGTAAGCGGCCGCTGCCGTTCTTCCCGACAGTGATCGGTGTTGTGACCGCGGGCCAAGGCGCGGTGATTCACGATATCATGGTGAAGATTCAGGAGCGGATGCCGTCGACCGAGGTTCGGTTAGCCGATGTGCGTGTTCAAGGCCCCGGCGCTGCGGAGGAGATCGCGGCGGGTATCCGGCGGCTGAACGATGAGGGGCGTGCTCAGGTGATAATCGTCGGTCGAGGGGGCGGCTCCCTCGAGGATCTCTGGGCGTTTAATGAGGAGATCGTGCTCCGAGCGATATTCGCCTCGCGTATTCCGGTGGTATCGGGGGTGGGGCACGAGGTGGACGTTTCGCTCTCCGATCTTGTCGCCGATGTCCGTGCTCCAACGCCGACAGCGGCTGCGGAGATGGTCGTACCGAAGCGGAGCGACCTTCTGCGGCTTATCGCAGAGCTCTCCCGGCGGCTCAGCGATACCGGGCGGTGGCTTGAACCCCGCGCGCAGACCCTCGATGAGCTTGAAGCGCGCTTATCAAGGTTAGGGGCCTCCACTCTAGAAGATCGACGGCTGCGCCTTGCGGCGATGGAGGCGCAGCTAAAATCGATCGAACCGTTCGCTTTAATCGAGCGACTTCACGCGCGCCTCGACCTGTATGCGGAGCGGTTTGGCCGAGCGGCGAGCCGGGATATGGCAGCAGCCGAGCGACGTTTCGCTGGGGCGGAGGCTGCGCTCCGTCGCGCGCTTCCACCCCAAAAGTTAGCGCTTATCGGTGAGCGCCTCGCTTTCCTCTCGGCTCGGCTTGCAGGCGGCGTCGAGAAACTTTTCGAAAGACGCCGCAGCGCCCTTGATCGGGTCGGGGGCCAGCTCGAGTCGGTGAGCCCCCAGCGGGTCTTGGAGCGGGGATTTTCGATCGTTGAGTGCGATGGTGCTATCGTTCGCGATGCTGCGGCGGTGCATCCGAGTGACGGCATTCGTATCACCCTTGGGCGGGGGTCGCTCGCCGCCACCGTGACCGGTGTGGAGGTCGTTGCGGAGCGCCGAACAGCGGTCGGTGAGGGAAGATTGAGCGATTAGCGAGGAGGGAATGTATGGCAAAGGTGATTGGATTCGATGAACTGCTCGATGAGAAGGGGCAGACAAAGCTCAAAGATCTCTCGTTCGAGGAGGGACTAAAACTCCTTGAGGAGCTCGTGACAAAGGTGGAGTCGGGTTCGTTACCCCTTGATCGGTCGGTGCTCGCGTACGAGCGGGGGGTAGCGCTGATGGATCATCTGCGGGGTCTTCTTTCCGCTGCAGAGAAAAAGCTCGAGATGCTCCAGCGGCAAGATCCGACGCGCTAGCTTGCAGCAAATATTAACGCCCCGAGGGATCTTTTGGATTCGATCGGGGCGTTGAGTGTTCCCTCGGCGTCTTTACGACGCCCAGGGTGGCTTTAATTCTTTCGTTTGTAAGTTCCGGGAGAACTTACTCGCGCCACGTCCGTCGCGACCTCCCCGTTTGGCTTCTTGATCTCGATAGTGAAGTCCCGAGTCACGGAGCACGGCTGATTGTTCGGGGAAACCACACTTATCGTTGGATCGCCGAAATCGAGGCCGAGCGGCGACGCGGTAACCGTCACCGGGATATTTCCCGCGTTGAGATCAGCGCGAGATACCTGAAGCGTAGGACGCTCAACGTCGGTGACGTTGATAACTTTGATTTTGAGCCTGCCGACACCCGCAGTAGCGGCGGCAGCTTTAGCTGAGTTCCGTAGCTTTTTTGAGACTACTCCGAACCTTCCCAGGCCGGCGTCGCGACAGATAAACTCGATGATATCGCTCCCACCCGGACTTTGCGCGAAGCCTGCCGCCGGAGATATGGCGAGTAGTGCACTTAAAAACGTGATTGAGATGTGAAATTTCATGATTTTTCCCCTATTGAATTTTCCTTAACCCTGGGAGCGTTAACGATCTTCCTACAAAGGGTATGCCAGCCTCAATCGACGATGTATCCCCAAAAATACTAGGCTGATTTCATGAATGGTGACAGGGTGTTCGGGGGGAGAGCCGAACTCGTTTTATTCTCTATAAACCATTCCAAGATCCGCCTATCTGAGCCCCCGAGGGGCAGAGCCTCGAACGGTGCTGGTCTTGAGGGAATCAAAAGATATGGTGGGTCTCATGTGTGGGAGAGGTGCGATCCGCGTGAATTTGGGAGCCTCAGATGCTATCCCGGAAGGTCCGAGAGTAGATCTCTATCGACGCCGTTTCCATTATAGACCTCGATCTCGAGGGAGTCGGGGTGAAGGGCGCTCGACAAAAAGGGGGAGATAGCTCTGCCTCGGCAAATAGATTTACGATTTTGCTGTTCTCAAAGAAAGAGTATGCCGAAAAATCTCAACCCTGTGAACTCCAGTCAGACGATGGTGATCCCCTCGCGCGACGGGGCATTGGCACAGCTCGAGTCGTTTCTGGAGCGTGTGCCCAGTTACGAGAAGAACCGAAGCTATGACCGTCCCGGTCATGCCGATGTCTCGCAGCTCTCGCGATGGATTCGGTATCGGGTGGTGACGGAGGGCGAATGTATCGAGCGTGTACTGAGTCGATACCCTTTTGCGATGGCGGAGAAATTTATCCAAGAAGTCGTATGGCGCACCTACTGGAAGGGATGGCTCGAGATGCATCCCGGGGTGTGGGCTCGGTTCGTGAGCGATCGAGAGCGGCTGATTGAGCGATATCGTGACGATGAGGGGTTACACGCCGCATACGCAGGGCGAACATCCCTGATCTTCTTTAACGATTGGGTGCGTGAGCTTATCGACACCGGCTATCTCCATAACCATACCCGGATGTGGTTTGCGAGTGTCTGGATATTTACCCTTCGATTGCCGTGGCAGCTGGGAGCCGCATTCATGTACCGCCATCTGCTCGACGGGGATCCGGCGTCCAACACCTTGTCGTGGCGATGGGTCGGGGGGCTCCATACGCGGGGGAAGATATACGTCGCAAAGCCGGGGAATATCCGAACGTATTCGGAGGGTCGGTGGAATCCGAAAGAGGGGGAGCTTGCAGTCGACCCTGCACCGCTTCCGTTTGAGGAGCCGGATGGTGTCGCTCCGTTCCGTAAAGTTGAAGCGCTCTCCCCATCGAGTGATTCACTTGTT
>JBJOHD010000095.1:0-11815 GCA_046047875.1 Pseudomonadota bacterium | reverse complement strand
TCGATCTCGCCCTCTCCGGTGCAACTATCGGGGGCACCGATCCCATCGCGGTCAAGCCCGTCGACCTCGCCGGGAAGCACGCGGTGGTGGTGGGGCGCTCGATCTTGGTGGGGAAACCGATAGCCTTGATGCTCCTTGACCGTAACGCTACGGTCACAGCCGCCCATTCAAAAACCCCGAACCTCCCGGAGGTGTGCCGGGGCGGAGATATCCTCGTCGCCGCCGTGGGTGTGCCGGGGCTCGTCAAAGGGGATTGGGTAAAGCCCGGCGCTATCGTTATCGATGTGGGTATAAACCGGCTTGAGAGCGGCAAGCTCACCGGCGATGTCGATTTCGAGGGGGCTAAAGCCCGAGCTCAGGCGATCACCCCGGTGCCGAAAGGGGTGGGGCCGATGACGGTTGTGATGCTTATACAAAACACCGTGAATGGGGCGAGAGCGCGCCGCGGGATCGCGGGAAATAAGGTCTAAAAAGACGTTCCAACTCACTGTTACGCCTTGAATTTTCAAGGTCACTTTGTAAGACTACCGCCGGTTCTCGGAGAGGGGGCGCGCCCCCGTTTCGGTAGGTCTTCACAAGGTAGTCGATGACGACTGAGTCTCTACAACGTACCCCCCTATTCGATGTGCATGTAAAGCTCGGTGGGCGGATAGTCCCGTTCGCTGGATGGGAGCTCCCGATCTGGTACTCAAGCATCATCGCTGAGCATACCGCGGTGCGAACCGCGGCGGGGCTCTTCGATGTGAGCCACATGGGGGAGCTCTTCGTCGAGGGACCGGAGGCGGAGAAACTGATCGACCATCTGACCTGTAACGACGTCAAGAAGATCGCCGACGGCCGAGCGCAGTACAACGCGCTCTTGAATGAGGCGGGGGGAGTTGTCGACGACATTATCGTCTACCGTTACTCGTCGACCCGCTACCTTATCTGTGTGAACGCCTCAAACGCGGAGAAGGACTTCGCCTGGTTCCAGCGCCACAATACCTTTCAAGCGACCGTGACGAATCGGAGCCACGAGTTCGGTCAGATAGCGCTCCAAGGCCCCCGCTCAGTTGAGATTATGCAGCGCTTGTCGGGTGGGGCCGAGGCAGTCGGGCTCCAGTACTTCTCGTTTGCGGATCTGACGATCGCCGGTATCCCGGTCACGGTGGCCCGCACCGGGTACACCGGGGAGGATGGTTTTGAGATCTTCGTTCCGTGGAATCGCTCGGCGGAGCTGTGGGAGGCGCTGTTGGTCGCGGGGGAGGGTTCCGGCCTCGTTCCGGCGGGGCTCGGCGCGCGTGATTCCCTGCGGCTTGAGGCGTGTCTGCCGCTTCACGGTCACGAGATCAACGACGATATCCCGGCGCTTGAGTCGGGTCTCGGCTGGATCGTGAAGTTCGATAAAGGTGACTTTATCGGCCGCGAGGCGCTTTTGAAGATCAAGAACGGGGGAACCCCCCGGGGGCTCGTCGGATATGTGCTCGAGGATGCGGGGATAGCGCGGCAGGGGGATGCTCTCACCGAAGAGACCGGGCGAACGATCGGGCTGACAACGAGTGGGACGAAGACCCCGACGGTGAACCGTGCGATCGGCCTCGCTATCGTCGAATCAAAATACACCGCGGTCGATACGCCGCTCCACGTCGAGGTGCGGGGCCGTCGGCTCAAGTGCCGCGTGGTGAAGCGACCGTTTTACAAGCGCCCGCAGTGATTTGATGATTAACGTTGCACCGATTTTCTTTTAGGGAGAGACCGTATGAATTTTCCGAACGATCTGAAATACACCAAGGACCACGAATGGGTGCGGGTTGAGGGGAGCGTCGCCACCATCGGCATCACCGAATTTGCGCAGCACGAGCTCGGCGAGATCGTGTTTGCTGAGACCCCTGCGCCGGGGCGATCGTTCTCAAAGGGTGACTCGTTGTGTGTTGTGGAGTCGACAAAAGCGGCGTCCGATGTCTACGCCCCTATCGGTGGAAAAGTTAAGGAAGGTAACGCCGCTCTTCAAGGGAATCCCCAGCTCATCAACTCCGATCCGTACGGTGAGGGCTGGATGGTGAAGCTCGAGGGATTTTCAACGGGAGATGTCGGTGCGTTGATGACCGCTGATCAGTACCGCACCCACGTTGGGGAGAAGGCGTAGCTGTTGTCGCTGCCGGTTCCCGATTTTTACCAAGCACTTTACCTGTTTCGTTCCCGATTATGACTACTGTGCGCTCGTTTAAGCTCGAAAACGATTCGTTTATCCGCCGTCACATAGGACCGAACGCCGCTGAGACCGAGCAGATGCTCGGAGTGCTCGGGCTCGCTTCGGTGAAAGATCTGATCGATAAGGTGGTGCCGGAGGGGATCCGGATTCCGGGTACGTTTTCGCTGAGTGAATTTGCGTGTGAGCGAACTGAGCCTCAGGCGCTCGCCGATCTGAAAGCCCTCGCGTCGAAGAATCAGATCTGGCGGTCGTTCATCGGGATGGGTTACTACGGCTGCTTCACCCCGGCGGTAATTCAGCGGAATATCCTTGAGAACCCCGGGTGGTACACCCAGTATACGCCGTATCAGCCCGAGATCTCGCAGGGGCGGCTCGAGGCGTGCCTCAACTTCCAGACGATGATCACCGATCTGACCGGGCTCCCGATCGCAAACGCGTCGCTCCTCGATGAGGGCACTGCGGCGGCTGAGGGCGCGGCGCTTGCGCTCGCGGTGTGTGAGAAGCTTGAGCAGGAGGGAGCGCGTGTAGCGGGTGATAAGCGGACGCTGCTCATCTCTTCGGCGTGCCACCCGCAAACGGTGAGCGTCGTGGAAACCCGCGCGCGGATGCTGGGGGTGAACGTTGTCGTGAGCGACCACGCCGGGTGGCTCAAAGGGGGCGCCCTTTCGAACGATGTTTTCTGTGTCTTAGTGCAGTATCCCACCAGCGTCGGAACGGTCGAGGATTACCGCGCTCTCGGAGAGGGATGTGCGAAGGGGAAGGCCGTTTTTATTGTGGCGGCGGATATCTTGTCGCTCGCCCTTCTGACCCCGCCCGGCGAATTCGGTGCTGATATCGTCGTTGGGAGCGCCCAACGGTTTGGCGTTCCGATGGGTTTCGGCGGGCCGCACGCGGCGTTTTTTGCAACCAAGGATGAGCACAAACGGCTCATGCCGGGTCGGCTTGTTGGAGTGTCGAAAGACAGCCGGGGTCAGCCGGCGCTCCGTCTTTCACTCCAAACTCGGGAGCAGCACATCCGGCGCGAACGGGCGACCAGCAACATCTGCACGGCGCAGGTGCTGCTCGGCGTTATGGCGAGTATGTACGCGGTCTACCACGGACCGCAGGGGATACGGCGGATCGCTGAGCGGGTTCACCAGATGACCCGGCTCCTCGCCGCGGCGCTCGAGGCCGATGGGATCACGGTGAATAACCCCCACTTTTTCGATACCCTCCACGTGCAGGTCGGGCGCGATATGCGCACGGTGCAGGAGCGGGCGACGAAAAAACGGATTAACCTGCGGACCGTCGACGGAGAGAGCGTCGCGCTTTCCCTCGATGAGACGACCTCGGAGCGAGATCTTAAAGATCTCATCGAGGTGCTCACCGGGAAAATGGTCGAGACGTTTCACGAGGCCCCGAAGGGACGGTGGGTGTGGCCGAGCTTCTTCGAACGAAAGAGCGCCTATCTCACCCACGAGGTTTTTAACCGTTATCACTCCGAGACCGAGTTCCAGCGCTATGTGCGACGTCTTGAGTCGCGTGATCTTTCGCTCACCGGTTCGATGATCCCGCTCGGCTCGTGCACGATGAAGCTCAACGCCGCGACCGAGATGTTCCCGGTGACGTGGCCAGAGTTCAATTCGCTCCATCCCTTCTGTCCGCCGGAGCAGCGGCGGGGGTATGAGGAGCTCTTCCGCGGACTCGAGTCGGCGCTTGCGGAGGTGACCGGATTCGCTGGGGTATCGCTTCAACCGAACGCGGGCTCTCAAGGGGAGTATGCGGGGCTTGCCGTGATTCGGGCGTACCTTGCGAGTAAGGGGCAGTCGCACCGCGATGTGTGTCTTATCCCCCGCTCAGCCCACGGAACGAATCCAGCGAGCGCAGTAATGGCCGGGCTCCGAGTGGTGGCGGTTGAGTGCGACGACCACGGCAATATCGATGTCGCTGATTTAAAAGCGAAGGCGGAGGAGCATAAGGCGAGTCTCGCCGCGCTGATGGTCACCTATCCCTCAACCCACGGGGTATTCGAGGAGGCTATTCGGGAGATCTGCGACACCGTGCACACCCACGGTGGACAGGTGTACATGGACGGAGCGAATCTCAACGCGCTCGTGGGGCTCGTGCGGCCGAACGATATCGGGGCAGATGTGTGCCACATCAACCTCCATAAGACCTTCTGCATCCCCCACGGTGGTGGAGGCCCGGGGATGGGCCCGATCGCCGCACGGGCGCATCTGGTGCCGTTCCTCCCAAATCACCCGCTCGTAAATCTCGGGCACCCCCATGGGGTAGGTCCGATCTCGGCGGCGCCGTGGGGAAGTGCGAGTATCCTCACCATATCGTGGATGTACATCGCGATGATGGGGGCAGCCGGGCTCCGTGAGGCCTCTGAGATAGCGATCGTGAATGCCAACTATATCGCCGCGAAGCTCGAGAAGTACTATCCGGTGGTTTACCGTGGAAAGAACGGGTTCTGCGCGCATGAGTGTATCCTCGACCTCCGACCGCTTAAGAAATCGGCGGGAGTTGAGGTCGACGATGTCGCGAAGCGGCTGATGGACTTCGGCTTTCACGCACCGACCGTGTCGTGGCCGGTCGCCGGGACGATGATGGTGGAGCCGACCGAGAGCGAATCGCTCGCGGAGCTCGATCGGTTCTGTGAGGCGATGATCGCGATCTGGCACGAGGCGAAAGAGATCGAGGACGGGGTGATGGATCGCGCGAATAACCCCTTAAAGAACGCGCCTCACACCGCTCACGATGTGATCTCTTCTGAGTGGTCCCGTCCGTATTCGCGGGAGCAGGGGGCTTTCCCCTCGAAATTTACCCGGAGCTACAAGTTCTGGCCCACGGTGGGGCGTATCGACAGCAGCTACGGGGATCGCAATCTGGTATGCACCTGTCTCCCGATGGATGCGTATAAGTGAGATAACATGCTGATTTGAAAGCAGAAAGCCCGCCCCTCGGCGGGCTTTTTTGCGCCGTCTGATACGGCACACCAGCGGCGAAGGGGGGCATAACCGTTCTGACGGTGGTCTCCGTGTATTTTGGGGAGCTTGGCTCCGTGACCGCTGGCTGTTAGCGAAGGTTTTTTCGGTGCGTTTACGCTCGCTCATCCCAAATTCATTTCTCATCGCCGCGTTCGTACTGCTGGCATCGCCGGTGTTCGCCCAATCATCGCGCGATCCGAATTTTGTTTTGACCCCGGAGATCATCGGGAAGATCGCGGAGCGCCTCCGGCTCGAGCCGGATAGCCGCCACCTGCGTGCAATCATCGAAGCGCAATATCGTGGTGCGCAAGGGATCGAGGAGCGTGAGCAGGAGATCGATGAGGAGGCAGCGACGGTTCGTCCGGTGGTCCTGCATCTTCGATCGACCCAAGGAATTCCGTTTCCGAAGCCTGAGGAGATCCCACCGGTGCTGCAGATCACGAAGGAGCAGGAGCAAGAGATCATCGATCTGCATATGAAGGGGGTCGAGCGGATTAAGGAGATGCACCGCTCGGTGCCTGATCTACCGAAGTGCACCGAAAGTAAGACGACGCGGGAGGATACCGGGATGAAAGATGCCCGCAGCGATAAGACGATCCTCTTCGATATGTTGTTTATCGCAAAAAAGGATCTTCCACTCGACGCCCATGAGGTCTTCGGGAAGGACACGGTGATTCAGCCGTACGTGGCGGATGCTCCGAATGCGGCGGCGTTCTCCACCGTTGGGGTGGGGGTCACGTGTTTGCCGACCCGGATGCGAGCGACGAAGGCGTATGTCTATCGGGATGAAGGGGCGAACGCGCTCAAGAACTTCGATGAAAATCCTCACGGCAAGGGCAAGGTCCATCCGAAGATGGAGGACTTAGTCAAAGGATTTTAGGTGATACGATGATGCAGCACGGTCGAGCGAAATGGATTCAGGTGGTGGCGGCGAGCCTGGCCGTAGTCACTGCGGCATTGTTCGGTTTTATCAACGGAGCGTCTGCACAGGGCGGCAACGGGCTCGATGTCCGCCCGTTCACCCTTGAGTTTATCCTGAATACCGTTCAGCCGCACATCGACGCGCAACAGGGGGAGATCTCCGAGCAGAAGAAGTATCTATCGAGCCCCTCGGGACGGGGACTCACCGAAAAGAGGATTCAGAAGCTCGCTCGCGGCAGCGATCCCCTCGAGAACGAGTTCGATCGCAATCTTGCCGCGCCGGAGATAATCGATCGACTCCCCAATGACGGTGACCGCTGGGCATTTTTCCACGGAGCGGATCTTCCCGAGCTCGTCTCGAACCATATTCACGATATTCAGACGATCGTGTCTCGTATCTTGAGCTGTTTGAAGTTTCGCCTCGTTAATATCTGTATCAATTACGATCCGCCGTTCGACATCGATGTGACGCTGCTCATTCGATACAGTTTTCCTACGGTAAAGATCGAAACCGTTGATCAGCCGTATAAGAGCGGATATTTCCCCAAATTTATAAACGATCAGTTCATCATCCCGCTCAACGAGAACCTTCCGGTAGGGTTATACGCGATGGCTCCTACCCTCACGCAGCTCGGAGTTACCCGGGCAAAGCTCTCGGCGCAAACCCTGAGCGGGATGTACGGCAACGCGCTGAGCTCCGACCCCAATCCGAGTCCGGACGCAGGGGCTGGGATCGGTTTAGGTCTCAGCCGGCTCGGCGGCTACAACAGCGATGCTCGGTGGACCAATGCGATGACGAGCCACCCCGGCTTCCGTTATGTCGAGTACCACCTGATGCCTGAGTTTTTTAATACAACCGTCGGAGCGATGAGCCCCTGGTGCCACCACATCCGCCAGCCGTGGTGGTTTAGCGACTGGCCGTTCATGATCCTTCCCGCGCGCTTCGGTGGGCTCAGTATGATCTTTTGGCCCTCGCTGATGGTACCGATGACGTTCTTGCCGCAGGTCTGCACGATGAAAAACGTTCGAACGGGTAAAACGCCGAAGGACATGGCATTCCCGCTCGCATTCCCGCTCCCCGGTGGGATGTCGTTCCCTGGCGAAGAAGGATGTCAGGGCACGAACGCCGGAGCGTGGCTGCCGGTGACGAACACGGCGCAGTCGGTGCATTTTACCGATGCCTCTCGTGTTGGAACGATGAAGGCGATACGGGTCGCCGAGAGGTTAATGGCCGGCAACATGTACACCTACAGGCCCGACAAAGGGGACAAGTTTCAATGGACCCGCAATAATCGGATGCCGAAGGGGTGCGGTGGGATCGAAAAATGGAAGCTCGATGAAAATAAGCTTGCGAACTCGAAGAAGGGTAAGGATCATTGGAACGTCGTGATTATGTGGACCCGGTTTACCTGTTGTATGAACTGGCGCGGTCGACGGCCGAACATCTGGCCGCCGAGCCCCGATCTCCGTTTCCATTAGGTCTGTAGCGTGCTGCCTTTCTTCCGTCATTTCCTCCCCTGGTGCGGTGCTCTGGGATGCCTCGTCTGCTGTGTCGGGTTAGTTGGAGCCCAGGAGAGAAACCCGTTCTATGAGCGGGATTTTGCCAGGAATCCCCTCGAAGAGTCGAAACCACATGGCGGGTCGGCGCGCCCGCCGAGCGCCACACCGGTGGGAGAAGGTGAGGGGCAACGGGAGGGGGCGACAGAGGCTCCGGCGAAGCCATCCGATGCCGCGGCTGAAGCGCAGCGCCGCATCGATGCGATGCAGCGCGGTGCTCAGGAGCAGCCGACCGATCTGACCGCGCTTGAAAAGACCCATAAAGTTTTATCGGTGGGTGGGGTCATCAATGCGGTCGACAAAGCGCATTTCGACGAGAAGTTAAAAGAGCTCCTCGAGGTAGTTGACCGATACGATCTTAACGTGGGCTTTATCTGGGCGATCGGCTCGGTGCAGAACATCATGAATTCTCCCAACGCGTTGTTTTTAGTGGCGCGGCAAGGGGTGATCGAGGCTGCAGAGGAGGCGCCCGATCACTACAATATTAAGCGTTCCCCGACGTGGGTCTTACGCACTCCAAAAGGGGAGATCCTGCTTGAGGCGACCGGGCCGCTGGCGGCCCACTTCAATATGAAAGGCGAATTCGTGGAGAAGCCGAACGAGATGCGGGTAGCGCGGGAGGAGGATGTCCCACAGCCGTCACCCGGTGCTGCGACGGAGGGAGAAAACACTAAGCCCACGCCGACCCCGAGTCCTACGCCCGATCCGCTGTTCGGAGGGGTTCAGCCGAAGCTTTAAACGGTGAAGGCACCCCCGCGCAGACAGCAGCTAACGTACTGAAACTACAGGGCGTAAAGTCAGTCCCACACGCGCCTCATCGGAGGCGAAATCCTCACTTATTAAAGGCACATACCCCGTAAAACTACCCATAACTTCTCTTATGAGAGGGGCTGCGCCCCGGAAAAACCGGTCGCCTGTCAGCGTGGGCGTGATTCCGGTATTGCGAGGTTTTTGTCTGTGACCGCCTTCATCCGAAATCTTGGTGTGGTGTGTGTGCTGTTCGCCGGCACCGCGGCTGCTGCCGAGGAATCCTCGTTAGATTTTTTTGATCGCGATGCGGCGCTCTCGGTGTTCGACGATTCGATCGTCGTAGTGAACGCAGGTCGACTCAAAGAGCGGGAGCTCGCGACGCGGCGGAAAAAAGATCGCGCCCCTGCTGCTAACGACACGGCCGAAGCAGCGGCTGCCCAGAAAGCGAAAGACGGTGGAAGCAATTTCGATCCGGAGAGCACCTCGGCAGATGATATCACCACTGAGTTCGGTGACCCTGAGGAGAAGCTGCCGATGTTGGCGGTAGAGAGTGCGCCGAAGCCGTTTAAGGCGATGCTGCGCGCTTTAGAGGCTGGGCACGACGATCTCGCTTTTCAATACGCACGGCAATATGTGCGGTACATCGGGCATGTGCAGAGTCAAAACGCCCGCCTCATGAGCATGACCGGGAAGGCGCTTGAGCGTGAGGGGATGGCTGAGCCGGGGCAGTGGAAAGGTGGCCCCGATTTCGTTGAAGATCAGGAGATCCTCGAGCGTGACCTTGAGCGGAGCGGAATCGGTCCGAAGAGTGCCGGGCTCGACGATCGCACCCGCGAGATCTTTGAGGAGGCGAAGGCAGCAGAGAAGCGCGCGGATGAGCGCAGCAAGCCGGGGGGCGAAAACAGTATCGTCCCTGTGATGAACGACGATGCGGCAGCGCAAGCGCTCATCAATAACGAGTCAGGAGCGGCTTCGGTGCAGCAGCCGGTCGATGTGTTATTTTTCTTCTCTCCGCGGGACGCTCAATCGCTTGAGATGGCCCCTGAGATAGAGTCGCTGCACCGTTCCGGTCGTCCGGTAAACGTGGTGGGCTTCGTCACCGATGGGTTTAACCTTGGAGAGGCGCAGCGGTTTAAGTCGATGACCCGCACGACGTTCTTGATTCGGGACGGGGCGAAGCTCGCCCAGTCGATGAAGCTCACAGGAACCCCCACGGTGGTCGTCACAGATCCTCGCACGGGGAAGACCGTCTCACACGGTGGGATCGTTCGGTTCACCGAGCTGGAGCAGATTATCAAATCCTTGGATACGGGAAGATAGGTCTTTATGCGGTGCGCGAATATACGCAGCTTTATCGTGATCGTTGGGGCTCTCTGGAGCATCCCGCAGATAGCGCTAGGGTATCCCTACCCGGGGGTAGAGGATCCGAGCGGAGACTCGGCGACCGGCATCTATTCTCTTGGAAGGAATATAGAAAGGGGACAAACCCAGAGTCCCGGAAACTCCTTCGCGTCCTCCTCGCCGCTCGAGGAGATCGTCAACAATCCGGTAGGCCGGGGCTTTAACCCAAACGTCTGGTGTCCAAACGGCGGGAACTGCGGCGAGTTTACCGGGAGCGACTATCTGAAACCCGAGCCGTCTGCGCGTTCTACGACGATTAACTCGCTCTCTCCGATGGCGGGCTTTCAGTCGATCGTCAACTCGATGGCGTATTCGAACCAGGCCGCGAATGCGTTGGTTGCACCCATGACGCTGATGAACGTAGCCATGCAGCTTACCGAGCCGGGTATCTCCGCAGGGCTCAGTATCGCTCTCAACAACGTCAACCAATCGCTTCAGAGCAGATTCCTCGCCAACCAAGCGTTCATCGCGAATGCAAGCGTCTCGCCCGAGGGGGTGATGGCGCTACGGGCGTATCAGGCGTGTATGGCGCGTAAGATGGGCTCGACCGTCGTCGGTGAGCGCCGGTCGTGGCCGCAGGCGGACGCTGAGTGTCAAGGTGGAGAGGTGATTACGAACGGGACTACCGCGCCGTTTTCAGCGGTGAGCCCCGCTGGATTTAATCTGGTCGACGATGATAGCCACTCCTCGCGGTTCCAAGGGGTCGGTGTCCCGGAGCGTGAGCCCGATCAGATTACTTTGACCGACTATCTCTTCAATCAAGAGATCGACCTCTTCGTTCCTGAGCGGATGAATAGTTTGCGGACCTCTTTCTTAGAGACGGTAGGCGATATCTTCTTCTCCGTGTCCGAGGGGAGCATCGGAACGAGGCGCCTAACTCATACGCGGCTAGCTCCTGAAATATCGGCCGAGGAGCTTCATCGGCGGCATACCCTCGTTGCCTATAACGTTATCCACGAGATCCTCTTTTCGCAGTGCACTCAATTCACATCGCCGAGCGCGCTGAGCTCCGACTTCTATGACCGCAGCACCACCCAGGAGCTCATGGCGCGTCTCGCCGTTGCCGGTCATATGACCCGGCGGCCGGTGATGCAGGCGTTTTACCGAGAGTTCACGGAATCGCTTCGTCGGACAAATGAAGAGTGCTCCGTTTTACAGTCATGGCAGAGCACCTCCCCAACGAGTATCGACTCGATCTCGCAAGGGGGCGATTGGGGGAGAAACACGTCGCGGATGTCGCGGGTGATCTTTTCGTATGCTGAGCTCATCGGTCGAGCGAAGACTTTAAATACCTATCTCGCAACTGAGCAGCTGCTGCGGAGTCTGACCGCGGGAACATTTGACTCCGTCATTCGGACCCTCGCGTTCGATGCGCTCTACGACGTTGCGGGATCGCGGGATATCCAGCGGGAACACGATAAGGTTTTAGTGAAGCTTAAGGAGTTCGCCGAGGCGCTTGTCTCTGAGAACCAAGATTTACGGCGGTTAAGGTAGCGACGGACAACGGGTTAGTTATGTGGTTAGTTGATCTCGCACAGACTCTCTTAGAGCTTCAGGCCAGCTCGTGTATGGAGCCGCCGCCGTGGATGGGTGATCAATCCGATCCACTCCGTGCAACGACGTTTTCCGCGATCACTGCAGCGTTTGCAACCCAAGGCTACTGGGTACAGGCTGATATCCTCGATAAGCTTCTGTTCTCCGATATGCAGCTTTGGGCGCCTTTGGTGTACGTCCTTGCGGTTATCGGTGGGCTCGTCGGAGTGGCGATAGGGTCTCCCCCACGCAACTATATGTGGTTTTTCATGGGGCCCGCGATCTACTCGTGGCTCATCGGGACCACCATCGATGTTAAAGGGGTGCGCTGGGCGCTCCCGTGCGTTGGTGATGAGCAGGTTCTCAACGCGTTTCAGCAGAAGGTCTGGGAGCTCTCTGAGATAGGTCTTGCGAATTCGGTGACCGCGCGACGTCTTGGGGTAACTGCGGCGGGGATCTCCCGTAATACGGAGCCGCTTGCCCGTATTTC
>JBJOHD010000094.1:0-13337 GCA_046047875.1 Pseudomonadota bacterium | reverse complement strand
CTTTTCTGGCGAGGAGCGGATGATAGTCGTTGAGCACATACGAGATACAAACATCGGCGCTCTTCTCGTCGCACCGCTCGATAACCCCAGCGATATTGCCGTCATCGAAGAGCACCCGGTCTCCCGCCTTGAGCGCAGCGAACGCTTCGGGAAGGGTGCAGCTTACCTGTGCCGGATGGATAGTTCCATCCTCCGCCGCCGTTTTATTCGCTCCAAGGAGAGGCTCCGCTGTCACCTCAATCGTATCACCGACCGCGAGGAGAATCGGCTCATCGTTGAGCAGCGGGCCGGTACGGACTTTCGGGCCGGCGAGGTCGCAGATGATCCGTACCTCGCGCCCACACTCAGTCGCGGCCTGACGGGTCATTTCAGCGGTTTGCCGCCACTCCTGCGCATCCCCGTGGGCGCAGTTGATCCGTAAGACATCCATCCCCGCCCCGACAAGCGCCCGTATCTTGGCGTAATCGCGGGTGAGCTCACCGTGAGAGCTGACCATCACCCGAGTTGGATGGAGCGTTGGGGCAGGCCCGAGCGCAGCGTGAGCGTGCTCGGCGGCGAGGTTCTCTAAACGGGTGATATCTGCCCGCTCGATGCCGAGCCGGTGGGGGTCAAGCTCCCGTCCCGATACCAATGTGAGGACATCCCGCACCGAGCGCAGTGTCGGGAGAACCGCAAACGGTGAGGTGATCTCGCCGTTTAATCCGATGGTCCGAAGCTCGTGCTTGAGCTCCGCGAGATCAAGTTTCGAGAGGGCATCGAAGTGAACGAGATTTTTAGCGCTTTCAAGAAAAGATGGATGGACCGCGGCTAACTCTCGAGCAAAATAGCTCTCGGCGTTGTGCACGAAGTCGATCACCCCCTCAACTTTGACGAGGAGGTTCGCCGCCATCTGTGCGGTGGTTCGGTGGGTGAAGGGGAGGGAAAGGTCGGGCTCCCCGGAGCGTTGGGGCGGGTTATCCCTGAAGAGAGGATTCGATGCCGGCTCGATACTCATTCGAGAGGTATACCACACGGTGAGGGCTTATGTGAGAGCGGGCACGCCTTATTTCAAAGGCGCTGCGATAGCCTCGAACCCCGATTTCGAGGCACGTTGCCCAGCCGCTGGGGGTCGTGTATCGAGAGTGGTATGGACTTAACATCCGATTTCGATCGATTTGAGCGGGCGGCGTGGGAAGGAGCAGTGGAGGCGTATCGCGTCGGCTTCGGTCCCCTCACCAATGAGGTTGCAGCGCGGCTTCTCACCGCGCTGGCGCTCCCTCCAGGGGTGCAGCTTCTCGATGTGGCGTGCGGCCCCGGGGATCTAGCGGGGGCTGCGGAAGCGCGCGGTTTCTCCGCCACCGCGCTCGATTTTGCTGAGGGTATGCTCGAAATCGCGCGGCGCCGGTACCCGGGGGTGAACTTTCGCTGCGGGGATGCGCACGCACTTCCATTTCCCGATCGCACCTTCGCGGGGGTTGCGATGAATTTCGGGGTACTGCACCTTTCCGATCCGCTGCGGGCTTTTCGCGAGGGGTATCGGGTGTTGAAGCCGGGTGGGCGCTACGCCTTCACCGCCTGGGAACCCCCTGAGCGATCGCGGGGATTCGAAGTGATCGTGGGTGCGATCGCCGCGGCGGGGGATCCCCAGGTTCATCTTCCGCCGGGACCCCCGTTCTTTAAGTATGGTGATCCAGCGACAGCGCGGCTTGAGCTTGCCGCTGCGGGGTTCGCTGCGGTAAGCACGGAGCGAATTGAGCTCATGTGGAAGCTTTCAAGCCCCACGGTGTTTTTTGAGACTTTCCTCCGGGGCACCGCCCGAACGGGCGCGGTGCTTCGGGCCCAGAATCCTGCTCAGCTCGCGGCGATCGAGCGTGCGGTGCAGAGCAGGCTTCAGCCGTGGATGAGGAACGGTGGAATCGAGCTGCCGATGGGGGTAGTTCTCACCACGGGAGAGCGTCCGGTGTCGTCCTAAGTTCGGGTGAATTCTTGGGTTCGAGGAGCCTTTCACTTGAATCCGAGGTGCCGTATCCTTAGGGACGATAGTGGAGTAATCAAAACTATGCGGCGTCTCTTTCCCCCGATCCTTCTCTATAGCCTCCTTCTCCTCACGGGGGGATGCTTGAGCTCCGGCGCCGGCTCGAACCTTTTGGGTGGGGCTATCGGTGTAAACAGAGGAGCGCTCCGGGTTTCGACCGGGATGGTAGGAGAGGAGATAACTGAGATATTCGGTGCGCCGAGCACCGTATCGTCAAGCGGTGAGCGGGGTTCTATCTGGGTTTACGACCGTGTTGCCGCGGGGCAGGTCGTTTCGGAAAAAGTAGGTGACGTCACGAGCCTCTTCTTTAAGGGGGACGAGCAGGGCGATCGGCCCCGCGTTTTTACCGTCATCGTTACCTTTGATGGAGCCGGTGTCGCGCGCGATTTTTCCTACCACACAGCCCGTTTTTAGCGTTAATCTGCCGTTGCTGAGGAAACAAGCGATAGGGGAGATATGTATCGAACGTTGAGCGTTATCGTAGGTGCGGCGCTCGCTGTGGCGCCGCTCAACGGGGCGGCGGCTCCGCGTATCCCCGCGGAGGCGGTGCGGATGGAGAAAGATTCCCTCGGGCTGCGAGCGAGTCAGACCCGCCGCTTTGAGACCACCGACGAGTTGAAGCTCCTCCAAGGTGGCGCCGGGGTGCTCCAAGACCTCGGATTTAATATCGATACAAGCGAGACGAAGCTCGGACTCGTGGCCGCATCCAAAACTCGGGACGCTACCGACAACGCGCAGCGTATCGGGGCGGTCGTTCTCGGGGCTATCGCGGGGGTCGACATGTCGGTCGATCGAGTTCAGCATATCACCGCATCGTTTGTGACCCGGCCGAGCCTGAAGGGCAACATTCTTGTGCGGGTCATGTTTCAGCGGATCGTCTACGACGATCGAAACGAGGTCTCCCGAGTAGAGGCGCTCGACGATCCCGAGATCTATGCGCAGTTCTTCACGAAGCTGCAGAAAGCGGTTTTTCTAAAAGCCCATACGCTTTAAGGAGCACCGATGATGATACGGCACCGACGGAAAATGGTAATTCTCGGGGTGATTCTCCTTGGGTGGGGATGCGCTCCTCAAGTGGGCGAGGTGTTCGACAACGACGGCCTTCAGCCGACGCTCCGCCAGATCCAGTCCCGCACTTTCGATTCGAGCGATAAGAATCGGACGATGCGTACCGTCATCCAGACGATGCAGGATCTCGGATTCGCGGTTGATAAAGCGGATGAGGAGTTGGGTTCGATCAGCGGAATGAAGCTCGACGGCTACGCGCTCCGTATGACCGTCACCGTCTTTCCGAAAGGGGGAGGATCTTCCGAAAGGCCGAAAGAGATGCTCGTCCGCGCGAACGCCCAACACAACGTGACCCCGGTCGTCGATCCGGAGCCGTATCGGCGTTTTTTTACCGCCCTCGAACGGTCGATGCGCCTCGCAGCTGAGGAGGTTCGGTAACGCGGCGGGGACCGCCAAGCCCGTTGCGAGCGATCCAACCCGCCGGAGCAGCAAGGGGGGTTCCCGCCAAAAGAGCTGGCAAAAAATACGGCGAACCGAAGCCATCCTTAAGTCCGAAGCGGCGGAGGATCTCCCGCGCCTCCCGCCAGCGTCCCCAGTATCCGAGCATACACGCAGTTTTGAGCGCGCGTCGATTGAGCGCTGCGCGGAGGAGGGGAGTCAGTTCGGCGGGGCACGCTTCGTAGAGCGGTGCGGGGTCGGTAAGAAACGGCTCGATCGGCCGGGGACCCCGGTCTTGGCGGGTGAGCGTTGAATCCTCGGTGTGGTAGCGCGCGCACGGCGGGGTGAGGCTCACCGCGATCGGCGAGTTAAGAACGATTTTAAACCAGAGATACGAGTCCTCAGCGTAGCGTACCCCCGGAACCTCACAGAATCCCCCCCAACGTTCGAAGACGGTTCGCCTAACGACGGTGTTCCACGGCGACATGTAGGCGATGAGGGTGATGAGAAGTTCGGCGGAGGTGTGAGCGCCCACCCGAAACAAACCGTCGATGAGGCCGCGCCGACGCCACCCCGCTGCGGTCGATTCCCCGTTGGGGTAACGCTGGTATCCCACCACCGCCGCTTCCGCTTCATCCCCGAAGGTATCGAGGGTGCGAAGCGCGTGCTCAAGGTACACGGGGAGCCACTCATCGTCGCTATCGAGAAAGGCGAGTACCTCTCCGGTCGATTCACTTACCCCCCGATTACGGGCAGCTCCCGGTCCCCGATTTGCGGTGGAGATGATACGGATTCGGGGATCAGTGACCTCAGCTGCTCGAGCGGCGCTTCGATCGGTCGATCCGTCGTCGACGACTACGACCTCGAAGTCGGTAAACCGCTGCGCCACGATCGAGCGAAGCGCCCGCGTAATCGTGCGCTCGTTGTTGAAAAGGGGAACGATGACCGAGAGCCGCATAAGTTGAGAACCTCCATTTGCGCGAGCGCTCGACTCTCACTCGCGGAGTGTTCTACGGGTATGATCGCCCGCGCCTCTTATAACGTATTGAAATAACCGAGGAAAGTGCGGTTGGGTAAGGATCGGAGCTGCGGTACTATAGCTACATGAGGTTCGAGCGAGCGGTTCCCCTATGAAAGACGAGATCTCCCGAGACCCCGTTTCGGTAAACACCCAGGCGATCGCCCCCGCTCACGAGATCGAGACGACCCTCGATCGAGCGGAGACCGGGGTCTCCCGTTCCCCCGAGGAGAGACTCCTTCTTGAGCAGCTTCGTGAGACCCATCGGGCGCGGGCGACGAACCTTATCTCGATATTTCCCGAAACCCCGGCGTGCGCCGCCGCAGTCTTTGAGGCGCTTGACCGCCCGCAGATGAACGTTGCTGGGCTCCGCTTTATCTCTCGGGCGATGCGCGCTGCCGCGGAGAAGATCGAATCGAGTCGTATACGACTCGAGTACGGGCAGGTGAAGGACCTGGCCTCCGCCGAGCTTGAGCGAGAGGTCTGGCAGAACCACCATCTCTTAAAACGGCTTCTTCGCGCTTCGCCTGAGCTTCGTCGGGTTATCGAGGCGTTGCGAGCGATCGTCGCCGCCCCCGGAATCATCAACCGGCTCGGCGAGCCGGGCTTCGTTGAGGCGTTTGTAGAACTCCTTATCGAGGAGCTTCGGGATCACGCCGCGGCCTTTCAGAGTGAAGGGGCGCCGATCGAGGAGCTCCGCCAGCGGATCGCGGCGCAGATGGATGAATTTTGCCCCGAGTTTAGCGCTGAGTCGCTCGCACAGATATCACCCTCAAGTCTCATCCTAAGGCGGGCTGGCTACCACGAGCACTGCGCTGAGCGGCTCGATGACCTCAAAGCGGCGTAGCCGCTCTCTGGGGAGCTCAGCGAAGGTCAGCGATTGATCGCTCTATCGTGCGAGCGCGCTGCGGAGCGAGGCGAGCGCCTCGGGTGTCGATGGACCGTCTGCCCGCCATACTATCTTCCCCGCAGTATCAAGGAGGAAGGTCGTAATCGTATCTTGGCGCACCCCGAGCGCTGCGTAGAACTTCTCCCGATCGGTGTAGACGGTGATCGTTCGATTTCGCGCAGTTTCATCGGTGATTCCGGAGCGCATTCCGTTGTTCACCCAAAAACGGAAGGCAGCGCTGCCCTCATAGATCACCGGAAGCTCGTATAATCTCAGATCCGAGTTGGCTCGGAGATCCTCCTCAAGCCCCTGAATCCAGGTATCGACCTCAGCTTGCTGCCGTTGTTCAAAAGCTACGATCACCACTCGGCGGCCCCCCTCAAGTTCTCGGGGGATCTCGATCGTGCGCCCATTCAGGTTAATACCGCTCACGACCGGAAAGGAATCGGCGCTTTGAGGTGTCATCGTGGTGTTTGCCCCTGGACCGATGCAGCCGGTGAGATGCGCGGCGATAAGAGCAAGAAGCACGGCATAAAGTATCGGACTACGCATGAACGGGTTTCCGTCGTATCGGTTCGATCACTCCGGGTATTCCATCGTCGAAGATAACGAATCGGATGATATACACCATAATCGGGCACCCAAGCAGCAAACCCCAGATCCCGAAGAAATGCTCACTAATCGTGAGGATCGCCAGCACCATTACCGGATGGAGGTGGAGCATCTCGCCCACGATCTTGGGATTTAATATGCTGGTCTCGATAAAGTGAATGATTAAGATCGCTACGACGATCCATACCGCGAGCATCAGACTCCCGCCGTCTTGGATCATCGCCATCGCGGCGATCGGGATACTCGAGAACACCGTTCCGAGAACCGGGATAAAGCTGCAGATAAAGACGATCGCCGAGAGAAAGATCTCGTTCTCGACGTTCAGGAACTTAAGCGCCGCTAAGGTTAGCACCGTGTTCACGAGCGCTATCACTCCTTGCGCCTGAAATGCCCGACCGATGAGGCGGCCAAAGCTGATAAGCCCCGGAGCGATCTCTTCGTAGAAGTTCTTGGCCCGGCTCTCCTCCAGTCGTCGTAGTCCCTTCGCCAGACGGGGCACATCGATAGTGATAAAGAAGCTCAGCATCAGCGCAAGGACGAGCTGGATCGGAAGGGTGATGATCTTGGGGATCATCTCGCCGAGATTCCGTCCGATCCGGGCAAATCCAGCGACGATCGTCTCTTGGAGCTGGGTCTCAAGCTTTTCTGCTATCTCCCCTTTCTTCCACTCCTTGATGAGCTCACTCTTTGCGTGCATCTCAAAGCCGGTCCGCTCTTTTTCCTGAGTCTCAGCCGAGGTTTCATTCTGGGGAAAGGTCGCGTCGTAAAGCTTCGCGAACGCTTGGGCGTTTTGATTGTGCGCTTCGCGTAATTTTACGAAGAGCGGGATATCGAACGTTGCCTTCGGGTCGTTCGATTTACGCCGCGCGGTGTATGCAGCCACGACCCGCTTTGCGTAATCACCCCCGTTTTTCGAGCGCAGCTCCCGAATCGCTCCCTTTTCACTCTCGGCAACACCGCTCTCGATGTCGTCGTCGAGGAGGATAAGGAGTTCGCGGAATCGCTCGTACTCCCGAAGGTGCCCACCCCGCTCGATCGAAGCTTTTAGAGCGGTTTGATAACGCACATCATCGGGACCGCCGTATTCCTGCTGAAAGAGCCAGGTGCCAACCGTATCACGTAAGATGTCGTCGAGGGTTGCGCGGGGACTCTTCTCAAGATTACTAAATTTTTTGACGAGCGCGCCCCCTTGCGCCACAAGACGGGGGATGAAAAACCGTGCGGCTCCGTAGAGGCTTAAAAGAAGCAGGAGGAAACAGACGATAGAAACGATTACCTGAAGCCAACCCCGCTCTTTTCCCGGGGAGAGCTTCCGGGTGATCCGGGTCACGAGTCCCCGCATGCAGAACGAGATGATAAACGTCATGAAGATGACGAAGAAGAAGTGGTTGAGGATGTACGCAAAGGTGAGAAAGAGACCCCAGATGAGCATCTTCTCCCACGGTAAGCGACTGAGGAACGACGGCGTGGTTTCGGTAGTCATAGTGCCGATACTCTAACGAACGGGGCGTTACGTCGCAACGGAGTGTCCCGTAGGCCCGGGACAAGGCAAGTTGTTGATTAGGCCCCAGATATATTTGTCGTCGGTCCGAGATGGCTTCGATCCTCCCGGGGGTGATTAGAGCAGCTTACCCTCTCGATAGGGGGCTCCGTATCCAAGCCATCAGTTCGGGGAGTTCCATCGGTCGGAGCCATTCCGTTCGATGGTTGCACAGGTTGTCCCAGACGAGAGCCTCTTCGGGAACCGGGGCGAGTGGGCTTGAATTCGGGCGTGGGACTATGACGCCACACCCGTGATCGAATCGACCGACCGCGCAATCAAGATCGGCACGGGAGCGAGCCCGCACAAAACTCTTCCAAACGTCACCGTTCCAAGTCTCCGAGGCCCGGGGCACGAGGGTTCGAATATCGAAGAGGGGATTGCAGTCGTGCATGACGATGATACCGTTTGGTCGAAGGCTCGCCAGTGCGTTCGTGATATCACGATCGACCTGCCACGCTTCGTGGAGTCCGTCGATAAAGATGAGGTCGAATTTCTGTACATTGACGGCAAAAAACTCATCGCTCTTCATGCGGAGCGTGCCACCGCTGCTTGGATCAACTCCGACTCGTTGTGAGCACTGAATGTGGTTGAAGCAATCGTCGGCGCAACAACCGATCTCGAGATAGCTTTTGGCCCCTCGCTCCGCGATGATCGCGTTGAGCAATTCGTACCGCGTCGGACTCTCTCCGCTACTCCGCTGACGCTCCTCGATCGCCGCGGTGAGTTGGCTGGGGATGCCCTCGAAAACGTAGTACAACGCCAAGGTTCGGAACTGTAGATCGGAAAGGGCCGCGGGTGTGTGGATGAGGGTTCGAACCTCCGCCTGGAAATTGATTAGAGCGATTCGGAGCTGACCCATTCGGGCGATGGTAGCATCCCACGTGCTGATGAATTCACCGAGCGTCTCGTGGCAACGCGCGATCCCCCGCTGGATATCCTCGATACGCGGTTGTGCCGATGTACGGCGAAGATCGCGCGAGATCTCGATAAGTTCGGCGATAACTTTCTGCTCGGCTCCTACGGTGCTTGGCAGAGGCGCGGTTTCTTGGGTCATGGGTTGGTGTTCCATAAGAATTTAAGATGTCACCCTGAAAGCAACGTTGCGGAACTTTAAAAGTGCAATTGAGTTAAATACTTAACTTCTCGTGCGTTCGATGATTAACGAAGATTAAGTTCTCCGCGAGGATGAAGTTCGGCCGCAAGGGAGCGGTACCGAGAGAGCCAGGAACTATCCCCGGCAGAGCGGAAGAGCAGTTTGGGATAACATTGGCTCTGGTCGAGGATGTATCCGAACGTTAGCGAGAGATTCCACATGAGTATCTTCGCCCCCGGTTACCGACTGAGGAAGGGCGCCGTCGTCTCGGTAATTGGAGCGCCGCTACTCTGACGAACGGGGCGTTATGTCGCAACGCCGAGCCGCAACGCCGACCGTGCACCTAAGTGTCTGAGTTTATGGTGCTGAGCCGGAATTTCCGCGACCAAATTCGGTTCGGTAACCACATGCGTGAGACCCTGGCGGGCCCGCGGCCCAAAGATTGCACTCCCCCGCTTCTGGACTCCTTTCGCTTGTTTGCGTATCTGGGCGAGGTGGAGGTGTATCCGAAGGTTGTGTTGGGGTAGGGGTTGTATGTTGTTGGTGTTTTCCAGCAGTTACATGTCAAAGCACCGCGGTGGTGCTGATCTCCACGAACCATCATTGACCGCGTAGCTCACAAGGGTTGGTGAGCGAGGGGTAGTTCTCTGCAGTTTTGAGCGACCGCAACGGTCGCGACGGGAAGGTTGTACCGGAGGTGTGGGGTTGTATGGGTTTGCTATCCGCCGCTGTTCGTCTTTCTGGCGCTGCACTCTTTTCTCTTCTTGTCGTTGGTGGGCGCGGCTCGGTCGCTGAAGCGCAAGCTGTAAAGGTGGTGAGCGCGGTGCCGGCGGTTCTTGAGGCGCCTGAGGAGGCGGACGGAAGCTGCTTAAGCGGAGTAGACCTCGACATCGGGCTTGTGAAGCCGGGAGCGGCGACGGTTACCACGACGAAGAAGAGTTATAGGATTGTGGTAGAGCGCCGTGTTGGGAAGCGGTACCGGCGTGTTTTATCGAAGCGGAGCAACGTCGTTGGTGCCGGTGTGCGAAACGGTATCCACGCGAATTACACGCCGGAGATGTACCTCCCCGGCCCGTGGTCACCGAACCACCTGCGCGCCCAATTCGATGTGCGGATGGTGTACCGCGACCTCCTTGAGCGCTTTATGAATCGAAGCGGTGCAGGTCTCTTCCCGGGAGAGTTCCCATCGACGTACGTTCCGGGTGGCTCGATCTTTATATAGAGCGACCGGGAGCTATCGTTTAGTGCCGAGGCAGGGGTGTTTCCCCTTGGGGCGAAATAGATTCGAGAAATAGCGTCGATAGGAGATAAGACTGAGGGGAGGGAAGTTGGAGCCGTCCATCGGAATCGAACCGACGACCTACTGATTACGAATCAGTTGCTCTACCAACTGAGCTAGGACGGCACCCGAGTGTGCTATACTACAGGAACGGTTAAACTTTTCAATATAGCTCCAGGGCGCTAAAAAGTCCCAAAAAACCGATTATTCAGCGCGTTTAGAGGAGGTGTGAGAGATCCACCGGTTTAAAGTGGAGGGGTTTTCGCACCTTGCCCCGAGCATCTTTGCCGACCGCGTACCACTCACCGTTGAGCTCCACGACCGCCACGCGGACCACCTCGTTAGGCCAGCCGGCATCGCAGCGGCAGTGCCACTCATCTTGGGAAAGCTCGGTAAGCCCCTTCGCCCATCCGTCGAGCTTCACAAACTTTTCAAGGTTGTTGTCACAGACGAGCTCGTAGCCAGCTTCAAGGGGCACCCCGAAAGCATTTGCATTCCAGTACATCGTGTAGGCGACATCGGCGAGACCGTCGAGCATCTCCGCGTGATCGGGGCTCCGCTCGGCGTGATACTGGACCGCTTCGGGGTCGGTTATCTTTACCCCGTTTATTTCAGGGGTCACACCGAGTCCATCGATCACATATTCGAGAACCTCGGAGAGGAGGAGCTGCGCACCGAGCTTCCGTTCAGCATCGGTGCCTCCGTGGAAATTATCGGAGAGTTTCTGCCCCGCAAGAGCCATAAACTTGGCTACTTTATCCCGTTTCATCCTCCGTTCCTCCCGGCGAAATAACGTTTCAAAGGAGGACTATACCCATGGGGGCGGGGGGAATCAATTGCAGGGGGGATTCCAGCAAAAACGGGGTTGGGACGGTTGTGGGGGAGCATAGGGCGCCCCTCCGACCATCGGGCACCACCGGTGATTCAAATGTCTTGGAGGTCGGGATTCGATTTGGCCAGAGCGCGTGAGGTGATGCAGCCACGGCTCGACAGAGTTGCCCCCTCCACAGACCACCCGAGAAAATTCGAACATGGTGAAGGGCCGGATTCTATCCGGCCTCTTTCGGCGGTGGTGATTCCAACAGGGCATCGACCGGGGCCGACGAGTACCACAGGGGATCTTAGTACCGCTCGATAAAACACCCCCACCCAGATCGATCGCCAAAGATCTTTTGCCCCCGAGAGGAGGCACGCAGGGCAGCCCCGCGCGATCCTCTTCTCGGGGGAGGAACCTGTTAGACGGTACGCGGCAAGAGCGCCATGAACTCGTCCGCCGCTGCGGTCACCGCTGGGGTAGTCGTCCCGTCGATAATCTCGACGAAATCGATCGGCTTATTGTAGTACGTCTCAGCGGCGCGGTCGTCCTTGATCACGTTCGTTCCGGTGAGTGAAGCTCCGGCGTATGCGCCCTCGCTGCGCTGATACGCAATCACCCCTTTCTGCTTCATCTCAGCAACCGCCGAGTAGGTTCCTGCCGTAACCCCCGCATCGGCCCCGAGATTAAACTTCCCCTTCTTAAGGGCGCTCACCGCCTCATCGTCTTGGAAAAATAGAACGATATCGCTCGATTTACCCCCGAGTTGGGCGCCGAAGCTGCCGCCGCTCATATCAACGAAACCGGGGGCGGACCATTTGCCGCTCTTGGTCTTGCAGCTGACCGTTCCATCGCCGTGGGAGCCCCCAACGACAAGCGCCGCGGTCACCACGTTCGGGAAGACCGCCACGCACTTCGCTGCGCTCAGAACCGAAGCGGGAACCTCGCCGTGGGTGCCGCGTACGATCGAGCGGTACGCTTCAGCTGCGTTTCGAAGGATCTTATCCGGTGCGGTGTCGCGCATCTTCGGCTCTTCCATGCGCGCACGGGGTGATTCCCCCTCGGGGATACCCGAGTGAGGCTTATCCGCGGCGAATACAGCTATATTGTTGGTAACGACGAGGGCGGCTGCCGCCAAGATGCCGAGTGTGGCTCGGCGTGTATTCACGACCATATATTCTCCAAATAAATAAAAAGGGGGGCAAAACCGCCTCTCCCCAGATCGGCACCCATAGTCGACAAGTTTGTATAGGGTGCAAATGATCGCTCTTAGGTGCTCGCGCTAGAATCACCCTTTCTTAAGTGAGGGAGCGTATGATATCTCGCAGGGGGAGCTGCACTATGGAGCACAAAAGCCTTACCTCGATGATCCCGGTTGCACGTTATATCGCCACGACGAACGGCATAAAGATCTCCGTTGTGCCGTCCCCGCTGATCGAGGAGTCCCGTCCCTCCGAGCGGAGGTACGCCTTTGCTTACACCGTTACGATCGAGAACGAGGGGGCGGGGACCTGCCAACTCATCGAGCGTCATTGGCGAATCTTCTCCGCGGGGGAGCAGATCGGGGATGTCGTAGGACCGGGGGTCGTCGGCGAGCAGCCGATACTCCGGATCGGCGAAGCGTATACCTATACGAGCAGCGCGCTTATCCACGATCCGTTCGGGGAGATGCACGGCACATACTTCTTTCGCCTCGAAGATGGGGGATACTTCGAGGCTGAGATCCCCCGTTTCGACCTTTGTTACGGCGAGATGCTCCACTAGAGCCTTTTCCAATTCGTTGTTTTACTTCGGACCTCCGAGAGCTCCGCTCGTTTTTTCTTAGTTGGTCTTGGGCCTCCTGCCCGTAACTCGAACCGCGCCAAGCCTCGGCGAGTTCAAAAAACGGAGCTCGTCTATCTGTCGGGTCAGGCACCGCCCCTTTGCTTCAGTGCCGGCACTGCCCTCGCCGGCAGCGCTCGTCCAGAGCGGTGAGAGATGAAAAAAATCTCTGAATGGCGCACGCGGCGATTCGATTTTACAAAGTGTTTGTGCACCTCGGGCGCTTGTCGGCCGGATAGAATCCGGCCCTCCACATTGACGCACACCCGGTGGAGGGCCCGATTCCATGCGTGCCAGCGCTCATGCAAAGCGTTGGTGGGGGAAAAAACTTGCAAAAATGCACGCGAGAATACCCCGGTTCATCCAAAAACCGTTGTTGTCGAAGTTTCGGGGACCGACTACTGTTTCGGGGAACGGGTATGGGGTCAGCGATGCAGGTCTTCTGGCGACATCTGTGGGTTTTGACGACCGAAGAGCTCTTTGACCTCGTCGGGAGAAAACGCTCGGCGCTTACCCTCATTCTCTATCTGATTGTTCTGATAGCTGCGATGTACTGGTTTAGTCGGGCGCAGCAGCGCTTTGAGCCGGTAACGAACGTGTTGGCGGCGGCCCCCCAGATAGAGGAGCTGCGCTTCCAGCTTTCAAAGTTCGGGCTTCAAGACACCGTCGACTTTTTAATCGAGCTTAGTCGCTATCCAGCGGCGTTGTGGATGTTTCAATTGTTTTCGTTGCTGTGGCTGCCTACCGTTGTAGGACTGGTAAGCTGCGATATGATCTCAATCGATATCGACCGGGGTACGCTGCGCTT
>JBJOHD010000093.1:0-3583 GCA_046047875.1 Pseudomonadota bacterium | reverse complement strand
CGAAGCTGCACGGCTCAAGCTGATACATCGTGACCCCCCCTCCCTTCGCCTCCCAAAGAGAGAGGATTTGGCCCCGTGAGTTTCCCACCGGAGCGACCATCCGTCCCCCGGGGTTCTTTAGTTGGCGCACGAGCTCCGGCTCGATGCTCTCAAATGCGGCCGACACCACGATAGCATCGTACGGTGCGTGCTCCGCCCACCCCTTCCGGCCATCCCCCCGGCGGATGAGGATATTCTGAAAATTCAGGGAATCGAGAAGATGACGGGTCTTTTGGGCGAGGAGCCCCACATACTCGACCGCATACACCTGGGCCCCCGCTGCCGCCATCACCGCGGAGCAGTAACCTGAGCCGCACCCCACTTCGAGTATCCGCATCCCCGGCGCGAGACCGATCAGCGCCAACATTCGAGCCACCGTTGATGGCTTCGATATCGTCTGGCCGTACCCGATCGGAAGGGCGTTGTCCTCAGTCGCCCGGAGATTAAACGCCTCACTAACAAATCGATCGCGGGGCACCGCCGCGAACGCCTGAACCAACGTGTCGGCGGTGGAATCATCGAGCACTCCCGCCTTTTCGACTACCGTCTCGGCGAAACGAACCCAGCCGGGGGAAAGCGCTTTTCTTTGAGGGTAAGCCACCGGAAACTCCTTTACGCTAGGGAAAAACAACTCGACATCGATATACTTCCGGGGGGAGCGGGGGGTGGCAATCCCCTTTCTTAACCGGCGCACGCCAAACGGTCCGCTGTGTTTCCCTTGATGAACGGGGCTTTTCAAGCCATCATCGAAAGGCGATGCAGAATCATTATAAACTTCTGGGACTTAACACTTCGGCGACCCCCGAAGAGATCCGTCGTGCCTACCGTATCCTCGCTCGGCGCTACCACCCCGACGTAAATCCGGGGAAGGCCTCCGAAGACAAATTTAAGTCGATCGCAGAGGCCCACCGGATCTTGAGCGATCCTGAGCGGCGGAAGAGCTACGACGCGGAGCTCGAAAACCACCTTCGAGCAGCGAATCCGGGGGCAGACCCGCGAATCAATGCATATCGCCGAAACCAGTCGACGGCGCGCACCTCGGCCCGTCAGAAATATTACGAGGCGCGGTACGAGCAGTTCGGCAAGGTTAAACCCGAAGGAGTTGAAGAGACAAAACGGGCGGAACCCACGACCGCTCGGCAAACCTCCGCGGGGGTTGGGGGAGATCTCTCCAAGTTTGCGTCTCTGGGGCGAAAGACGCTCGAGCGGATGTTCGGGAGTGGCAACAAAGGGGGGGAGCGCCCCCGGGAAAGAGAGCCCCGGGGGAAGCCATCTCAAAGCGGTGAAAACGGGGGAGAGAGCCGCGAGATCGCGAAGATTTCGCTCATCGAGGTCTCAGTGACTTTGAACGACGTCGTCAACGGGGTGAAGAAGACGGTAGAGATCGCCGAGCCCGAGGGGGTACGCAAGGTCTCGGTACGAATTCCTCCGGGGGTGCGCAACGGGAGCGTCGTCCATCTTCGCTCGAGAGGGGGAACCGGTGAGGACCTCGTGATTATCGTGCGGGTCGCCAATCATCCATTTCTGTCGATGCACACCCGTGGACTCGTCGCCGAGGTTCCGATCTCGGTAAACGAGGCGATTTGCGGGGCATCGATCACCCTTCCCTCGCTCGACGAACCGGTAAGCGTGAAGATACCACCGGGTGCTCAAAGCGGTACCGAGATCCGGATGAAGGGACGGGGGGTGATAAATAAAGACGGATCGCGCGGAGACCTTTTCTATCGTTTGATGATTAAGGTTCCGGAGGCGCAAAACGCGGTGGGATTTACCGAGCGCGCGAGCGAGCTCGAGAGATACTACCCCGAACCGGTGCGGCAATCCCTCCCGAAGGGGCTCCTCGACCTGTGAAAGCTCAACCGGTGCCCGCTCCAAAATCACCTCTGGGGGCGCTCGCTCCCCTCGGATTCCTCCTCCAAAGCCTCCTGTGTCAGGGAGTCGCCCTTGGTGCGGGGGTAGCGTTGCGCTCGCTATCCGGTGGGTGGCCGGGAGTCGCTGGTGGGTGGTGGGCATCGCTGTTCCTTATCGCTCAAGCCGTCATCGCATGGGGACTCGCCTGCTGGGCTAAACTCCCGCCGGTGTGGCAGCTTTTTAATCTTGCCCTCGTCCCGGGAATTTTAAGCCTCGCCTCATTTGATATCCCGGCGCTTCCGCTGACGATTATCCTCGTCGTCGGGTTGCTCCTCTACATTCCAACGTTTTGGACCCGCGTCCCCTACTATCCGACCTCGCTCCCCACCTACGAGCGGATCGCGGAACTCCTTCCGAACGATAGGCCGTTTAAAATGGTGGATCTCGGCTGCGGATTCGCGCCCCTCCTGCGCTTTCTGGGGAGCCGTTTTCCGAACGGGGAGTTTCTCGGGGTGGAGATAAGCCCCCTCGCCTTCCTGGGCGCGTGGGTGCGCTCGATTGGCTCTCCGAACGTCAGCATCCGCTTCCGCAGTATTTGGTTGGTTGAGCTCGAGAGCTTCGATGTCGTGTACGCATTTTTAGCCCCCGGTCCGATGCCCCGGCTATGGGCGAAGGTCGAAGATGAGATGGCTCCCAACTCGGTCTTCATCTCAAATACCTTTCCCGCTCCGCCCCCCGCCGACGAGGTGATCGCTATCCCCGATCGCCGGGGCGCACACCTGTACATCTATCACTCCACTCGGGGGTGCTAGGCTCCCGATCGTGGACACGGTGAGGTTGCTGCATGCAAGATCGTCCCCTCGCAGATCGGTTCTAACCACGCTTTGCGAGATCGTTTCGAATCGAATCGAGGTCGATCGTGGGTAGAGCTGCCTTTTGGGCGGGGGTGACGGTCCACACATGATTTCGATACGGAGGCTGGGACATAAGGTCGAGAAGCCGCCCCTCCGGAATCAGATACCCGCTGGTCGTCGAATAGAACTTGACTCCCCCCACCTCTTCAACCGAGCGGATACAATCGTAGTGCTGGTTAAAAAGTGAGGACCCGTACTTCACCACACACGCCCGCTTCGCAGCGAGCTCTCCATCGAGGCAGCGCTGCACCTCAGCGCTGCTCCCGGCAACGTGTTCGTGCAGCTCAAGCTCACCTCCGGTCGCGACCCGCACCGCTTCGGGCAGCTTCTCCGGCGCTGAGCCGAATCGCCCCGGCGCGATCGCACGATAGAGGGTTTCATACAGCTGTTGCTGCGACTTCGCATCGTGGAGCCGCTCCTCCCCCTTTTGAGACTGAATGAGATAGAAAAGGGCGATCGGACCACAGGCGTTATCGTGCGATCGTATCTGACCGAGCTCGATTTTCATAAGAAGCTCTACCGTCGAGTAGCGTAGACCAAACGGCTCGAGCTTCGCTCCCTCGACGAAGTTTCTTAGCCCGGCGACCCCCTCCCGGAGCGCCGCGCAATCAACAGCAGCACCGGACCCGCGCATCTCCAAGATCGTCCGTCGTTCGGTGCCCGTGCCGACATAAATCGCTGAGGTGACCGCCCGGAAGAGCTCCTCAGAGTCATCAGCTCTCCATCCGACCTCGCGGCCTGCCTCGATGCACCGCGACCTCAATCGGTCGATGGCACCG
>JBJOHD010000092.1:0-5461 GCA_046047875.1 Pseudomonadota bacterium | reverse complement strand
CCACACCAAATTAACCTTCGTCTTCGGAGCGAGGCGAAGCTTCGGCTTGATAATCAGGCGCCGCTCCGGGGGGGTAGCATCGTTATTCTGATTCAAGATCTCCTCAGCGAGCGCGCCGGTAACGATCTCAACACCGATGGGGCTCTCGATCCCTGCGTTCACAAACGAGACATGCTCCTCGACCGAGCGAGCATCGACTGGGCCGCTTAGGCTCAACTGAAAATACGGCTCCTCCTCGAGTTCAGCTCCCTCGTACGGTGTCGCTGAAAGTATCACCGGCCCCCCGGTTGAGAAGCGAAACTCCTCAGGGCTGGTCGGCTTTGCCCCCGAGAGCGCCGTTAATCCAGGATTTAGGACAAAGCGACACCGAAGACCACTCGGTAAATCTTGAGGAAACTCATAGAGCCAGGTGCGCTCGTCAAGCCACCGGGACTTGCCGTGCTCTCCGCACGAGACCTCGAACGGCTGGAGTGAGCTCACCCCATCGCTGAACGGCACCACGTTCTCCGAAAAAACAACCTGCACCTGGCGTACATCCCGCGCTACACCGTTCGGTGAAAACGAGGTCACTTTGAGCGGACCCTCAGCGCTCACCCCGGGTGCACCGACTCCAAGGCACCATCCACATATGACTAACGCTCGAACGACGGAAAAAGCCGACATCTTCATCGAGGATTCCTTACGAAAAACAAGCGGGGGAACGTCTGTTGAGCGTTGGTCGTAACACGTTGGGAGCGCCCCTGCCAGATCGTCGCTCGCCCCCTCTAACCTACTGCTATCACTGGTTTTAATTTCGTTCGGGTAGCTTCATCCTCGGTGTTATCTTGTTCATACTCCGCCCGTCGGGGTGGCTCGCCGCCCCAACGGAACCACAGGTTTTCTCGTCAATGTTTCAACCATTCGATACGGCGCTTCGCCTTTGAGGGTGCCGTGGCGTTTTTTGGCGTGCGGAGGTGTGATGTTCTCGTTCTCGTTCGTTTTCTCTACGGCTCTCTTAACCGCGTGCTTCGCTGGGGCAGCCGCCTGGGCGATACAGCAGCGTCGAAGCATTCGACGAACCTGCGCGGAGACGACGACAGCCGCAAAACTCCAGCGCGAACTCACCCTGGTGTCGTTCGCTCTCCACTCGACACCCGACGCTATCGCCATCCTTGATACCTGCGGCGGCTTTCTCGCGGTAAATCCCGCTCACGCCGCGCTCTACGGCTATACCTCCGCGGAGCTTATCGGCAGAAACTGGAGTCTCATCTTTACTCCCGCCGAGTTCTCTCGTCTCGAACGAGAGATCCTGCCAGCACTGCGTCTGTCGGGGAACTGCGCCGGCGAGGCAGAGGGGTGTCGCAAAGACGGTTCAATCTTCCCCCAGCAAATCCATCTATCGGCAACACCTCACGGGGAGATCGTCTGCATCTCCCGGGATGTAACCGCGCGCAGGGAAGATGCGCTCGAAGCGGACCGACTGGCCGCCTTTGCCCGCTATAGCCCCGCCCCGGTGCTGCGCTTCAACACCAGCGGTCGGATTATTTTTGCGAACCCTGCTGCTGGAGATATCTTCGGACTTTCCTCGGGCACCCCGTGCCACCTCGCACATATCCTCGAGGGGGTAACACAAATCGACCTCGAACGATGCATCGCCGCCGGAGAGAGTCATACCTGCAGCGCGAAGATTCACGATCGATTCTATCACTTTGTCATTCGCGGACTCCCCGATCACGGCTTCGGACACGCCTACGGCTCCGATGTTACTGAACTAAAGCGTGCCCACCAAAAACTAATCGATAGCCGAAAGTTTCTCCGAAAAGTCATCGACGCCAATCCCAATTTCATCTTCGTGAAAGATGCTCGTGGACGCTTCACGATGGCTAATCAAGCGGTCGCCGATGCTTACGGCACCACCGTGGGGGCGCTCGTTGGCCACGCTGAATCTCACTTTGCCCTCCCTGCCGAGGAGATGGAGAAGAGACACCGGGATGACCTCACGGTAATCGAGCAGCAGGAGCATCTTTTTATCCCCGAGGAGCGCATGACCGATGCTGCGGGTAAAATACGGTGGCTCCAGACCGTAAAGAAGCCGATCGCGATGAATCGCACCGGTGAGGTTCGGGTGCTTGGTGTTGCCACCGACATCACCGAGCGCAAGATTCTCCAGGACCAGCTCCTGCAATCGCAAAAAATGGAGGCGATCGGTCAGCTCGCTGGGGGCATTTCGCACGACTTCAACAACTTACTTACCGGGATTCTCGGGTATACGGCTCTCCTCAAAATGACGAACGAACGACTTCCTGAGATCGTTAAAATCGCGGAGCTTATCGAGGGCACCGCTCATCGCGCGGCGGCGCTCACTCAAAAGCTCCTCGGTTTTGCCCGCAAGGGGAAGCACCACAACGTCGCGGTGAACCTCCATACGACGATCGACGAGACCCTCGCGATACTTCAGCGCACCATCGAGAAAAATATCTCGATTCGACTCAACTGCAGCGCCGCGAACGGCTTCGTCCTGGGGGATCCGGTGCAGCTTCAACAAGTTATCTTGAACCTGGCTATCAATGCCCGTGACGCGATGAGCCGCGATGCCGGCGGAACAGACGGCGGAATACTTTCGATCTCGTCATCTCTTGTTGAACTCCGGTCGAGCGAGCTTCTTGCGGAGCCAGGATTGAAGACGGGAACGTATCTTGAGATCACTGTCCGAGATACCGGCTGTGGGATCCCGGCCGCGATACGCGAGCGGATCTTTGAGCCGTTCTTTACAACCAAGGAGCCCGATCGGGGCAGCGGTATGGGCCTCGCGATGGTCTACGGTATTGTAAAAAATCACGGCGGTGTAATATCGGTGTATAGCGTCGAGGGACAAGGCGCTGCCTTCAGAATCCTCCTGCCAACGACCGAACCTATACCCGCCGCGCTTCCCACGACCCTCCCGTCGCGCCCCCCCAGCGGACACGGACGGATTCTCGTGGTGGATGACCACCCGGTCGTTCGTCAGGTTACCGCGAAGATGCTGAGTGCGCTCGGCTACAAAGTGACGACCGCCCACGACGGCGTTGAGGCGCTCGAGTACTACACCGAGCACGCAAACGACATCGATCTTGTGATACTCGACATGGTGATGCCGCGGATGGGAGCACGCGAATGCTTTCGGCAGCTCAAAGCGATCAACAAAGATGTCCGCGCGATCCTCTCAACCGGCTACGTAAAAAACAACGCCGTCCACGAGATTATGGTCGACGGCATGGCCGCATTCATCCAGAAACCGTTCGAATTGAGCCAGATAGCGGAGACGGTCGAGTGCGTTTTACGAGGAGCCTCCGCGCCCCGAGCACACCCAGCGGGTGCACGAGCGGCACCGTAACAGTCGCCGTGTATTCAGAAACTTGCGCTCTCCGCTGTCGAGAGCTCCGCGATCTGCTCGACTATCTTCGCTGTGCGGCGCAGCTCAAATTGAAACGCCCGCCCAAGCGAGGTTCCCTCGATCCCACCGATCCGTTGGCCGAGCGCCTCCGCTATCTCACGGCTAAAGGAGAGCAGCGCGAAGCCGCTTCTTGAGAACGGGAGCTGGGGCGGAGTGACACCCTCCGGAAGGTCGAAGAACTGACGGTATAATATCCCGCGACGGGGATTACTCAAAAAGGCTTCTGAATCGGCGTGGTGCCCGTACAGCACAAACAGGTGAGCGACCCACTCACTCCAGGTCTCCTGCTCCTTCTCGGTCGCTCGGTCGAGGAGAGGCAGCTCCGGCGCGATTATCATCTCCAGCATATTACCCATCGAGGGTAGCTCACTGGGGGGCATCCCGTGCTTCACTAAGGTAAGTCGAGTCTCATCGGAGAGAGAGCGATTGAGCATCTTAAAAGAAAGCACCCCCAACTCATCGATTACTTTTGAGGGGTCTCGCCCGCGGTCGGGTTTTTGTTGAAAATACTCAATAGTCATAGTCACGGCAAAGATACACCATCTACGATGTTTTTAAAGCCGTCTCTCCCCGATAAATCACCGGAAGACGCCGTACCTGAGCTCAATCAAACTAAGAGAAATCGGTCAGCTCTTTCGGAGGAATAGCAACCCTTAAAGCATTTAAGACCGCCACCAGGTCGATAACCTCTTGAAGAAGCGCGCCCATAACAGGGGTAAGGATCCCGAACGCGGCAAACCCCATACCCCCGATACTGAGCACCATACCTCCGACCGCGCTTTGAAGAGCGATGGAGTACATCCGATGACTGATGTGAAAGAGCTCATCGACCTTCTCAAGTGAGCTCTCCAAAACCACCGCATCGGCAGCTTCGCTCGTAATCTCGCTGCCCTTCCCAAACGCCACCCCTACGCTTGCAGCTTTAAGTGCGGGCGCGTCGTTTATTCCGTCTCCGACAAAAACAGTCGGATTCTTGGCAGTTTCACGATAGACGATCGCCACTTTATCTTCCGGGCTTTGACTCGCATGGATCTCGGTAATACCAACCGCCTCAGCGAGATACCGCACCTCGCTCTCCCTGTCGCCCGAGACAAGCATCACTGAGTTAAACCGGTGTCGATCGCCGAGGTGCTGCACAAATGAACGAGAGTCAGCTCGAATCGCGTCGTGAAACTGAATCGCCGCAGCGAATCGACCATCGATAAGTACAATACATTCGAGCCCCGGCAGCGTTGGCGGGAGGTCTTTAGCCGTGATATCCCCCCGCGCTGCGAGCTTCGTACGGCTCGTCACCTCAATAACTCTCCCACAAACGACCCCGTGCAGTCCCTCTCCGGGCCGCTCACTCAGGGAATCGACCGGAAGGAGCTCTCGCCCCAACGCCTTACCTCGATTCACGATCGCCTCGGCGAGGGGATGCTTCGAATATCGCTCAAGACTTGCGGTTAACAGCGCTACCGTTGCCTCGTCGAAATCAGTACCGCACCGGATCGCCGACACCTCCGGTGTCCCGTAGGTCAACGTTCCAGTCTTATCGAGGATCATCGTACGGCAGTGCCGGAGCTGCTCGAGTATCGCCGGATTCTTGACAATAATCCCCCGCCGCGCTGCCAACGAGATCGCTCCGATAATCGCTACCGGTATCGCGATAAGGAGCGGACACGGAGTCGCAACGACCAATACCGCGAGAAAACGATCCGCTTCACCGGTCATCATCCAGGTAATCCCGGCGATCGCGAGTGCGATCGGGGTATAGAGCGCGCCCAGACGATCCCCGAGCCTCCGAAGGGGGGGCTGCCGGAGCTCCGTCTCTCGCATCACCTGCATGATGCGGGCGTAACGCGAGTCGACCGCTAGCTTCGCGGCACGGATAGTGAGCGCCGCTTCACCGTTGACCGCCCCCGAGATAACGTCGGAGCCGGGGGTCTTCTCGATATGAAACGGTTCACCGGTAAGGTACGACTCATCCATCGAGCCCCGACCATCGATCACCGTTCCATCAACCGGACACAGCTCGTGCGGCAGGACGACAAGCTCATCGCCGATCAC
>JBJOHD010000091.1:0-4163 GCA_046047875.1 Pseudomonadota bacterium | reverse complement strand
GATTCGCGATGAAGAGCTTTCCAAACGCCACGGCGTCGGCTTCGTTCGCGGCGAGCGCCGCTTCAGCGCTCTCTTTTGTGAACCGTTCGTTTGCGATGTACACACCGCCAAACGCGGCTTTAAGCGCGGGGCCTATTCGCCCCTCGCCGGTGTGCTCGCGAGCACAGATAAAGGCGAGCTTTCGCTTCCCAAGCTCCGTGGCCACATATCCGAATGTCTGGGCGGGATTTGAGTCCCCCATCGAGTGGGCGTCGCCACGGGGGGCGAGGTGCATCCCCACCCGCCCCGGTCCCCACACGGAGATGACGGCATCGGCGACCTCGAGCATCAACCGGGCGCGGTTTTGAAGCGAGCCGCCGTACTGGTCGGTGCGGTGGTTTGTTGAGTCTTGGAGGAATTGATCGAGGAGATAGCCGTTTGCGCCGTGGATCTCGACTCCATCGAAGCCCGCACGTTGGGCGTTTTCAGCGCCTACACGGTACGCCGCTACGACGCCCGGGATTTCGTCGGTGCCAAGTGCCCGGGGGGTGACGAACGGTTTTTCGGGTCGGAGGAGGCTCACGTGCCCTTCGGGCGCTCTGGCGCTCGGAGCTACCGGGGATTCGCCGTTAAGGTAGCTCGGGTCGGACACGCGGCCGACGTGCCAGAGCTGGAGGAGGATCCGGCCTCCCTTTTTATGGACCGCAGCGGTTGTGAGTTTCCACCCCTCCACCTGCTCTTCAGACCAGATCCCGGGGGTATCGGGGTAGCCTACCCCCATGGGGCTCACGGCGGTGGCCTCCGAGATTATGAGCCCCGCCGATGCGCGCTGGGCGTAATACGCCGCCATGAGAGGGGTCGGCACACGGGCGCCTTCTGCGCGGCACCGGGTAAGGGGCGCCATGACGATGCGGTTCGGGAGGTGCAGCTCACCGGCAACCAGAGGGTCAAAAAGTGTGGGCATACGAACTCTTGATTTGAAAATACTCCTTACCCTAACCCACAGTTTACCATTTTCACAGCCACGCCATCCGAGGTCAGAGACAGGGCTCTCTCACGGCGGGGGAAGCGACGAATTGGGGTACTTGGGTAGATTATTCCTAAACGGCCCCCTCTCTGCATCCGCTTCGGAGCCGCCAACGCTTCCCGCAGAGGCGGTGCTGGGGAGAATCTGTTGCGATACAGACGGGGTGGCCGCCTCAGTCGATGAATTCGCTCATTCCCGGGAACGGGGTCTTTTTCTAAGCGTTCCAGGGTCTACGATAGGTTCGGCCTATAGATTCTCCAGAGATTTGTTATTCGACCTCTGAGTAGGCGGCGGCTAACGTTTTCCCAAAATATGACCAAGGAGGAATCCGTGAACTGCCCCCACTGCCAAGTCGAGTTGAAGCTCGCCGAGAGAAAAAATATCGAGATCGATTACTGCCCGAAGTGCCGAGGTGTCTGGCTCGACCGGGGTGAACTCGACAAGCTGCTCGCCACCTCGGGAGATGAGCCGCGCTCCAGCGGCGATCGCGATGACGACGAGCGCTATGAGCGTGAGCGGCACTCGTACGATTCAAAATATAAGTACAAGAAGAAGTCGCTTCTGAGCGATATATTCGATTTCTAGACCGAGTGAGCGAGGCGTTACCGGAGCTCGTTTGGGAAGAGCAGCTCAGATTATCCCCGGCTCCTCTACTATCGCCGAAGTTCTGACAACGGTCCCTCGTGAGTGAAAATCCTTTTCAGGAAGTCCCTGAAGAAACTTTTAGATCGAAGGATGGATCGCATCAAACGGTGACCTTAAGTAAAAACCGAGAACGAATCGGTGCGCAATGCGGCCGGCGGGGCGGGGGGATCTGGAGAGCTGGGGGCTCACTATGATCCCACCCGCACCCGCCGGCTTTCTGCATCACTTCAGCAGGTTCATCAGTTCACGGGGGGGGCGACGGGCGAACTGTCCGAAGACATCGACCGCGCCTCCCCTATTCTGATACGAACCTTGGAACATACCCACAACCTCGAAGGTCGGAGGGGTATCCTCGGAGCCGTCAACGAGACGAGCAACGAGGCCGCCGGACACACCTGGATAGACCGCGTCTTCGTCGGTAACGACGAAAACGAAGTCGTCGGTCGGTGGTCCTTCGGGATCCTTCGCAGCACACACCCGAGCCTCGATGACGCGGGGCTGAGTGCGCGGAGACTTCCCGGGGTACCCGATAAGGTACACCCGCTCGTTCTCCGCTTCCCTACCATCCCAGTCGATCGGGGTGAGAGGAACTGCGGCGAGCTCGGGGCGTTCGATGCGCAGGAGACACCAGTCGTTCGACCAGTCCTCCCACGAAACATCGAGCCACCCCTTGCCGACCGGAATGGACTGCCCATTTCCGGCGCCGTTCGCCAACACCTCGTAGCCGGTAAGGGTATCACCGACCCGCATCATCTTGGTGGGACCGTTATCAACGGGCACCACATGCTTCGCCGTCAGAAGGAGTCCCTCCTTAACGACGATCGCGGTTCCTCCACGGTTCGTGAGAGGAAACGAGATAGACACGACCGGCGGAGCAGGAAGCGCACTGGGTGCGTCCGCGACCGCCGGAGGAATCGTATGGCATCCAGCCAGCACGACCCCGACCGTCACGAACCAAGCCATGAAACGCATACTGCCTCCTTTCTCAGCGGGTGACGAAACGAACATCCTCGAGGGTGCCGTTCACCCAGACCTCGCACAGCCCCAGATCGGGCACCATGCGAAGCTCCAGAGTGCCGAGCACACCCTTGACCTCGATCGAGCGGAACCCGAGGTGGTAGGCGTCGAACACGACATCCGCCACCTCACCGGACAGAGCGATGCGGCTGCCCGCACGCACCACCGAAGATCCGGCGACGGGGACACCGTTCACCGTGACAAGCGACTCCGGATGCTCCGGCAGCAGGCGATCAGCGTTGAAGCTGACAGCAAGCTTCACCGAACCAGCCCACTCGGTGAGGACGCGATCGTCCGCCTCGAGCGAGCCCTTGTACTCGACCTTGCCGTTCGGCGGCGGGGCGAGCTTCGGACCGGAAGCCATCGGCAGCGGCGAGACCCGACGGAACCCGCCCTCGCAGTTGACCTGCACGAAGCGGGGGGCCGTCGGATCGTTCGGGTTGCAGTACTCACAGATCTGGTAGCCCTGCATCTGACGCGGGGGACCACACAGCGTGTACCCCTCGGGGAGGTTCGGCACCTCATCCCCGACCTCGACGGTGATCTCACCCTCGATGCCGCCCGGGAACGTGCCACGAACGGTGGTCTTGCACCCGATCAGAACGAGCGCCGCGAGCCCACAGGTGAGCCCGAGGACCGTGATGTTGCGAAACAGATTCTTCATGTGAAAACTCCCTCGTAAAAAAGTGAAATGAACCCTAGAGAACTCCCCAGCTCTCCCTCGAACCAACCGGGGTCGGAACGAGGGAGAGCTGGAGCACTTTTGACAAGGAAGCTTCAGTAAGAAAACGTAAAGACCGTTTGACGCGATCCGGCGAGGGGTGACGGGACACCCGTTCGGCGGATCGCGTTCAGCGATTTCTCCTCTACCCGAACGGGAACACGGTTCGCCGTAGCGCTCAGAGGCGCCCCAAATTATTACCGCTTACGCTGATGGCCTCCTGCCCGTTTCGCGGTACGGAAAGAACTCTCAATGGTATTTGATTGCATCAATGAGATGGCCCCACAAAAAGCCAGTGGACAGCCTTTTACCACCCCATCGAGTTTATACGTCGCCCTAGATCGCTAATCAAAAAAAAGTGCGGGAAGTGAGGGAGGCCCGTCAAAAACACCACCGGGAGGAATGCGGATGTGGGGGTATCCTCTTCGCCCCGAGACACCGCTGATAGTGCGTTCTAACGAGGTAACGAACCGATTCAGCCTTCTTTTTTTGGTTTTAAATCCGACCGAGGCCCCTTAGTCCGGTCTTACAGGTGCGCGCTAAGTGCCTTCGAGGAGGTTCCTACCGATACCTTTGTGATGGCGATCCGCTCCAGGAGGCGCTGCATCTCGGGTGGTACGTCCCAACTAGGTAACAAGCTAAACTGCATGCTTTTTTTTTCGCTATTTTCCCCTCCGAGTAGGTCTACCCCCCTTTCTCGCTGGGGCACACCAATAAGGGAGCGACCCGCTCGCTCCCCTTCCCCTTTCAAAAGCACCGCCCCTTCCGTGACCG
>JBJOHD010000090.1:0-7303 GCA_046047875.1 Pseudomonadota bacterium | reverse complement strand
ACCGATGTAATAAGATCTCCGAAGAGTCCTCGCACTACCTCAAGCGCTGGAGCAAAACCCGCTTCACGGTAGATCGCGCCGACAACCGCTTCGAAAACATCGGCGAGTATCGAAGGACGATCGGCTCCACCGTGAGCAAGCTCCCCGCGGCTTAGCCGGATATACGGTCCGAAATTCAGGCGGCGCGCGATCTCTGCAAGACTCGAGGTGTTCACGAGCGCAGCCCGCATCTTTGAAAGCTCCCCCTCTCGGGCATCGATATGGCTTTCAAGGAGAAGGTGGGCGACCGCAAGATCAAGCACCGCATCGCCGAGGAACTCAAGCCGCTCGTAATCGTTTTTCTCTCCCCGCACCGGCATCGAGCGGTGGGTAAGCGCGTGTTCGAGCCGAGCGTGATCGATGAATGTGTAGCCAAGAGCTTTCTCGAGGGCGGCGTACTGCTCGCGACCGAGGGGTTCACGAACCTCCCCCTTCGCCTCTCCCCTCTCATCAACTATCGCGACCTCTCCCGGTTTAGCGATACCGAAACGCATAAGACCATCCGCAAAAAATTAGACGATCGGCGCGATCAAAACAGAGCCGGCAGCTGACTCAGCTGAGTAAGCCCCGTATTTTCTCTTTATGAAAACGGTGAATTGAGGGAAACCGAGAAACCATCTCTCTAGAGGTGGGTTTATCCGTAATCCTCGACGCACCAACGCCGCACCCGGAACTATATAAAAACCCCCGATTTTTGGCAACTTTGGACGATATTACACGAAAAATCGTTCGTTCTCGCTGAAATGATTCAAAAAACTACGGTTCGATCGAATGACTCACTGAGTTGATAATCGTGCCCCCACCCAGCACTTCGACGTTCGATTCATCGTAAAATACCGCGGCTTGCCCCGGCGTTACCGGTGTCCAACCATCCACGAATCGAGCTATCGCTGAACCATCGGGTCGAACGGTCACTTCGACCGGAACCCCGGGATGGCGGTGACGAAGCTGGGCGAGCGCTCTAAATCGGCGGGCGCCCTCCGGACGAGCTACCGTGGCGAGGATCTGCGGCGCAACCCAATTCAAGGCACCGACCGCGAACTCATCAACCTCAAGCGCCGCTTTCGGTCCGACCGTAACGTGGCCGGTAGTAGCGTCGATCGAGAGCACGTAGAGCGGCTCGGCAGATCCCCCCACCCCGATCCCCCGGCGCTGTCCTACAGTGAAGCCGTGGATACCATCGTGCTCACCGAGCTTCTCCCCCGAACGAGCGATTATTGCTCCCCGCTGTGCACCCCGTCGCCCGATCCGCTCGACGAAATCCTTCGCTGAGCCCGATACGAAACAGATATCCTGACTCTCCGATTTCTCGGCGGTTACGAGCCCCGCTTCGCGGGCCATTTCACGGACTTCCGGCTTCGTCAGGTGACCGATCGGGAAAAGGGTCTTTTTTAGCTCCCCCGGGAGCAGTCCATAGAGAAAATAGCTTTGATCTTTAGCGGGATCCACCCCCCTCAGGAGATGGCTTCCCGCTTCGTCGTGGACCACTCGAGCGTAATGCCCGGTAGCCACCGTTCCACCACCGAAGGTCGCCGCACGTGCGCGCAGTTCGCGAAATTTTACCTTGTTATTACAGTCGACGCATGGATTCGGTGTCTCTCCCCGCTCGTAGGCGGAGACAAACTTATCGATCACCTCACGTCGAAAGGTATCTTCGAAGTCGAAGACGTAATAGGGAATGCCGATTCGGCTCGCCACTTTTCGGGCATCGGTGAAATCATCCGGCGCACAACAGGTCGCTCGCGAGGATGCTCCGCCGTGATTTCGGTAATCCCATACCTGCATTGATACCCCGATCGCTGGATAGCCTGCCTGGTGCACTAAAAGCGCCGCGACCGAGGAGTCGACTCCCCCCGACATCGCAACAACCACGCTCCCCTCCGGCTGTATCCCAGGGTCACGTTCGAAAAGGGGGCAGACCGTCATCGGCATCTCCCCCCTGAAACAGCGGCGGTGAAAGCGTCCACAGCCTGGGCGAGCTCCTCGGCGGTGTGGTCGGCTCTCAGGCTGAGTCGCACCGTTGATCGCGCCGATTCATCGGAAAGCCCGAGCGCCTTGAGCACATGGGAAGGCTCGGGCTTTCCCGAGGCGCACGCAGCCCCCGAGGACACATAGACCCCACGAAGGTCGAGCGCCACCACAAGATCATCGGCCCTCACGCCGGGAACTGTGACGCTCACGGTATTTATAAGCCCACCCTCTACGGGGTGATTAAAAGATATCCCCTCGACCCCGGTTCGGAGACGCTCCTCGAGGAATCGTCGATCGGCGTCGAGCTTTCTAAACCGCTCAGCGAGCCCCTTCCTAACAACTTCGGCTGCGATTCCGAACGACACGATCCCGGCCACATTCTCTGTACCAGCACGGTGACGGATCTCCTGCGCTCCCCCGACAAGCAGCGGGTTGTAGGGGAGATCGGTACGAATGACTAAGGCACCGACTCCAGGCAGCCCCCCGATCTTGTGGGCTGAGAAACTCGCTGAATCGATAAGCAGATCAAAGAGGCGAAAATCACTTTTGCCTAGGAGCTGCACCGCATCGACATGGAATCGACAGTTTTCGTTCCTCTCCTTCGTGGCTTTTACCAATTCGCTTAAGGGGGAAAGATGCCCCGTTTCGTTATTCGCGAACATCGCCGTCACTATCCGGGTGTCAGCGGTAACCGCAGAACGAAGATCTTCGCCGGTCAGAAATCCTCGCTCAGCACTTAGAATCCTACCCGAAAAGCCGGAGGCGGAGAGCCGTACACACGGCTCCAAGACCGAGTGGTGTTCGAGCGCGGAGGTGAGCCAATAGCACCTATCCGGGGCTCCTCGCTCCTCGCTCAGAAAAGGTGAGAACAGCGCGGTGGAGTTCGCCTCGGTAGCGCCCGACGTAAAGATGACCCGCTCGCTCCTTGATAGTCCGAGCAGCGCGGCCACACTATCGCGCGCAGCCTCGATGAGGGCTCGAGCCCGTTGCCCCCCGGCGTGGATCGAGCTCGGATTGAGGGTGCCGAACGACTCCCTAACCCCCTCATACACTTCGGGGAGAACGCCGTAACTCGCGTTAGCATCGAGATTTATCGCCGCTCCGTTCCGCACGAAAAGTCCTAAAGTTCTTCGCTACCTACGCCGATAACGTGAGTGTGTAGGTGGAGTGTCCGGATAAAAAAGCCGGCGAGATAGTACTATGGCTTCTATAACTACGCAAAATATCGGTGCTGCCTCGGCGCAGACGGTGCCCACGAACAACTCTGGGGCATCGGCTCAGCGCGCCGCGGCCAACAACGTCACCACGAACCAGGTTGCGCAGGTGACCGCTATCGCCGCCGACAAAGCCACCATCAGTCTCAAGACGAAAGATCAAAACCGATCCACCTCGATCGCGAAGCGGCCCGAGGGGGTCTTTCGCGCCAAAGAGGACAAGCCAGATTCAGCCAAAGCCGACTCCCCTCGAGCGTCGCGCCGCCGTGACCCGGGGAGCCTCGATATCGAAGCTTAGTCGCTCTCCGGAATCCCTAAGCCTCCCAGCCCCCCCGCGGTAAGTCTCAGAGACTCTGCGTGACCTGCTCTCCGAGACCGAATCAACGCGAGATCGTGGCTCTGAAGTCTCAGGGACTTCCCGAAAAAGGACTTCGCGAAAAACACTGAACGAGTTTCTAAGAACAAGCTCGACATAGGTACAGAGATTCAGCAACACCGTTAACATTTCTCCGATAACCGGATGCATGAGTCGGCGTTACCTTATTCTTCTGTTAATTATCTTCGGGGTATCGCTCTACCGGATCGTTGTGCCAGAGAGCCACCCCCCATCGGTCTCCCCCATCGAGGTTGCGCGGCTCCTGCGTGAGGGAGATGCGGAGAGCCGGCTTGCCCTCGGTGAGCCGTTAGAGCTCTCCACAGCCTCGATCTACGATCTCGAGTTGATAGCTGGTATATCTGATACTATGGCCACACGGATTATGGAGAAAAAGGGGGAGATCCTCCTCCAGGCGAGTCTTCTCCCCCCCGAGCGGCGATGGCTCGCCCTTACCCTCGTCCAAGGCATCGGAACGAAGAAGGGGGCTCATCTCGCTCGGTTCATAGCCTTCAACTAGAGAGGGCTAAAAGCACCAGAAAGAAAACCGTGGGAGAAAACAGGAAAAAAACGGAAAAAATAAGCCGGAATAAACAACAGGAAGAAACAACAGTGAGGAGCAACAGGCGGGAAGAACAGCGCAGGAACACCGCGCGGGAAGAACAGCGCGGGAAGAACAGCGCGGGAAGAACACCACGGTCGAGCCCTAACGCTCGATCGCCACATCGATCTCGTCGTTCCCCTCAAGGAAAATCTCATGCAGCCCTCGCACCGCAAGTTCGCAATATTTTCGGGGTACGATCACCGAGATCTTAATCTCCGAGGTTCCGATCATCTGCACCTCGATCGACTCTTTTGCTAATGCCCCAAACATCCGAGCGGCGATACCGGTCTGATGAGCCATACCGATCCCTACAACAGAGATCTTGGCGATATCACGGTCGATCGAAGCCCCCCCAGCGCGCAACTCCGGCACAAGGGTTCGCACCACCTCAAGGGCGCGGGTACTCACCTCATCGGGGACCGTAAAACTTATATGCGTTTTGTCAGATATAAATCCGGTCTGACTAATCATATCGACGAATATCCCTTCGTCGTGCAGAGCGGAGAAGATTCGGCTTAACGCCTCAGGTCCCCCAGATATCTCACGAACGGTGATCTTCGCCTCATCCATACGGTGGGTAATTCCGGTAACGACCGGCTTTTCCATAAGATCCTCCTCCGGCACGATCCAGGTTCCGGGACCTGGCTCGAACGTAGATAAAACAACGAGTGGAACACGATAACGCATGGCGAAATAGACCGAGCGGGGATGGAGCACTTTGGCACCGAGACTCGAAAGCTCAAGCATCTCTTGATGGCTCACCCGGGAGAGGAGCTTCGCGTTACGGCAGATCCGCGGATCGGTCGAGTACACCCCTTGAACGTCGGTGTAGATATAACATGTAGCGCTGTCGAGCGCCGCCGCGATCGCCACCGCGGTGATGTCTGAGCCCCCCCGCCCGAGGGTCGTCAGATCTCCTTCGTCGGTCATCCCCTGATATCCCGCGACTACCGGTATCTCTCCAGCCTCGAGGCTCTCCCTTATGCGGCGGGCGTCGATGTCGCGGATCTGGGCGTTTGTGTGGTTTCGATCGGTTGAGATTCGAGCTTGGTTCGCCAGCAGACTCTTCGCCGGAAATCCGAGCTCCCGGAGCGCCATGGCGAGGAGAGCAACCGAGACCTGCTCACCGGTGGTTAACACCACATCGAGCTCCCGCGGGTCCGGTTGACTCACGCAGCTCTTCGCCAGGGCGATCAGCCGGTTCGTCTCCCCCGCCATCGCCGAAGCCACCACCACGAGCTTATCGGCCGGATGAGCACGAGCGTAATCCGCTACAAGGCGAGCCACATTTTTGATGCGGCTCACATCACCGACCGATGTTCCCCCGAACTTCTTAACGACGATCCCCATGAGGGAGAGACTACCAGCTCTTGCCGTTTCCGTTCAAGATTGGGCAGCGCGCACCCCGGTTATGAGCGCGGTGCGATGATTCGAGTCAACCATCTCAAACCGGATCGCTAGCTCTGAGCGATCGAGAAGCTCCGGAAACTTATCGGCCCATTCTATAAGCCGAACTTCGTCCCCCCTGAGCGGTTCGAGGAGCTCCGGTGGAATACCCCCCAGGCGGTAGACATCCCAATGCCGAATCGTAAATTTTCCCTCGATCGGGTACTCATGCTCAAGCACGTAGGTCGGCGAGGTCACCTCGGTTGGGCCACCGAGCGCCCGCACGAAAAGCCGGGTGAACGTCGTTTTCCCCGCCCCAAGACCGCCGATGAGCGCCACCGTATCCCCCCCACGCACCCGCGCGGCGAGCATCTCGGCGAGCCGCGCGGTGTCGTCTAGCGAATGCAGATGCACCGGTGCCAGCCTCATACGAACCTTACCGTCGTCCCGACCGCATGAAAGATGTCGGAGGCGATGAGATACCCCCCCCGCTGTCTGTGCGCCATCTCTCCCGCTCGGGCATGAATTACCGTGCCTCGACACGCAGCTTCAAGCGGGGGGTACCCCTGAGCAAGAAGCGCCCCGATGAATCCTGCTAAGACATCCCCGCTTCCCGGAGCGGCGAGATAGGGGGTACCGAACGGACAGACGAAGCCCCGCCCCTCTCCGTACACCACCGTCCCGGCACCTTTGAGAACAACGGTACATCCGAAGCGATTCGCCATCTCTCGCGCGGCATGAAACCGATCGCTCTGAACCTCGCTCGATGTTACCCCGAGAAGCCGCGCGGCCTCTCCCGGGTGAGGGGTTAAGACCACCGGTTTCCCAGCGATGATGTTAGTTGTCTCGATACGTTCGCCGACGAGGGTCAGTCCGTCAGCATCGATCACCGTGGGAATTTCAGCCGCCGAAGCTGCTGCTAAGATCGCCTTAAGAAAATCCCCGGTCTCTTCGGCGGTGCCGATACCGGGCCCCACAACAACTCCATCCGCCCGCTTCACCACCGAAACCACTGCGGGGATATCGCCTCGACCAAAGGCACCTCTTCCCCCTTCCCCCCGACACACCCGGAGCAGCTCCGGAATGAACGACGGCTCGCCTGCGTCGGCGAGCGATACCCACCCTGCGCCGAGCCGTAACCCAGCACTCGCCGCGAGAACGGGCGCACCGGGCATACCGTCAGACCCCCCGATAACCAAGAGGTGCCCAAAGTCCCCTTTGTGACTCGCCGGTTGCCGTAACGGAAGAACGCTGCTCCCCTCCCCCAAAAGATGGAACTCCACCGCCGAGGCCGGAGTTATCCCGATGACGACGGTCTCTAAAGCACCGCACAGATCACGCCCCGGATACTGGGAGAGCCCCCGCTTCATATTCTGGATCGAAATAGTGAGATCCGCCCGTACCGCTGGGAAAAATACGGCACCGGTCTCGCCGTTAACACCTGAGGGGATGTCGATCGCAGCTACTCGGGACTTCGGGGAACGGTGACTGAGCGCTTCGATGAGGGTCCTTATCGAGCCGTGCGGCCCGGCGCGCTGCCCCGTGCCGAGGAGCGCATCGACGATGACCCCCGCTGTCGATAGAGCGGCAGCCACCTCAGCGGTACCCACCCGCACGATCGGAAACGAGGGATCGCTCTCTCCCTCTGAATAGAGGAGAACCTCACCTCCCGACTCGGCGAAACGGGCGCCGTTGACCAAACAGTCGGGGGAATAA
>JBJOHD010000089.1:0-9928 GCA_046047875.1 Pseudomonadota bacterium | reverse complement strand
TATCGGTGCCGCTTCTAAACGCAACGATGCTGCGATGGCGGCGTCGGGGAGCTTCGGAGTTTTTTGGGGGCGATTCGAAAGCGCAGAATCCTCAGGCACCGCGCCCGCGTTCGGAGTAGGGTTTGGAGACGGGGGCTTTTGATCTCCCTTGGCGCTGAATAGCTTGTCGAATAACCCCATGAAGCCCCACAACTACTCGACCCGGTTCTGACTTACACTAGGAGCGGGTGAGCCCCCGACAGTTTACCACACCCTACGGGCTAACATAGTAGAGGGATAATCGAATTAGGCGTAATCATTTTGAGCAGTTGGGGGTGTTCGATGGTCGGCGCTTACCGAGAGAACTGCGACGTTCCCGGTGAGTTTTGGACCGTACTATCGGCCTCAGTGCACCGCATCCTTTCCTCTCTCCAAGGTGTCTTCGCCTCTCGAAATCGGAGGGTCGGTCGGGTGAATATCCCCGAAGGAGGCGTACTCCGGGGTAGTAGGAGCTCCGTTCGCCGAGTTTGGTTCGGGCGTGGTCTGCGAGCGCTCGATGAAGAGGATGGTAGGCCGGCAGGATCTCGGTTACCCGGAGTATTCTTCATAGGAGGCTCTCGTCGATACGTGCCCGGAGGAGGGGGCAGGTACGCTCTTTTTTTCTTGTACAGTGGCAGGTTCGATAGAACAATCGGGCTCATTGGAGTCGGTGCGGTGATCAATAGCGATAATTTTCGATGAAACTATCCCCTCTGGAGAGAGATGTTCTTGCGCTGCTGACCTTTCGGGGGGATTCGTCCGCTCGTGAGATCGCTGAGATACTCGGGGTGCGGGAGCATAAGATCCGCTACGCGCTCGATAAGCTCAAGCGCAGCAGGGCGTGTTATTTTTATCCCTTCGTGAACTTCCATCGCATCGGACTCATGGAGTTCGAGTTGTTCATCGCCCTGAAGAGTGGTGGCGCCGAAGCGCGGGAACGGTTAGTGAAGGCGCTGCGGGGAGCACCCCGGGTGAAATTCGTCGGTGCGCTCGGGGGGGAGTATCAACTCGATGTGCTGGTATTGGCGCACGGGGTCGAGGATTTGCGGAATACCGTTGATTCGCTCTCCCAAGGAGTTCCGGGGCTCGATTTCCAGATGGACCTCGTCGTACTCGGCTCGGTAACCTACTTCGCGGCGAACTTCCTCGGGCCGAAAAAGCTCGTGCATGAGTCGGTGACGTTTGCCCCGGTTGACGAGATCTACGACGGGGATGAGCTCGATAAGAGAATTATCGAGAGCCTCTTCAACAAACAGTATACGAGCCTGCGCCTGCTATCGCGTGACTTGAAAGTTCCTGAGCAGACCCTCAGCTATCGTCTCGAGCGATTAAAAAAAGAGGGGGTCATCCTAGGGCTAGGATACGTCATCGATCATGTCAAAGTAGGGCTCTCGATGACGGTGATACTCGTGAAAGTGAAACGTCCCTCCCGGGAGCTCACAGCGAAAATTATCCAGTCGTGTCGAGAACTCGAGTGTGTTTGTTTCGTCGTCGAAAGCTACGGCGCGTGGGATTATCAGATCGGGGTGATGTTGGCGGAGCCGACGCAGCTCTCGGCGGTGATCGATCGAATTCGGGGGGATACGAAGGGCGAATTCGATCGAATCGTGCCGGTGCCGGCGTTCGAGACGTTAAAGTCGAATGTCTCGCTGTAGTCGAGCCGCGGGCTTTGAATATTCGGGGAGGAGGGGGTACGCTCGGTCGGAGCGGAGACCTTCGTGCGGAGAGGGCTTCGCGCGTGGCGCCTCGGCGCTCGTCGTCGGTGAGCGCACCCAGACACCTTCCCGCAAAGATCCGCTCATCGAGCGGGGTTATCTCTCGCTCTTCGGACAGATTCCGACGGGCCCGCTCAGTCAAAGCCCGGTGGAGCGGATGATAGGCCGGTACGATCTCGTTTACCCGAAGCATCCCCCAGAGGGGTCGGCCGGAGTCGATATCGTGAACGATGGAGGCGATGAGGCGAGGGGAGATAGGAGCTTTTTCCATGTCGGATGGTCTGAGCAATAGTTATGCCCCCGATGGGGGGCTTTTAAGGTGTTGATATAACGGCGCTCTCCTGAGGCTGGTCCGCGGCGTGTGGGGAACGGTGCGGCAGCGGTGCGGCAGGCTTCCCCATGGGCCCGGTAAAGACCCGAAACGATGGTATTTTCAAAGCCACTCGGTATATACTCTCCGGCGGCGGCTGGGTCGCGTGCGAGAGGACCCGTGAACCCGGTCAGGCCCGGAAGGGAGCAGCCGTAACGGTATCACTCTGTGATACGTTTCTTGGCCGCCGCTTTAAGTTCTCAACGGAGTCGGGAAGCAATCTGACCGCGCCGTATCGAGAGAAAGACCTCGTCCCGAAAAGGCGTTGAGCTCGATGTCCTATCTAGTCTTTGCGCGGAAATATCGCCCCGGCAGCTTCGCCTCCGTCGTTGGACAGGAGCACGTTACCCGGACGCTCGGGAACTCGATAAAGCGGGATCGGGTCGCGCATGCGTATCTTTTTGCGGGGCCGCGTGGGGTCGGGAAAACCTCGATCGCTCGGATATTTTCGAAAGCGCTCAACTGTCAAAACGGCCCGACCGCTGAGCCGTGTTTAGAGTGCCCGAATTGTATCGAGATAACCCGAGGCTCGAGCCTCGCGGTGCGGGAGATCGACGGAGCCTCCCACAACAGCGTCGATAACGTGCGTGAGCTCATCGAGTCGTTCCGTTCTTTGCCGGCTCCCGGTTATCGTTACAAGATCTATATCATCGATGAGGTTCATATGTTCAGCGGCTCGGCGTTTAACGCCTTGCTGAAGAGCCTCGAAGAGCCGCCGCCGAACACCGTATTCATCCTCGCGACGACCGAGGTGCATAAGATTCCTGAGACGGTCATTTCCCGCTGCCAGCGGCACGACTTTAGGGCGTTGCCGGGAGAAGATATCGAGCGGCAGCTCAAGCACATCGCATCTCAAGAGAAGGTGAAGATCGAGCCGGAGGTTTTTCGGATGATCGCGCGCTTTTCAGACGGGTCGATGCGCGATTCGCAATCTCTTCTCGATCGGGTGTGCTCGTTCTGTGATGGCGAGGTGACCGCGGTCGAGGCGGGGAAGATATTGGGTGTGGTTGAGCGGAGCCTTCTTTTCACCCTATCGCAAGCGATCTTTTCCCACGATGCTCCGAAAGCTATCGAGGCGATCGGGATCGCTTTTGCGCGCGGCATCGATCCGGCGCTCTTTTTGAAGGAATTCGCCTCGCACTGGCGAGAGCTTGTGGTGGCGCGGTTCGGTGGAGAGAAGGGGCTCGAGCGGCTCGGGGTCTCCTCCGATGACGCGGTTGAGCTCCGCCGGCAGGTTGAGGGGGTATCAGCGAGCGATGTTCAAGATCTCGCAGAGCTCGCTCGGAGCGGCGCGGATCACGCATTAAGGAGCTCGTTTCCGAAGTATGCATTGGAGGCGCTCGTCGTGCGGCTGGCGACCCGAGCGCCGGTGCGGGAGATCGGGGAGATAGTTGAGGCATTGAAGGGTGGAAAGCTCGGGATGGCAGCGGCGTCGGCGACCCCGGCAGCAGCGCGGGTAGTGCGGGCGGCGCCGGTTACGGACAGACCGGAGACCCCGGTGATACATCGAGCTCCCTCGCCTGACGCTGTGAAGGCGGGCGATGCCCCGAAGAGTGGGGGAGAGGCGCTTGATTGGGGCGGATTCGTCCGGTTCTCCACCGATGAGGGGGCGCGGATGCTCGCTGAGCAGTTGAAGCGTCTCTCGGTGGAGACGTTTACGCCGGGTGTTTTGAAGGCGCGGGGTCCCGATTTCTCGATCGCGTATTTCGCGAAAGCTGAGAACAAGGAGAAGCTTGAGAAATTGTTAAGCGGCTTTGCGCGGGGGAGCGAGCGGTGGCGGGTTGTTCTCGCGACAAGTGGGGCCGCCGCGCAAGCCGAGCCGGGCAGCCTGCTCCACAACGAGCAGAGTGCCAAAAGCGAGGCGGAACGGCTGCGGAGCGAGCAGATCTCGAATCATCCGAAGATAAAGAGTCTGCAGAAAGTTTTTCCAGGAAGCAAAATCGAAACGATTAAAGTGAAGGAGTAGGAGCGATGGCAAAGGGATTTCCCGGTTTTCCGGGGGGTGGAATGGGAAACATGCAGGCGCTTATGAAGCAGGCGCAAAAGATGCAGGAGCAGCTGCAGAAGGTGCAAAGCGATGCTGAGCAGTTTTCCGCTGAGGGGAGCGCTGGAGGCGGGGTCGTTAAGATTACCGCCAACGGAAAGAACCGGCTTACCGGGGTGACGATCGATAAGCAGTGTGTGAATCCCGATGATGTTGAGATGCTTCAAGACCTCGTGCTTGTCGCGGCGAACGACGCGCTCCAGAAAGTTCAGGAGAATCTGAAGAGTCAGATGTCGAAGATCACCGGCGGCATGAATATTCCGGGACTCTAAAGGGAGCGGTGATGTTGTCCTTTCCTCCGGCGATGCAGAAGCTTATTCGGGAGCTCTCAAAGCTCCCCTCGATCGGCGAGAAATCGGCGACCCGTCTCGCATATCATCTCGTGAACAACGATCGGGCACTCGCCGAGACGCTTGCTGATGCGCTTCGTGAAGGGGTGAAGGGGGTGCGGGCGTGCTCCCAGTGTTTCAACTTAAGCGAGGGGGAGCTGTGCTCGATCTGCAAGAACCCCCAACGCGAGGGGACCGTTATCTGCGTTATTGAAAAGCCGATGGATCTTGTCGCCATCGAGCGGATGGGAGAGTACCGAGGGCTCTATCATGTGCTGCACGGTTTATGGGCCCCGCTAAGGGGGATGGGGCCGGAGAGTATGAAGCTCCAAGAGCTCTTACATCGGCTTGAGGGAGGTGCGGTCAAAGAGGTTATCCTCGCGACGAGCTCCACGGTGGAAGGAGATGCCACCGCACTCTACGTTGCTCGGCTTGTCGCTCAGAAAGGGATCCCCACCTCTCGACTCGCCCAAGGGATGCCGAAGGGGGGAGAGCTTGAATACGCAGACGATATCACCCTCTCCCGAGCGCTTTCTGGCAGAAGCGTTATCTCGAGCTAATATCCCTATAATACATTGTTATCATTGGATTTATTTTATCAGCGGCGCTATCTCAAATCTGGTGCGCCCCAACTTTTTGTATCCCCCACCCCGCGATTTGCGAAGCTATAGAGGCTTCTTAGGGAGCCCCAGGATGAGGCGGGGCGCAAATGGGATGCTGCGCCATAGATCCACCGACCACGCCCGATAAGGGAGCCTCCCAGCCCCTTACAGGGGGAGGTGTGGGGGGCCGGCTAAATGACGCAAGCTATTGACTTCAGGTGGCTAAAACGTAAAATTCTCGACGGTCTTCCCCGGTAGCTCAGCTGGTAGAGCAGGTGACTGTTAATCACCGTGTCACTGGTTCGATCCCAGTCCGGGGAGCCATTTCTTTTTTGGTACCCCGTAGACCCTACGGCGTTGACGCAACGGCGGGGAACACCTCGTCTTATCCAAAAGTTTAGTTTCCCGAACCGGTATGCGACCTGCCCTTAGAGGACGGGCCGTTTTCTGCCGATCTCCGTGGGCGGCGGCATCGGTGTCGGCATCCGAATCTATCCTTCGACAGGTGGGGAATCGTTTGTACTCACAAAGAGTCGAGCCGCCCCAATTAAAATCGTCCGATTAAATCGGGGAAGATCCGTTGCGAGGCTTCTCCTCGCAGATTGGGAAATCGGAGCCTCGAGTCCTCGACGGTGCAATGAACTCGCGAGGATCCCCGTTTAGGGGATAACCAAATTAGCCTTTATATGGCGTGAGCCTCGGGTCGTTCATGGGGAGATGTATCCGGAAAATCGCTATTCTCAGCCTTTTTACCGCGCGTAAAGAGTTTCGAGTGGGACCGTACGTGCCCACCCAAAACAGCGAGAGCTAAATCCGCACGCCCCCGCTTCGTATCTCGATACACTTTGGCCGCCCTCAGGCTGCACTCCCCGGCCGCACTTTGGCTAGGAGGTGAGCACTAGCGGCACAAAGAAACCGCAGAAAACTCCGATAGTGAATGATATTATCTTTAACTCCGCCGACACCTTCCCCCCCATTTTCATTCTGCCGACTGAACCTGCCTGACCACGCTGCCCCCCGGCAACGGCACCACAACATCGGTGACGTGTTGTGATTCAACCTCCTATCGGGTTGGCCGGTATTTTGCTTCTACTCGCGGGGCTTCTTGCTCTGCGTCTTCGGCTCATCGGTTCAGCTAAGTTGTTAATCTTACAGCTGAAGGATGGGCTTGCTGCGGACTCATTTTTTTTCTCCCGCGAATCCGGGGAGGTTCTCGATTCAGATGTATTTATGGGGGGGGGAGTCGGTTCAGCGCTTCCTCGGCTGCAGCGTGGTAATGGTTCGAGAGGAGAGCCCAATCGAACATATCGGCGAGCCGTTCGGCGCGGTTACGGAGCTCGATCCGCTCTCGACGGGTCAGTTGTACGAACCGGAGGAGGAACTCAGCGAGGGAGTTAATGCTCTCGCCCGCGTGCTTCGTCGAGCGATCGAGTACAAAGATCCCCCGATCGGTCACATCGGGCACATGTCGTCGCACGAACGTTCCGAAACCGCTCAGATCGGTCGTCACTGCGGGTAAGCCGAGAGCGATACATTCCAGCGGAGTGTAGCCCCACGGCTCATACGCACTCGGGAAAACACCCAAATGACATCCCCGAACGAACTGGTCGTAGTCGAGGCCGAAAAGGGGACTCGTTGCCGTCATGAAGTCGGGATGGAAGACTACTTTTACCGGGTCGCTCGGAGAGTTAAACAGCCGGCGATGGCGTAGGTGCTTCAGAATCGGGTCGTGGGTGTCGTCAACGACCTCGTGGGTGACGATCGGCGGGAGCCGATTGGTCTTCATCGTATGCATCGCCCGTTTCATCCGGGTTTCGAATTCATCGGGGAGGAGCTCTTCGTAAGAGGGGAGATGTCCCCGGACCACCGCAGAAAGCAGACGCTGACCCATGTTCGTCTCTACCTCATTGCAGATCTTCTTGAGGTCTTCGAACATAAGGTGGCTTTGCAAGGCGGCGACGTTGATGTTGCGGGTCGCTCCCCGAGTGATGATAAACGCCACGACCGTCGGAGGGTGGGGGATCTCCTTGAGCATCAGATTTAAGCGGTAGAGCGACTCGATGAAAACATCCATGCCCTTGTTTCGGTACTCGTATCTTCCGCTCGTGAAGAGGTAGATAGTGCGGTCGAGATCGAAGGTGTAGCTCTGGAAGAAGTGCCCCATCGTGAATTCATGGATCTTTTCCTTGAATTTGAGATGGAGGTTTTGAAACTCATGAAGCGCGGTGAAGCGCTGAATATTCAAACCGTTCGGTAAGATAAATTCCGGTGAGCGGCCGAGGAATTGCTCGGTTTCTCGGGCGGTGACCTCGCTGATAGTGGAGAATACTGTCGCACACCGGGCAGCAAGCCGCTCTAGGCCGAAGCGGGGGTGTATATTATAGTGGGTGGCGGTCTTGTCCGGATCGATGTGCGCAAGCTCACGGTAAAAGTTGGGGCTATCGCTTGCGATATATCGCCCGAGCAGGGTGGCATGGGTTGTGAATATCGTGCTCATCCTAAGACGGCTATGAGCTATCCGCGGAATCGCGACACCCGCCATCCATTCATGAAAGTGTGCGACGACCGGCCGCTGATTCGGCGACTGAAGCAGCTCCTGGAAGAATTCGAAGGTCCCGAACCCGAAAGCGACGGTTTCGTTCAATTCGCCATCGTGCTCCGGAAGACTTACCCCGTGATCTTTCCAGAGCAGATATTTGGCTTTGCCGAGGTCGACTCCGCGGGTGTCGAGTAAGATGACGTTCGGACGTCCGGTGATAAGCCACCGACCGGTGTGCGCGATGATCCCGATAGACTTCAGCCGCTCGACGGTCGGCGCGAGGATCGCCGGCGGCGGGGTCTCCTCGAATTCGACCGCAGCGGCTTGGGCGTTATAGGGGCCCACGAGGAAATATCGATCCTGCCACCGGGTGAGCATCGCCGGCACTTTTGTGCGAATGACGGTGTAGATACCGCCGATCTGATTGCAGACTTCCCAGGCAACCTCGAAGAAGAGGGGGCTCTGGCTCATGCTTTCGGGATGGGGGGCGCGGATCGTCGCGGGACTCATAGTCGTTCTATTTCCTAGCTTTCACGCTCCGCCGCTTCGACAGTGTTCGGCACCTTTGCTTTGAGCTCGGTGAGAAACGCCGCAAGCTTACGGACCTGTTCATCGGGGCCCGACCCCGTCTCATAACGGGAAGCGAAGAACGTTTTTGAATCCCCCCCTTTACCGATCTCCACCTGAACGGTTTCGCGGCATTTGAGGTAACGGGGGCGCTTGTTGCGGGTGAATTCGCTCGTGGTGTTCATATGAGCGGTTCGTACCAAGAAATTTTGCCGTTTTTCCATGTCGCTTCGAACCCAAGCTTTCCAGAATCGCTCCATGTTCGGGCAGGCCTGCGCCTCTCCGTTTTTCGCGTTGACCACATCGATCTCAAGGATAGCATCGAGCACGAGCGGGCACGCCCCGGAGCGAACGGTGCAGTAAAGATATACACCCACAAGGTGGTTTATCGCGCCTTCCGAGAGAGGCTCAAGGGAGCCGGAGCCGGTTGTCCTCAGCGCCTCGATGGTTTGAGTGAAGCCCTGAAAGTAGGCGACAGCGCTATCTTGTCCCACCTGGTAGGGATTGCGCCGAACCGGCGAGGTATCTTCGAGCTCGATCTCGCCCACTTGAGCTGAACCGGGGGCGGATTGTTGAGCGAGGAGCGCGGGGGATGGATAGCTAATTATCAGCGATACTGTGATAAGCGCTAAAGCAAACCTGTTCATACGGTCGATCCCAAATCGGAGATCCTCAAAGAATCGAACCTCCAGTTAAACCCCGGAACGCATTCTGGGGGAGAGTACTCCTGAGCAGCCGCACCGAGCTCGTCGCGGCGGCTATCGGCGCGACGTGCTGCGACCTCTCGGGGAGACCCGAGCGGGATACTAACAAAATAACCGTGTAAGGGGTACCGCGAGGATACACGCCGCCAGGAGATTTAAGCCTTGGCAGCCACCGCTTCGTCGAAAATCCGCTGCGGAGGTTCGCGGAGATCCCAAACGATTCCGCACCACGACAGCGCTTTAAGGATATAGTGAGCGATATCGACCTCCCACCAGTAAAAACCCTGGCGTTCGGAGCCGGGGTAGCGGTGATGGTTATTGTGCCATCCTTCACCCAGGGTCAAGAGAGCGAGGAGAAAGCTGTTCTTGCTCTCATCCGATGTTTTGAAACGACGTCGGCCGATCAGATGAGCCGCGGAATTGATCAAAAATGTGCCGTGGTACAGCAGGGTCGTGCTGACGAAGAACCCCCAAACGAGGAGCTGGAAACCGTTGGTTCCGAGCTCCGGATACGCCGCCGCCAGAAAGTTGCCGAAATAGAAGAGCGAGACCGCGAGGGCGACCGGTGCGATAAGGTGATACTTATCAAGCCATCGAAGCTCGGGGAACTTTAAGAAATCGCGGATGAGCTCCGGGCGACCGGTGACGAATTCGGTGCAGAGCACCCATCCCACATGGGCGTGCCACACCCCGTAGATGTGCGGGGCATGCATATCCTCAGCCGTATCGGAGTGCTGATGGTGGTGACGGTGGTGAGATGCCCACCACAGCGGCCCTTTCTGCGCCGAAGAGCACCCGAGAAAAGCGAGGAGGAACTGGAATACCCGGCTCGTTTTGTACGAGCGATGCGAGAAGTAGCGGTGGTATCCCCCGGTGATCGCAAACATCCGGATAACGTAGAGGAAGAGGCACACCGCGACGGCGAACCAGCTGACCCCCGCCCAGATGGCGAGCAGACAGGCGAGATGAACTCCCCAAAAGACCCACTGCTTTAGAATATTTAAGGGACTTGTGTGACCTTCCATAACGATTTCGCTTTG
>JBJOHD010000088.1:0-20563 GCA_046047875.1 Pseudomonadota bacterium | reverse complement strand
ACTGACCAGGGGTGATTTCAGAGCGCCTCCTTGAAAAGTCTAACTGGAAAATCCACGGTGCGTTGAGAGCTAGCCAGGTAACGGTAACCGGTACAAGTACACCAGCGGCCTCGTCAAGGAGGCCAGCTAAGATCCCGGTCGATGATTCCTCCTCAGGAACGGCGAAAAGCACATCAAGAAAGTACGCGATCGGTACAAATAGGAGAGCCGCCACGACACCCGATATCGCTGTCTGTATCCAAGGGGCTTGCGGAATACGGAGAACAAGGTGGTTAGCGGCAAGATGCTGCGTAGCAATCAGGAGGGGTATGAGGATGGAGATCTGAATGGTCCAGAAAATGAGCCCTTTCCCGAATCCGAGCCCCGCGGCCCCCGCCGGCTCCATCCACGCAAAAACTAAAATGAGCGCGAGTGAGCTGAATAGAAAATATCTCTCCACAGATACTGCGTTTGAGTCAAACCAACTTCTCGTATGTCTCCTCGCTTCACTCATGCAGAAAGATTACCATTCGTGCATGCTCATCGCCACCGATGCATTTGATTTTCCACTGATGCATTTTCAAATGGTTAGCGCGAAAAATAGTGCCTACAATTTCGTCTGTTAAGTCAAAATCGTTCTTTTCAATGGGAGATTTATAGAGAATGAGAATTCGAAATTGTTTAACGAGAGTTATGCACCTAGGCTTTTTGGCGGGGTTACTCACGCTCGTGGGGACAGCCGGACAAGCGGTTGCAGATAATATCGAGTACGAGGGGCCGGTTGTGAAACTGCACGGCGGTTTGAATTTTACCCTCGATTCGGACTTTGATGGGAGCAGTTCAGCCTCCTTTCCCTCGGGCAACGCGAGTTTAGCTACCGGAGCGATCGTCGGAATGGCTGCGGGGTACCGTTTTAGCAGGAATTTTTCCGCCGACCTTGAATACGCCTATCGGAGCAACGACATCGACAAGATTGAGGACCCTGCAGGTGCGAGGGTAGCCGATGGGGGCGATCTGGCATCGGTAGCTATTATGGCGAATGGCTACTACTACTTTGATTTTGCGAGCAATTGGTCGCCGTACGTCGGATTAGGACTCGGTTTTCTGCAAGAGATCGATTCCGACGTTGAGTTGGTGGGAATATCAGACCAAAAAGACCTCGAAGACCAGGTCTTCGCTTGGCAAGCGATCATCGGAGCAGAGGTTCCGCTGAATGAAAGCTGGCGATTGTACGGGGAGGGGCGATTCATGTCCGCATCAGACCCAGATCTGAGCAATGACAACGGTTCTTACTCCGTGGATTACGAGAATCTTTCCCTCCTGGTCGGCGTCGGATATCAGTTTTAGTCACGTGCGCCCGTAGCCGGAGCGAGTCACGAGGTGAACTCGCTTCGGCATCTTACTTTTTTAGATGTAGAGCACGACACCGAAACGCCTCTGAGCGAAAGCGCCGCGTGGGAGAGCGAATGGTCTCTAGCGAGCATCCCTAACCCGTCATTCGAATCTTGGCGCAGCCAAGTTCGAATAGGAGAACAATGGGGTGGGCGACGGGATTTGAACCCGCGACCACTGGTGCCACAAACCAGTGCTCTACCAGCTGAGCTACGCCCACCAGAGGAGAAATAGAAGATCGGCCGATTCACCAGATATCTGGGCGCCCTATCCGTACGATACAGTATTCGTAAGATACAGTATTCGTAAGATACAGTATTCGTACGATACAGCGCCTCGCTATTGAGTGAGGTGTGGTCCCTTACCGGGCCGAAACTTCGCCGGTATGATGTCCGAAGTGTCGAGGAATTTCAAGCGCCCGAGAAATCACCGTTTTTCAGGGGTTTTTAGCTCCCCTCCCCCACCCACTGGATAAGGTCACCCGGGAGCCGTACCACCGCTCCGCAAAGCTCAAGGGCGAGGATCTCGGTGTGAATCTCTCCTCCCACGGTGCGAAAAAGCTCTGTAACCGACACCGGCGCACCGGAACGGAGGAACTCCCGCACCTTGAGCTGCCCCGGGGTAAGCGGCGCTGACGACCGGGGCTCGCCAACCGGCGGCAGCGAAACGGGAAAACTCTCGAAGAGATCGGCGCACGCGGTGATCGGAACCGCCCCATCACGCAGAAGCTTGTGCGATCCCTCGAAGAGTGGGTCGCGGATCCCCCCGGGGACAACGAGGAGCTCCCGACCGGAGTCGAGGGCGCACCGCGCGGTGACGAGCGCGCCGCTGCGGGCGGCCGCTTCCACTACGAGTACTCCAAGCGAGAGACCGGCGATGACTCGGTTGCGATTGAGGAAATTCGCCGGGAACGGTTTCGCCTCCGGCTCAAATTGGCTCACGAGAAGCCCCCCACCGGAAGCGATCTCCCGAGCGAGCGCACGGTGCATCGCGGGGTAAATAGAGTAAAATCCCGCCCCCAACACCGCTATAGTGCTCGCATACTCACATCCTGCAAGGGCGCCCCGATGCGCTGCCCCATCGATTCCGACCGCGAGCCCACTCACCACGCATCCTCCCCGCCGAGCGAACTCCGCCGCGACCTCTCCTGCAAACGAGCACCCGAGCGCATCCCCCCGCCGCGATCCGACGATCCCGATCGAGGGTTTCTCAAAGATCCCACTCTCGATCTCCCCGAGCGCAAAGAGCAGGAGGGGGGGATCGCTTATCGGGCCGAGGAGCTCGGGGTATCGGGGTGTATCGAGGGGTATCGCCTCGATGCCGTCACGACGCCACCGCGCGAGATCCGCGCGCAGCTGAGCCCGTATCTCGGGGGAATCGAATTGAGCACTGATCTCGCGGAATCCGGCTCCCGCGAGATCAGCTGGGGTGAGCTGTCCAACTCCCCCGCTCTCTTTCACAAGCTCGACGAATCGACCCCGTTCAAGCCCTTTCGTGCGCATCGCCAAGAGAGCGAGGAGGACGCCGCTCTCGAAATCATCGCTTCGTTTAATTTCCATCGTTATCAATCGGTTACCCAGTCGCCGCGAATTGTGCTCAAACCCTTTGCCGAAACTCTCGATAAGAGAGGAGGCGGGTTCTACACGCGGGAGCAGAGCCCGCACCGCTAAATCTATATCGGGAATTTTTAAGGCCGGTTGCACCGGTGGTGTATTTAGATCAGTAGTGTCATGAGAACAGAGGAATTTAAACTCGTACTTGAGGGGATCGCCGAGGACTCTCCGGAGGCTCTGCGGCGGGTAAAGGGAGCGCTCCTTGGCGAGATCGGTTTAAGCGTCTCCGAGGCTCAAACGGTGCTCCAAGCCCTACCGTTTACCCTCTTTACCTCATCGAACGAAGCCGAACTCGACGCGCTCCACGGGGTTCTCTCCGCCGCTGGGGCAACGGTTACGATCGTCCGCCCAAAGGGAGCGGAGGAGTCGGACGAGCTCGATTTTCAACTCGATGTACCGAAAGATTCACCCCAGAGAGAGCCGAGCACTCAAAGCGAGCCGCTCGGCGCTACTCTCGACTTCTTCGTGGAAACGGCGCCTCCACCGATAAATCCCGCCGTGAGCACCCCGGAGAGGTTCGAGGAGGCAGCGAGGGGGGAAGAACTCGTTCTCGAGCTTCTTCCCGCTGAGGACCTGCCCCCGCTTAAAGAAAGCCTCGTCGAACCGGAGCCGATCGATTTCGGAGAGCCGCCGATAAGCGCCGCTGCGGAGGTGACCACCCCGCTCGCTCAGCAACCGGCGGCGCCGCCGCCACCGATGGCTGAGAAAGCCTCGGTGGGACCGAGGGCAGCACCCCCAACGGGGGCAGCGGTCGCGGCACCTCCCCGATTTACTGAACATCCGAATAACGTACCGATAGGACGGCAGATGCGGGAAAGGATGAGGGACGGCACCCCTTCACCGATGGAGCTCCTCGCACCTCCCACCGATCTCGCCTCCCTCATCACCCCGGAATTCATCATGGGGTTGTGCGGTGCGATCGGCGCGCTCGCCGTTATAAATTGGTGGATCTTCGGCTAAACGCGCACCACAGCGGTGAACGGCGCAGCGGAGCTCTCCACGCAAGGAGACGCTTACTTCTTGCCCTTTGCGGGCTTCTTTTTCGGGGGCTCTTTAGAGGTACTCGCCTTCGCCGCTTTGGCGGGAGTTTTTGGAGCACTCTTCGCTTTTATCTTCGAAGCCGGAGGGGGAGAGCTCTTGGCGCTCTTCGCACCCTTCTTTTTCGGTTTCTCGTCCTCCTCGTCATCATCGAGGAGCAGCTCCTCATCCTCGTCGAGATCCCCCAGATCTGCGGAAGCATCGAGATCGTCTTCGACCTCCTCCTTCTCTTCCTGCTCCTCGCTCTCCTTCTCCTCGCCCTCTTCCTCTGGCCCCTTCTCACCCTCCGGGCCCTCACCTATCGCTTGGATCGACTTTAGGCGCTCCCGCTCGTGGCGATTCGCTATGTCGGTGAGCTCCTGACGCCTTGATGACCAGGTGTTCCCATCGAGGCTATAGAGGGTCAGGTTCTCTTTCCCGAACTTGACGACCTTGGTGAAATATTTGCCCTTCTTTTTATCGGCAAGGGCAGCTGTGTCTGAGTTCGATGAGGGCGCCATGGGCAGTTCTCTATCCGGTGACGGTTCTATTCCGTTGATTTAAAACCCGGGACCGAAGCTCACCGCTTGACCCGGTATCGGGGCGCAAAGCGAGCCCCACGTTTCGACAATATGATGAGGCTCCCCCGGGGTAAGTTCCGTAAATTAACCCCCTCTTTTCGAGGGAAATTCACCGACCCCAAGGATAACCCCGGCAACTACAAGTACTTACTCTCATCCCACGGTGAGCTGTAAAGTCAAGAAAATCTCGTCCGCCCCGCCTTGGCGAACGTGGGGCGAGGTCGATATACTCACCAAAAGTTGGGGCGTACCAAGGGATACGATGACAAAACAAAACGTAGGTTTAGCGCGTTCGATCAAATGGCCGAAAACGGTGACCGAGATCCACGTGCATCTCGGTGGCTCGGTGCCGCTCTATCGGTTGTGGGAGATAGCGATCGAGCGGGGTATCCGGGGGATGGGCACCGGATACGAGGACTTCCTCAACATCGTGAAGATTCAAGAGAACAAGGTGAAGGACCTCGATTCGTACCTCGAGGTGTACGACAAAATCGAGCTCATCCAATCGGGTCCGACGGCGGTGCGAGAAAGCATCATCATCGCCCTTCACCGCGCCTACCGAACGGGGGGGATGGTGGAGATGGGCCCGGGGGGGGAGGGCGGATCTCCCGAGCCGCTCTTCTCGATCGGCCGGATGGAGCTCCGCTTTAATCCGCTGAAGCGAACCGGCGCGGTGTTCTTAAAGGGGAGCCACGCCGGACTCTACGATGTCGACCGCGTTATCAAATCGGCGTGCGCTGCGATCGAGGATGTCGAGATCGGCTTCAAAGGGAGGATGGAAGCGGGTCTCCTCTTCTGCTTTGGGCGAGACATGACGTTCGAAGCGAATATGATTTTGGCGGAGAAGGCGAACGAGTGGCAGTCCCGCTCGAAGAAGATTATCGGAATCGATCTCGCTGGCCCCGAATCGGTAAACGCTCTCGCGACCCCGAAGCAGCGCCAAGAGATGAAGACCGTGTTCAATGCGGTCGGTGGGAATTTAGGCCGCACGGTACACGTGGGTGAAACACCCCACGTCTCGCTCGATACCTTCGTCGCAACGGTCGAGGCGCTCGAGCCCCAGCGGGTCGCCCACCCGATCGTCGCGTTTCGGGGGTATTGGGATAACAAAGACGACCGTGGACTGAAGCTCATGCAGGAGCGGGGTATCGTCTGTGAGCTGTGTGTAAAATCGAATTTGCTCACCGGTGCGGTCAAGGACATCGCGGAGTACGGCAGGGTTATCAACACCCTCGATGAGTTCGGTATAAAGTACACGTTCTCAACCGATGCGCCGTGTCTCCAGGTTACGAGCCTCGCTGAAGAGCTTATGCTCCTCGTTGAGCACAATGCCGCAACGGAGGAACAGGTGCTTCGCGCCCTGCAGGTCGCCCACGACCACAGTTTCCTATCACGGTGAGCCGGCGTTTTAACTGGGACTCCCCGATTCGGCGCACCGCTTAAGAAATACCCGCGATCGTTCGATGAAGACGGTGCGGGGCTGTGTTGCCCGGCGCCTGGGGGGAGTTCCCCTCCTCGGGCACCGTGCTATAACGCCACCAACGAAATTAAATCGCTTTAGGACCATGGAATCGAAGCTTCAACAGATCCTCAACTTTCAGCCGAACAGCCACTACCGAAAAACGAAGATCATCGCGACGATCGGCCCCGCCTCACGCTCGGCGGAGCGCATTCGGGAGATAATCTCGGCGGGAGCGAACGTGTTTCGGCTCAACTTCTCCCACGGATCAGCTGAGGAGCATACCGAGGTATTAAAGACGATCCGCTCCGTCTCAAGCGAGATGCACATCCCGGTTGCGGTCCTGCAGGATCTCTCCGGCCCGAAGATCAGGATCACCCCGGTCGAGGGTGACTATGTGCATATCCCTGACGGTGGCACCCTCGAGCTCTTCCCGGCGAAGAAGGAGCTCTCGACCGCAACACAGATCTTCGTCGAGGGACTTGATCCCACCTCAGTCATGCAGCCGGGACAGATGGTGCTTCTCGCCGACGGCATCATCGAACTGCGCGCTGAAGCGGTGAGCGGCACCGAGGTCCGGTGCCGAGTGGTAAAGGGTGGGCGGCTCCGCTCACGGGTGGGTATCGCTTTTCCCGATAGCTCAATCGATCTTCCTGCTGCGACCGAGAAGGATCTCAAAGATGTCGAGTGGGCGCTCAAACACGACGTTGACTACGTCGCGGTATCGTTCGTTCAAAATGCGAAGGATATCTTAGCACTCCGCGAGGTCGGAAAGCGGGTCAACAAAGAGCTGAAGATTATAGCGAAGATCGAGCGTAAAGCCGCTCTCGAGAACATCTTCGAGATTATGGATGTCTCCGACGGGGTGATGGTAGCGCGGGGAGATCTCGGCTTAGAGCTCCCCCTGGAGCAGCTCCCGATGCTCCAGAAACGGCTCATCGAACACGCGAACTATCGAGGTATTCCGGTCATCGTTGCGACTCAGATGCTTCACTCGATGATCAGCTCGACCCGTCCTACCCGCGCCGAGGTATCGGATATCGCCACCGCGGTTATGAGCGGCGCCGATGCGGTCATGCTCTCTGAGGAGACAGCTATCGGCGAGCATCCGGTAGGTGCGGTGCGCTACCTGAGCCGGGTCGCCCAAGCGGCGGAGCAAAGTTTTGCGTTTGAGGAGTATCGTCTCCGTCTTCGGGACTCAGACCGGGCGACGGTGCCCGACGCTGTGGCATACGCGGCCTCGGCTGCGGCGATAAAGGTGAATGCCGCGGTGATCATCGCCTGCACCGAAACCGGCACGACGGCGCGGCTCGTCGCCAAGTATCGGCCGCAACAACCATTGTACGGGGCTTCAAAGAACGAGTCGACCCTGCGGCGAATGAGCCTTTATTGGGGGATCATACCGATCTCGTGTGAACCGACGAACACCCACGATGACGAGATCGAGGTAGCGGCTCGCGCGGTGCAGATTCGGGAGAACGCCCCCAACGGAGCACGCGCGGTGGTTATCGGCGGTATCTCGGTCGGTAAGCCCGGCTCCACAAGTGTCCTTGAGATCCGTGAGCTCATCCGTTCCTAATAGCCCCCTCCCCCTACCGTGTCTCAGCGCGCCCACCCCGGGCACGCTAGCGCTCGAGGTGCTCGTTGCTCCGCGGGCGAGCTCCAACCGTATCATAGGGCTTCACGCCGGTCGGCTTAAGATCGGCATCACCGCTCCTCCGGTCGACGGAGCAGCCAATGAACACACCGTGCGATTTGTGGCGGAGGTGCTCGGGGTGACGAAAGGTCAGGTCACCCTCGCGCGGGGGGCGACCGGGCGCCGGAAGCGTCTACTGATAGCTGGGATCTCCCTCGGCGAGGCGATTCAGCGGCTTCAGGGGGCGCTCCCCGAGGAGCGAAAAACACCGTAAGGGGGGCTGCACGGGAACCGCGGCGCTGCGGTGACGCGGTGCTCAATAATCCAACACCTCAAAAAGGCGGCGATTTTCGGGTGCCGCTGGCACCCCTTTCCTCCCCGCTTTTCAGGCAAAACGGAAGCAACGTTACTCTAGCCAGTTTTACTTTAACCGTTTAAAGTAAGAAGCGGTCAATTGCGCGGGAGTACTTATGGGGTTCCAAGACTATATCGGCGAGAGCGAGGCGTGTGCGTTTGCGGGGGTTTCCGCCTCAACGTTACGGCGCTTCGCCGAGGCGGGATATTTTCAAATTGAGACCGACTCAGATGGCTTGCGGCTCTTCTCGAAGTCGGAGATCGAAAACCTCTTTGGACTAAAGCCAGCGGCGAGTAATCGTCCGAAACCGTCATCGTCCCCCTTCACCCCCCCGCAATCAGCGAGCTCTCCCTCCCCGCACGCCCCGCTCACCGCCACGCCTGAGAAGACCCAAGAGTTAGAGCGAACGGCCCCCCTCACCGCTACTCAGCCGAACGCACACGAAATGCCCCCCCCAACAAAGACCGCAGCGACGGTGGTGCGCGCACCGATCACTGGTGAGCCCCGGATCGCAGTCGAGAGAACCCCTGAAATCCCAGCATCACCTCAGCAGAGCGGCGCTGGAGGGATGGAAAGCCGGGGGGAGGCGATCGAGAAGCTCGAACGGGAGGTTACGAAACTTCAGAATATACTCGCGCTTCAGGAAAAACTTCTCGACATCCGCGAGGAGGAGATTAAGAGCATCAAAGGGGAGCGGGATTGGCTCCGGAGCCGCATCGAGAAGCTCGAGGAGAAGAACGAGCGCGATCAGCTGCTGTTGCTCGCTGAGACTCAGACGGTGCGTCAGCTGATCAATCTACAGCAACGCAAACGCTCGACGGTGCAGCTCGCGCTCGAATGGCTCGGGCTTAAATCCCCTGCACCAGCGCCCGGACAACCGATCGACATCTCACCAAGCATGCCCGCGGTTCGAGCGACGGAAGAGTCCCGCTGAGCGACGGCACGGCCGCCGCAGGGCGACACACCCCAATCGGGAGAGACCCCCTTCAAGCAGGGAGACTCCGCGGCTAAAGTCAGCGCCATACGACAATTCAGACCTCGCGGGTTTGGGGCATAAAAAAAGCGGCCACGAGGGCCGCCTTTCCAATCGGAATTACTCCGATCGTCTAGTTCGCGGGGGCGGAGGTCGCCTCTCCCACCTGAACCTCAACCCGGCGGTTCACCGCACGCGCCCAATCCTCCTGCTCCGAGAAGATCGGCTGCGACTCCCCGAAGGTTACCGTCGAGAGACGGTCAGCTGAGACACCAAGCGCCACCAGCTCAGACCGCACCGCCTCGGCGCGATCGAGCCCGAGCTTCTCGTTGTACGCATCGGTACCGACATAATCGGTGTGGCCCTGGAGAACGACCTTCACCGCTGAAGAGCTCTGCAAGGTGCGGGCGATCTCGTGGACCCGGCCCTTCCCGAGGTCGTTGAGGGTCCGCTTGTCAAAATCAAATCCTACGTTGGGGAAGTAGACCTGCGGGGTCGCCTGTACGACCGCGGCGGGGGCCTCCTCAACCGGAGCAACCGGAGCCGCGTTGTCGTAGTTGAACGGGCTCAATGAGCGGCAATCCGGGGTGCTATCGTCAGCCGAGAAACACTCCGGTTGACGATAGTCAAACGGCTCCCGGTATCCCATGACCGAACGGGTGGTCTCGGTCGAGCTCGCGAAATAGCTGAGGGGCCGGAAAAGGACCTCCCGAGCGAGCCAACCCACCGGGTGAACAACGTACGCCAGAACTCGAAACGGATGGGACTCGCTCTCACGGTACCGCGGCATCGTGTGATAGGTGGCGAGACCGTTATCGGCGGGAAGCATATCTTGAGCCTCCACCGAGCTCGATACGGTTGCCATCCCAACCGCGACCAAAAACGAGGTTAAAGCGATGTTGCGTGTGCGCATCATTTTTCCCAATCAAAAAACAGCCTCAACGGGCACCCCCTCTACCCCGAGAGGCGAGCGGTGTCGTGCTGGAGGCTCACAACCGTTAAACGACCGAAACGAGCCGAAACTTTCCCTATCTCGCGGATATAGCATAGGGACCCGGGGGCGCCTATACCCTAAAACCGCTCACTCTTTGATTCACTAGCTCGGCTTACGGCTCTAAAAACTTCGGCACCGTTCACCCCAAACGTCATTCGATATATCCCCCGCCCGCTAATCGAATCAACGCCCTGGCTAATTTCGATAGTTAAACGGAGCAGTTCGATGAGAAAGGGCGCACCGAATGGCGACTTTCCTCATCGTATCCAAAACAAGAACGGCGTTTAAAAAGGGAGCGATCAGTACCCCCCAGCCCTGAGGTAACCGTAGGGTCTGATTTTCCTTTGGTTTTCTCCCTTAACCTCCGAAAAGAGGAGTTGAATAGCTGAGATTCTTTCGGGGAGCGTTAAAGCGATGAAGCGAATAGACCCGCGTATACTGAACGCGCTCGTCCTCGGGGTTCTGGGACTCGCCCTTAACCTCGGGATAAACTCCCTCGGTGGACCCCCATCTCTCTCGATCGGCTCGCTCTTCCTTTTCCTAAGCGCGGGAGCAATCGGTGTTCCGGGGGCTGTGATCGCGTCGACTGTGGCGCTCACCCCCACGATATTCTGGCAGGGAATGTCGTTCGAGTGCGCTCGACTTTTCCTCTTCTCGCTCGCCATCGGCTACGCAAGTCAGAGGCTCCCCCGGCTCCCCCAGTTCGTCGTGGTAGCCGCCGGTTGGGTCGCGGCATTCGGACTTATCGCGGGCGGGTGGACAAGCGGTGCCGCGAGCGCGGCTGCGGTGATGGCACCCCTCCTCGAGATGGCGCTCTCCCTCGTGGCTGGAGCCCTGCTGCTCAACCCGACGATTTGGGCGACGTTGGCGCAACGCCCCCGCGTCCCCTCAGCTCCCCATCTTCTCGTTCATGTGATCACCCTCGTTGCCCTCACAGCGATGTGGAGCGGTATCGCGGCATTCGAGCCCACCGTTTTCGCCGCCGGCACGGTGAACGAGCATCTGTGGTGGACAGGGAAGATGTTCCTCTTCGGTGTCGCCTTTCCAGCGATCGTCGCGATGCGTCTCGGCGATATCTTGGTCCGCGATTTTCAGGAGTGGTTCCGCTTAGGGGCTTCCCCAGCGAATCGAACGTTTTCAGGTCTCTCAAGCGATTACTGGCGGCGAAATGAGTCAGATGACTTCATTCCAGTCAGTAGCTCCACGTCTCTCAGCCAAGCGGCTCCTGCAACGCCGAGTGGAGAAGGAGAAGCGGCGCAAACCCCCGGGATATCACCCGACCGGGGGATCTGCTCGCTCAACCGTGACGGCACCATCACCTTCATCAACCGCCGCTTCGCAAAACTTGGGGGGATGAGAAGCACTGAGGTTATCGGTAAGAAGATCGACTCGGTGGGGCTCCAGAGCGAGTTGGTAGTTCACATTGGGAAGCTCGTCGAGGAATCGCTCGATCGAGGTCCGCGGGTCACCGAGTTTAAGATAAACAACGCCGGCACATTCAGATTTTTCGAAGTAGCCGCGATGCCCGCCGATCAACTCGAGGAGAGCGCGATGAGCGCCGGCCCAGATTGTGCGATCATCACGTTAAAGGATATCACCGATCGTCGTACGGTAGAGGCGCACCTTCTTCAGGCTCAACGACTGGGGTCTCTCGGCGACTTAGTCGGTGGCATAGCCCACGCATTCAACAATTCACTCACCACAATTATCGGTCGCGCGAGCTTCGCGCGGGCCTCCGGGGAGCACACCGCCGCCATCGAGGCGCTCGACGAGATTGTGTCCGCTGCCGCTCACGCGGGGGCTCTCGTTCGGCAATTGCGTGCACTCTCCGAAGAGGGTCCGAACCTCATGGCTGACCATGACCTCAATAAAGTCGTCGGTGCGCGGGTAGAGTTGCTGCACAATATCGTCGGCGAGAACTACACCCTAACATTCTCCCCTGCGCCCGAGGGGATCGCGGTCGAGTGCGATCCGAATCTTCTCGCTCAAGCGATCACCAACATCGTGCTCAATGCCCGCGATGCATACAACGGAAAGACCGGAACGATCGAACTCAGTCTCGCGACCGAAACCCTCGACGCCGACGTTTCTGATCTCTTCGTTGGCGCACGCCCCGGCGACTTCGCCCGGATTAGGGTAAAAGATACCGGTTTCGGAATGAGTCCTGAAACGCTTGCGCGAGCATTCGATCCGCTCTTCTCGACGAAGCGTTCGAAAGGGAACTCAGGACTCGGCCTCTCGATCGTGTACTCGATTATCCGCGCGCATGATGGGTTCCTCGCTGCCGAGAGCCATCCGGAGAAGGGCACGACGATTACCTTGTATCTCCCGTTGCGGGCGATCGTGGCGACCGATGCCGCTCCGGTTTCAGCGAGTGCGGGGTCGAACGAGCTGCCTTCGATCGAGGGCCTGCGGAGCGCAGGACGCGAAACGATCCTCGTCGTCGAGGACGAGAAGCAGGTACGCGAGCTCGTCGCAACGATGCTTGAGAAACTTGGGTACGACGTGGTCAGCTGCGCGAATGGAGCGGAAGCGCTTGAGCGGTTTCACGAGCGGGAATTCGATCTCATCCTCCTTGATATGATTATGCCGCGAATGAACGGCTCCGAGGTTATCGCCTCGATCAAGGAATCAGGCCGAACAACGCAGTGGCTTATGATGACCGGATACGGCTACTCCCCGGAGGGAGTCGATGCGGATACCCCGGTTATACCGAAGCCGTTCGACATCGTTTCCCTCGGTCGAGCGGTGAAAGAGGTGCTGCACGCCTAGCCCGAGTCTCGAGCGCTGAGTGTTTCACTCTCCGATCCCGATAGCGGGGCCCGGAGCGTCGAGCCCCTTCTCGCCGCCCACTCGTTTCAACGCCGTCACGGCTTTACACGTCGTATCATCCGAAACGACTGAACTCGGGCTGTTCGTCGAGAGAGCGGGCGCGGAGCCTCCCGCACTGTTCCACGGATAGCGCCAACCCCGCGCGACAGGAGAGCCGATGAGGACGTGAAGGGTTCCCTGCCCATCGACCTTGACCTCAAACCACGGGAGATCGGTCGGGGCGGGGCCGCTGATAAGTTCTCCCTCTGGGGAAAAAACCGCGCCGTGACACGGGCACTCGATCGGAGTGGAGGTAGACGTATAGGACACCAGGCATTCCTGGTGGGTGCACCGTAGACTGAGCGCACCGAACCCCGCGCTGTCTCGAACGATCGCCAGCCGCTCTACCGTTCGAACGGTAACCCCCGGAGGGAAGCTCTCGGCAGGCCCGAGGGAAATCGGGACCGGGGCTGGCTTGGTCTCAGAACCTGAGTCTCTACAGCCGGTTAGCACCGCAGCGCCGAGGGCACACGCCCCACACCGCAGAAACTGGCGCCGTCCTTGGGTGTTTCCTTGTAAAGCCATACGCGCAATCAACCGATAACGATGGTGAGCTGTCTCAGTTTTTTCGAAGCCTAACAGGTGAGCGATCGCTGGGCCAGCCACATCCAACGAAGAGCACCCAATGGTTACCAAGATACTCGTTGTCGATGACGATCCGGTGGTACGACTCCTCATGTCGGAGTGTCTCGCCGTTCACGGCTTTGAAGTCGAGGCTCTTCCGAGTGGCCAGGAGTGCCTTGAGCACCTTGCAACGCATGCAACCGATCTCGTTGTTCTCGATATGCTGATGCCGGACATGAGTGGAGTTGAGGTTCTACGTGAACTAAAACGCTCGCCAACTCTCGCCCATCTCCCGGTGATTATGCTCTCCGCACTTAACGATACGGAAAAAGTGATCGGCGACAACGCTGGAGTGCGTCCTGATGGCATTCTACAAAAACCGTTCAATCTGCAGGCGATCCTCGAGGCGGTACGGGCAGTAACTCCCGAAGTTCCGTAATTCTGCCCCGAGCCACCCCTTAGAATCTTTCCGGGCTACTCGGCGGCTCCCCCTCCGAGATCAACTATCTCGCGAACCGGCTCGATACTCACCGCACGACCCGACGCCCGCGCTACCGACAGCACACAGCCGCTTAGGACCACCGGCCCACGCCCGATCTTATATGCATGCGGCATCCCGGTGAGGAACCTGCGAAGCGCGGTTTCGCCATCCATTCCGATGACGCTATCGGTCGGTCCGCACATACCCAGATCGCTCATGAATGCGGTGCCCTCCCCGAGAATAGTGTGGTCCGCGGTTTGAACATGGGTATGGGTGCCGAAGACGAGTGCGACCCGACCGGTAAGATACCGTGCGAGCGCCATCTTCTCCGAGGTCGCTTCCGCATGGATATCACATACCACCGCATCGCAATCGGCGAGCGGCCCCGCGAGCAGCTCATCCGCTTTTCGAAACGGACAATCCAGCGGAAAATTCATGAATACTCGACCGAGGAGATTCATGACACCGATGCGGAAGCCATCGGCCGAGGTCCAGACAACAGCACCCCGCCCCGGGGCGCCCGTTGGGTAATTAGCTGGGCGAATACAGAGGTTAGAGTTGCTCTCCAGCCATCCCGCCGCCTCGCGGCGCTGCCAGGTGTGGTCACCGAGGGTCAAGATATCCGCGCCCGCGTGCGAGATCTCCCGAGCGCTCTCCGGGTCGATGCCAACCCCGCCGGAGGCGTTCTCAGCGTTCACGATAACCATATCTGCCGCGAGAGTTGCGCGTAAGCCGCGCAACCGCTGCTTCAACGCCGAGCGTCCGGGGCGTCCCACAACATCCCCGAGGCATAAGATTCGAAACTGCTGTCCCTCTCGAGTCATCACTTTATCCCCTACGCCCCCCCATCGCTCGAACGAACCCGCGCTCATGGCACACCCAATCCATCCCGACATCGTGGGACTCGGTGGGGACATCTTCAACCATTTGAAGCTCCCAGCACACCCCGATCTTTTCAGCTAGGTGGAGCATCGAGCGGCCAAGGAACCGATCGTAATACCCACCCCCCCGGCCGAGACGGTTTCCCGCGCGGTCGAACGCGAGACCCGGCACGATTACCGCGGTTTGGGATGCATCTCTAACATCGAACAGCCGGCCCTCGTCCCGACGGGGCTCGGGGATGCCAAACCCGCTCCGCTCCGCTTCGGCGAGCCACCCTGGGTCGACCTTGATAAACTCCATGGTGCGATCGGGGGAAGTTCGAGGCATATAGACCTCGCGACGGCCGAACTGCCCCTCGACGAACAGCGACAGATCGACCTCACCGGGGAAGAACGCCGCCCACACCAACACATGCTCGATCGGACGTTCGATCCGGGTATCGAGCAGCACCGCAAGCTCCCGAGAAAGATCGTGACTCGCCGCGGCTATCCATCGCCGGTCGAGGTTAGTCAGGATTCGACGCATCTCGGAACGAAGTTCAGCCCGTCTCTTACCCACGACTCCCCACCTTAAGAAGAACGTTCATTCCACGGTGTGTGCAGCAACTGACGCCGTCTTTACGCCGGCACACGGGTAGCTCCAACGAACGACCTCGCACAGAAATCCTGTAAAGATCGAGATCTTATCTTGCTTTTTTGCATATCGTTCTCGGCGCGAGTAAGCCCCCGACGACCGCTCTCCGATCCGCCGTAAATCACCTCCCCGATTTGAAGCCGATCATCGCCGGATGATAGAATCAGAGAAGAGGTTTTTCGACTCCTAAGAGTAAGTGAGGACGCTCAATAGTTCAAGGTTGGGCGAGCGCTCATTTTGTAACGCAGGGGTTGATCGCAACAGTTGGTGGATGACTCCAAGGAGTCTCTCGGGTGAGTTCGCGGCAGAGGTTTTATAAATCGATCGGGATGTGGGGCGCTTCACTTTTTAGCGCCGTAGCGTTAGCGCTCTGCCCGCTCTGTAGGGCAGCCGATGCACAGCAGTTTCTCGTATGCGACCGAGCGCCCGAGGGAGATGGGGCGGGCACGATGCCCCGTCAACAGTGGCTCCGAGATGCCCAGGACATATTCCATGCATTCGCCGGAGACGACCTCTCCGCATATTTCGGATTTACCCCCCGGCTTCATCTAGTTGAACGTGCCGCACCGAATGCATTCGCCGTAACCCCCAGTTCGATCGTCGTCTCCTCGGGGCTGATGGAGATCACCGGCTCGTCCTCTGAGTTCGCTTTTATCATCGCTCATGAGCTGGGACACCTTCTGGTGGAGCGAGAGGGTGGGACCCACACCTTAGCCCCCCACGGAACCGGGGTAGACGAGCAGCTCGCCGATGAGCTCGCGGCCGATGCCTTCGCCCTCCGCCTCCTAAAGTCGCGCGGATTCGACCCAACAGCGGGGTCTGCTGTTCTTCAGAAGATCATGGCGGCAACCCGCAGCTCTGGTGGGGTCCCGGAGGCTATATTTCCAGGCCTTGAGGCGCGGATCATGGCGATGATCCGTGCGGCCGATTGACGCTGAAAACGATTTTAAGCGAGCCTACCCGATCCTCCCCTAAATCAAACGGTGTCCGAATTTTCGATCCCGTCAAAAGGCATAACCCCGTAAAGATTTCAGCGTGTTCGACCGACTACTGAGATAGGAACGGGGTGTTTAAATCGAGCACTGGGGCTCGCATCCGGGGGACACAACGAGGTTCTCCTCTATCGATGTCGAACCGGTGATATTTTCAAACACCGACGTTCCACGCTTCCGCGAAGGGGGTGCGGAACTCCGCCGCCTCCGTCTCGAAGCGATACTTTTGGAGAGATGCCCACTTTCATAAAAGTTTACGCCCATGATTCCCGGCCACGACGAACCGATAGCGCTCACAACCGAGGAGCGAAACAAAGCGGAGATTCTTATCGTCGAGTCGGACAATAATGACCGCAACAATATGCGGTCGGCGGTCAAATCGCTCGGCTACGGCGGGGTGAGCGATGCACCGAATCACGCAGCGGCGCTCGAGCGTATTCAGCAACGGCGATTCAGCCACGTCGTCTTCGACGCTCGAAAAACTAATATGCCTCCGCGGGAGTTTCTCCTCAAAGTCTTAACCCTCGACGCCGCTACGATCTGCATACCGTCCTCGTATCAGCCGAACGTCGACGACGTCTTCGATCTTCTCATGGTGGGAGCACGGGGATATCTCGTGAAGCCCTTTAACGCGGACACCGTTGAACAGGCGATCGTGATGGCGACGAAGGGCGATCCGATCGCCGATGCGGTTCTCACCGCGAAAGATCGCAATGAGGCGCTCGTCGCTATCATGATGTCGAGTCTCGATAAGACAGCTACCATCCTCCGACAGGCCTCTCAGTTTGAAACAGCGAAGCGTGAGATTCCCCGCTCCATGGCCACGCTGCGACGCTCGGCGGAGCTCGCACGAACCTTTGCCAAGGGGGGCGATGAAGGCCTCGTTATCGCGCTTGAAAAGTTCTGTATCGAACGCAGCAAAGGCCCGGCGACCCGACTCGGCAGGCTCCGCAAGAGACTCAAAAACAACCGGGGTACAAGCGCTGAGGAGGAGCTGGAGCAAGCTGACGCTGAGTAGGCCAAACCGCTGCCTCACTGCGGGAAAAGCCACCTGAACACTCAAGTCCGCCATAACTTTCAGGTAGATGACGACTCTCGTGGTTTGAGCCGGCGAGGAAGGTGACGATGACTCATAACGCTCGATGTATCGGTTTCGCGGTTGTAAGCGTGCTCTTCCTGAGCACTGCAACTGCAGCACCCCTTGAAGAGGTGCTGAACTCCGATCTCATGCGCAACTTCGAGTCGCAGATGGAAGATGCGGTCGACCGCTCTCAGCTCGTAAAACAGCTCGATTCCGACACCAATCTTTATACCCTCTTCTCAAAGAAATCGGGGCCCCTTCAGCTCATCGCGTGGGCTGCACCGAACGATAAATCTTTTCTTCCGCGAAAGCAGACCGCCAACCGCCGCAAGGAATATGTGACCGCCGAACGGATCTTCTCCCGATCCGACGGGCTCGCGGTGCTTATCAAGATCTATGTGGCCCACCCGCACTACGCGAAAATCGCCGACCTGGGGCTCCTCCCCGATCTCGCGGCGCTGAAACCCCCAACACTGCAAAGCGATTTCGCCCTCCCAGTGACGATTCAAGGTATTGAGACGACCGCCTACCGCACCCGCCCAGGGGGACTTTCAGTCTCGATTCCCGTCATGAGCGGAGCGCTGATTCATCTATCGAGCGAACGGTGGGAGGATCTCAGCTCGATCCTCGATCTCGCTGAGCGGCTCGATATCGCGCGGCTGCGTCTGAAGCTGACCTCGTAAACCCCTCTACGTATCGGAGAGCTCCCGAGATGAGCCGAGGGCTCGAGGGGATCTGCTCTCCACCCCCTTAAGTCCTAAATCGTGCCCTGAGCGCGGCGCCCTCCTACGCGGTCTTCATCCCGGTGTTATGCGGTGATATGGATAGTTCGAGGCGCCCAACGAAGTGAAGGTCGGGGCCACCCGTCTTAACGGAAAACCCCTGCGGGGTCCTGAACTACAGAGAGAACTTCGTCGTCTCAAGCTCAGCCGCGAGAACTGAATACGTTCTCGAGGCGAGGAGTTTCACTTGGGCTGGGGTGAGCGAGTCTCCGGAAGCGGATCCAAGCATCCGATATTGAAGCGCGATCTCATTAAGCGCCGGGCGCGAGGTAAAGCCAGCCTTCGTCACCAGCGCCGAGAGCGACTCACCGAGAGCAGCGATCTTCCCCGTAGCGCCGTTCATGTCCTCGGCCGAGGTCAGTCCGCTCAACTCAGCCGCTACCTTCTCAAGAGCCGCGCTGACATCGGTGGGGAGTTCGGACTTTGAAATTGCCCGGTAACGCGCCTCAGCGGTCGCCAAGACATCGCCGAGCGACTCGGTCTCACCCCGCGGCATACACCCGGCGGCACCGAAAAGCACAACTACTCCGAGAGCGAAACGAACGAGATTTTTCATAGAGTTACCCACCGAAAACCACTGACGGAGTGGAGTATGTAGCCCAAGGTTAAAATTTACAAGCCACAGAAAAACTCAACCTTTTAGCGGGGATAGAGCGCTTTGGCCCTCAACGAGTCGGCCGCGAGGAGAGTCGGCCCCGGAGCTCGCTCAGCTCGCGGGTAAAGTTCCCCGAGAGGATCGGGAATCGGCACCACGTCTTCGGGTCAAGATTTTCGTCGTCAACATGAAACGATGGCGCAAGACGCTCCCGCTTCCACTGGTTTCGGCACCATAACGTGAAGAAACGCTCCACCCATGCCCCGATCACTCCCTCACCGTGGGTATCCTTAAAAACATCCTTCACCACCTCAAACACCTCGAGCGGGGTCTTCTTGTCGCGTATCGCCAAACGCTCGATCGCATCAAGCACATCGTACGGCATCAGATCCTTTTGAGCTTCCTGCTGAGCTGCGCGGGGACGGAGCTCCGGGGATGGCTGCAGGGCGTTGACATGTTTGAGTGCCGGCAAGGTGCGCCCACCGTGCGGCCCCCGAACCTCAAGCCACCGGAGCCACCGTCGAAGAAACGGTTTGTCTATTCCGCCGATCGGATTCAGCCCCCCGCTCGTGTCGCCGTCCATGGTGGCGTAACCAACCGCCGATTCGCTCCGATCGCTCGTCGCAAGCAGGAGGGAATTACGGAGATTCGCCACCAGCCACGCCCCCGGCGAGCGAACCCGCGCTTGAATGTTCTGGAGCGCAAGATCGTCGGACTCCCACGTCAAGGGACGGCCGAGCGCACCGGCTACCATTTCGGTATACGCCTGAATGAGCGGGTCGATCTCAAACCTGAGGAGCTGCGCCCCCACCTCGTGCGCCAACGCCTCGGCGGAAGCACGGGTCTCGGGGGAGTTATTGACGGTGCCTTGATAGATGCAGGTGAGGAGCCGTGCGACCACATCGCGCGGAGTGGTCGCCCCTTCGAGCGCACCGATGTGGGGAAGACGGCGGACAAAACCATCGCGGCCAAGCTCAGCCACACCGAGCTCTACCATCATCGACACCAGCGCCGTAACCGCGGAGGAATCGGCACCACCGCTCAACGACACGACGAACCCGTGAGCCCGACTCTTCCTCAGATAGTCGAAGAGGCCGAGGGTTACCGCGCGGGTGAACTCCTCCTCCTTTAAATCGGCGGAGCTTTCCCACGCCCGAGGAGCGGTGGCGGTGAACGGCTGCACGCCCCGGGGCACAACGTGAAGCTCGAACGATCTTACTCCGGTGCGTGTTACGGCGGGCTCAAAACTCGCCACCTTCGCCTGATTGATTCGCACCGCATCCAGGTCTACCGTCGCCGTCGTGATGACCACCTCCTCAAACGAGAGGCGGGGGCCCATCGCGACAAGCTTCCCCTCAGAGGCGATGAGACACTCGCCATCGTATATTATCCGACCCGCTTCACAGCCGAGGAGATTCGCGTAAATGTACGTCGTTGAAAAAGAGCGTGACCCCTCCAGGACGAATCGTTCCCGTACCGCGTGTTTTCCGAACGCGAAGTGGCTCGCCGATGGGTTAAGGAGAAGATCGATTCCGCGAGCGGCGAGATCGCGCCCCGGTCTATTCGCCACCCACGCGTCCTCACAGATCTCAAAACCGATCGTCACTCCATCTATCTCGAAGGCGAGATCGCCGATGGGATACCGTCCGAGAGCGATCGAAAGCTCGCTCTCACCCCCCCGTG
>JBJOHD010000087.1:0-24722 GCA_046047875.1 Pseudomonadota bacterium | reverse complement strand
AACCGTGTGTGGGGGGGGGGAGCGATCTCCACCCCTTACCTCGACTGGCTCTTCTCCTGCCCCGAGAGTTGAAGCCAGCCCCCATGAATATGGCACGCGCGGCAAAGGGGGCTTGAGGGTGGGTCAAAAGGCTTATACGGTCGCGGTAACCGGTAGAGGGGCAAAATGGTGCAGATAAAGAGCGATGTTTCGAGCTTAAAAACACCGTAAGGAGTTTTTCGCATAAAAAAGTAGTTGTGAGACAATTGTATGAAAAGACGCTCAAAGTCCACTGATGCCCGAGTCGATCTCAGAAAAAATCTATCTCTAAAGTTGCTGAGGTTGAGAAGTTCTTTATAACCCTTCCTGTAAACTGATGCGCGGTTTCTCCGCTTCGTGGGGTTTGGCTAAGGGAGATTCGCTGCCCATTTTGGGGGAGTTTACTCGATGTTTCTGCGTTCGAGGGCGCTGATACGCGCCTGTGCGCCACTATCTGCGATTTTTGTATCCGTTCACTCGGCTGGGTCAACGAATGCTCTCGCTGACGGCTTTCGCCCGATTCTCAGTTTAAGAGCCTGTGAGGTGCGCACAAAGACCTCGAACGGCCTCGTGTGTATTCGGGGTCTCGAGCTGCGGGTAAATCGAGCAAAGTTAGTGCCGCTCATTAGAACCGGTCGCTACGAGGTGAGCGGTTTGCGGGTATTCTCAAACAGGAAACGGGTTCAGCGATCCCGTATCTTCGCTCGTCGAGGTAACGGTTTGTTCACTGTTCTCGACTCCGCGGTGATCCAGGGGGGGGCAGTACCGTTATCGACTCACGACTACCTTAACAGATGGTCGGGTTATTCTATCCCAGACAAAGCGGATAAGAGTTTCCAGACGACTTCTCTGTTCGGACCCATCCCTGATCGTGAGCGGTATCACGCCTACGCCGACACCTCCACCGACGAATACACCGACACCGGTGCCGACCAATACGCCAACGCCGACCGCGACACCGACGCCCTCGGCTACGCCGACACCGCTGGGAGCGAGTTCGGCGCAGGGCAGGGGCCGGGAGTCGAACCAGTAAGTCTAGCACCGCGCCGTCATTTGGGGTGAAAAAACTTATTTGGCGCGGTACTAGTTTTCCGCGAGAGGGTGAGCTGTCCCTCAGCGCAGCGAGCTGGACATGGCTGAAACCTCTGGCATCTCCGAGTCGATCGGAAACTACTGAATATCCTATCGTCTGATTGTTTCGCGAGTTGCGGTGATTACGTTCGGAGAGTTGCGTCGATTTTTGTTGTTAGCTCTCCGTGCGAGGACGAACTGCTTTCTCAGGGTCAGTAAAGCTTGCCTGTCACCCGGATAACGGACACGGACACCGCTTTGGGCCTCGTTAAATATCTTTCGGATGACAAGTCTTAGATCGAAGATCCGGCGATTCGCTGCCTGCCGCTCCTTCGCGTTCTCTGCCTGGAGCCGCTGCACCTGATCTCGGAGAGCGGTATTCGCGCTCTCAAGGCTTGATACACGAGAGGAGAGCGCCGACGTTTCGACGCGGCACTGCGCGAGGTCCTGCTTCAGTGTGGCGAGCCCCTGTTGGAGAAGAGGTATACTCACACCGAGAACCGAAATCGCTTTGGTCCAATCGCCGAAAGCAGCGTTCTCCGGATATGGATAGCACCCTGAAGGAGGATTCTTCCCATCGATTAGGACGAGAAATCCACCCTCTTGAGCCCCGTATCCTATATTGAGTGCTCCGGTCGGGGAGTAGCCTGCGGCGAGCACTGCAGTAACGCTGGAGGTCAGATCGTTGGTCGCTAAATCAAAATCGTACCGGTTTACCTGCAGCAGAGCAGCTCGTTCCTCGATCGGGCCGGTGCGGCTAACGGTTGCACGGTGGGTTTCGGTCTCGCCGGTGAGGGGGGAGACCTGGCTCAAGACGAGCTCGGAGGTATCGGCGCCAGGCCGAAGTTTAAGTTCGACGGTGGGGAGTTGGATCCTCCAAAAACCGTCGCTCTCCACGGTCGGGGTGGGGCACTCTTGAGCGAGCGCCGGTGCCGACAGAGATGTAATGACTCCAAGAAGAGAGAAAATACGGAGGAATGATTTCATAAGCAGCCTCTGACTCTAAATCTTTCGCCTCGATGAGTTATCGAAGCAGGCGATATTTGCCCTGCGCAGATGTTATTGATACTCGGGTAGTCCTGAAGACCTATCTGGTCGGTCGGTGATGCCTCATAAACACCGGATTCCCCGAAGGACGATCCAATCTCGATAGCGTTGATAGGGAGTCCTTTCGGTAGAAATCTGCAGCAGAGTGTGCCGGATACCCTTTTGGGTCCTTTCGTCCGTAAAGCGCAGAGTCCCAGCCGCGGAGAGGGCATCGGAGTTCCACTTTTAAAGAACTGCGTGTCTCCGGCGAGCGTTAGCGTTTACGTAGGTGATTCATGGAGGCGAGCGGGTCGTGCTACGTCCTGATCAGTCAACTATCCGGTAACGAAAGACATCGGGTGGCGGAGGATATGAGGCAGACACTGCGGGAGCATCCGATTTTGTCAGGGGGATTGATGGGAGGCGTTGCGGACTCGCTCAGTTATGTGAAGCGGCGCAGGTTTTTAGCGGAGACTCAGCTATGCGTTTAGGATGGTTTTTTGGGGCGGCGCTTTTTCAGGTGGTTATCTGTGGACCAGCGTTTGCGCAGTGCAGCCCAACGGCAAGTTCCTGCCCCCCAATCTACTCTCTCACATACCACTCGGATAGGTTTAATATTCCAATTATTTGGCCCTTCTTTGATGGCACCGCCGCAAGAACTAATGCTGATTGCGGGACTCTCGAAGAAAAATTGAGAGCAGAGAACGGCAAGGGGCTTGTTACGGAAGCGGTAGAAGAATTTTTTAGCAAGCTTGAGGCAGCGTGCCGACGAATGAATCGAAATGTGGAGGATTTGTTCCAAGCGGAGAACGGGGATTGGTGTATCGAAACTATGGAGGAGCGTTGGATCGTGCCGCAATTATCTGCCGGAGATTTCTGTAAAGAGTTAATCGGTCATATCCAAGTCAAAGATATGGAACGTGTGACCGTCACCTTTTTGGGTATGCCGTGTCAGAGATCGAGACGCCACCATATCTCTTGCTGGAGCCCGGACGGAAGGTACTCACCTCATCTCGAGCCGAGTGATGTAGACTCGGAATAACGACGATTCTCTCGCGATGAGCGTAGAAGAACCACTTTGGAGCTCCTCTTCGAGAAAACGGTCTTTTTCTTCGGCGGTAACCGTAGGATGCAATCAAACGTTTTGGTCTCAGGGGCAAGCCCGAACTGCAATTTGCTTGATAGCTGGGGGCCCCCTAAGCCGCACGGCTTTTGAGAGTAATCCTCCCCCTTCTTTTGTTGTGGTGTCCTTTGGGCAGCGCGCCTCTAGCTATACGTGACCGTGGAGGGGGGGCGGGGACCTCCGATTTCATGGATCGGAGCCCTCTCCTTGATCTAGTCCCTCGACAAATAAGTTTTTTCACTCCCGCGGAGTGAAAAACTAACTCAGGACTAGTGGTGAGCATAAATTCTATTACCTTGCAGGTGGAAGAATTTAATGGTCGAACCACGAGTGACCGACGTGGCTAAGATCCTATCGGCGTAGTGCCGCGCCAACACGGAGAGGGAATAAGCGGGGAGCGTCTGCGGAAGGAAACGCGCTGGGCGATCGGAGCTTTCGCGGGCCGGCTCTCTCCAGTTGTGATTTTCGGTCGACGAGCTCTTCGCCAAGGCTCTATCGGATATTTTTTTGGTTTCATCACTAATTAGGAAATTCAGCAACACTCGACGAAAGACGCCGATTACCCCCTTCGAGGAGATTTGTCACACCTCGGTGGCGGATATTTTTAAGGGGAGATTTATGGCAGCCGTAGCAGCAGCAACAGCGACATTAACGGGGAGCGCGACCTTGGCCGCGAGTCTCTTTAGCCAGAGCGCCAAGGATAAAAAAGCGCTAAAAACCCTCGGGCAAAATATGGAGAAAGCGGAGAAGGTGTTTCGAGATCTCGCCCAAAATCCGAACGCCACGCCGGCGCAGCTAAAAGCCGCCTCGATGGATGTCGAGAAGGCTTCCCAGGCGTTTGAGGCGTTCGTTGCCCTTAAGAGCGCTACGGGAAAGCTGTTACAGAGAATCATCGACTCGCTCCGAGCGCTCGGGAATTAGCTTAGGTTTTAATGGGGCTCGGGGGGGCAAAAACCCCTCCAAGCCGCGGTTTTTTTTCGTTTTCAGCTGGAAGTAGGGGGGTGGTGTTGAAAAGGTGACGCAGATTTTGGTACTCTTCCGCTCCTGGTATAGGCGCGTAGCTCAGCGGCAGAGCACTTGCTTCACACGCAAGGGGTCGATGGTTCAAATCCATTCGTGCCTACCATTTCTTCCTATTCGAGCTCGGTTTCACCGAGACTCGAATGACGGCTAGGGGATGCCCCCTAGGACCCCGGTGCTGCGTTCTTGCTGTTTATTCTTGCTGTTATTCTTCCTATTCGAGCTCGGTTTCACCGAGACTCGAATGACGGCGAGAGAGCCGCCTAGACCCATGGCTCCTATCTCGATTCGAACTTGGCTTACCCGACGAGCGGGGCCCATCCTTCGACCAAGTTGTTCTGACGAGAGTGGTTCGAGACGGGAGAGGGGTGCGTGGCGTGGGTCTCGGGGTGTAATCCCCTCCGTCTCAGCTCGCTGATTGTCGAAAGATTTAGCCAAATATCCAAAGATATTGCAGAAATATCCGGGGCGGGCTGATTTTACCGTGCGGCGTTATCTGCTAATATACGGGCGCTGTTAAGCATTTTAGGGAACGCCCCATGTCGAAACGTCGCGTCGTCATTACAGGTCTCGGAACGATCTGCCCGCTCGGGAACGACACCCGCACAGCGTGGCAAGGAGCCCTTGAGGGGCGCTCGGGGATCGGGCCGATCACCCGCTTCGATACCACCGACTTCCCGACCAAGATAGCGGGGGAGGTGAAGGGCTTTGATCCCGCCTCGGTGCTCGATGCAAAAGAGATCAAAAAGCACGACTACTTCTCTCAGTACGGCATCGCCGCATCACAAGAGGCGTGGGACGATGCGGGGCTCGCTGCTTGCGCCACCCCGAAGAGTCGGATGGGGTGTATCCTCGGAGTTGGAATCGGTGGTCTACCGATCCTGGAGCGCTACCACCAACTCTTTTTAGAGAGTGGCCCGAAGAAGATATCGCCGTTTCTTATCCCGTCGAGGATCAGCAACTTAGGGCCCGGTAACATCGGGATCCGTTACGGTCTCAAAGGGGTTAACTACACCGTCACGAGCGCGTGTACCTCGGCGACCCACGCATTCGGGGAGTCGTTCCGCATGATCCGAGACGGCCTGCAGGACATCGTCGTGACCGGAGGCTCGGAGAGCGCGGTCACCCCGATGGGGGTCGGGGGCTTCTGTGCGATGAAGGCGCTTTCTACCCGCAACGAGGAGCCGACCCGTGCATCCCGTCCGTTCGATAAAGATCGGGACGGATTCGTTCTCAGCGAAGGCTCGGCGATATTGATCCTTGAAGAGCTTGAGCATGCGGAGAAGCGGGGAGCTAAGATCTACGCCGAGGTGGTGGGCTACGGATTCTCGTGCGATGCATATCACATCACCGCTCCGTGCACCGACGGAGAGGGGGCTGTCGCGTGTATGCGAAATGCAATCGCCGACGCTGGGCTCGAGACCGGTCAGATAGGCTACGTAAACGCTCACGGAACCTCGACGATGGCCGATTCGATCGAGACCGGAGCGATTAAGACCGTCTTCGGAGACTATGCGCACAAGGGACTGATGGTCAGCTCGACGAAGTCGATGACCGGACACCTCCTCGGAGCTGCCGGCGCTATCGAAGCGCTGCTGTGCACCTTAGCGGTGAAAGAAGGGGTGATACCGCCGACCATAAACCTTGAGAGCCCCGGCGAGGGGTGTGACCTCGACTACGTCCCGGGACAAGCGCGGAAGGCGCAGGTTCAGTACATCATGTCGAATTCGTTCGGCTTCGGCGGCACAAACGCCTCGATCGTCTTGAAGGCATTTAAGTAACATCACGGATGGCGGAGAGCTTCCTGAACGAGGTGAATCGAGCGGAGGATATCCTGCTCGGCGCGCTCGGCTTCGGTGAAGACGCGTCGATCGTATCGGTGGAGCTCACCCCCGACGGATTTTACCGTGGCATCGGTCGATTCGGTGACGGCGAAACTTTTGACTTTACCTCCGATATCGAAGCGGATGACCTTGAGCGGTGGGCGATAGGTATCCTCGCTCAGCGAGCAGGATCCCCCGCTCAGTCCAAGAAGCGTCGTTGATAGAGCTCCCCCTCTCTCCTCGTGCAGCGACCTCTGCGGCGAGCCTTCCACGGTGATCGCCTCCGACGAGTTTTTAACGCGAGCCGCTCTCCCGTTTTTTCGCCGGACAGATATCGGCGAGCGCACACTCCGAACATCTCGGACGCTGTGCGCTGCACACCCGGCGGCCGTGAAAGATGAGCTGATGGTGGAGGTTTCGCCACGCCTCAGGCGGAAACCGCTTTTTGAGATCGAGCTCAACCTTATCGGGGTTAGTTTCGTTTGAAAGCCCTAATCGATGCGCGAGGCGCTTGATGTGTGTATCGACCGGGAACGCCGGAACGATGCGGAGCTCTGAGAGCACCACATTCGCTGTTTTGTTTCCGACACCGGGAAGCGACACGAGATCCGCGTGAGTTCTTGGGAGCGTCCCTGCGAAGTGCTCCATCACCCGTTTCGCCATCCCGACAAGATTACGCCCTTTGGTGGCGTAGTAGTTCACTGGACGGATAATTCGCTGCACCGTCTCAACCTTGCCTCTAGCGAGAGCACTGAAATCGGGATACCGCTGAAAGAGCTCGGGGGTAACCTCGTTTACCTTTTTGTCGGTGCATTGCGCGGAGAGGATCACCGCAGCGACAAGCTCGTATTCACCGGTGAAATTGAGCTCTGAGCGGGGCTCGGGATAGAGCGCGTTAAGACGAGTTTGAAGAAGTGTGCGTTGCCGTGGGCCCATATATTTGAACCGATGTTTGCTCGGTGCGGGGGTGTAGGAACGTTTACAGACCCTGAGCGTCGCATTATCCCCCCTCCGTCTCAAGACGGAGGGGGAAAATCAGCACCTTTCTTGAAGCAAAGTGACCGCTTAGACCCTCTAATATAGAGGAGGGATGGGTTCAGTCGTCAGCCCGGTCTTATGCAGAAATCGACCCTATCGTTATATATCCAAAAGGTCTCTGAGGGGGACCGCTCCTTCTTAGCGCGCCTGTGCGCGCAGCTGGCCGATCGCATTTTGTACGTTCCTACGAAAGCGCAGGCTAAATCTGGTCAGCGGGTGAAGGTTTCGATCTTCCGGCTCTCTGAGGAGGGGAAAACGATCATCCCGGTCTTTACGACTGAAAAAAAATTAAAAGACTGGGCGCTCCACGGGCAGCGAACGGTCGACTCGATATCGCTCCTTGGAGCTGATTTTTGTAGTGCGCTCGACGGAGAGAGCTCGATTTGGGTTGATGCCGGCTCGGAGCCGAGCGTAAAACTCCCCCCTGAGATCGTTCGCGAGATAACGATGGCGGGAGGAAGTGGGGACTACACCGAGATAGCGAGCGCGGCAGCGCCTCCGAGGAAAGAGATGGAGCCGCCGAAGCCGGCAGCGCCGTCTCCGACCGGGTTGATGGCCTCTTTCCCGGTTGATGGCGGTGTGAACGGTGTACCACCGTCCGCGCCGAGCCCCTCAATATCCGGAGTGAAGAAAGAAGATTTCCCTCCCTTTGTTCCTCCCTCAGTGCAACCCGCCGCGGAGACCCCGCATCGTGGGATCGAGCAACGGGAACCTCCTCCGTACGAAACGATTCGCGCGCCCCGATCCTCCCTCGCGGCGGGGGTGTTGATGGGCGAACCGCTCGACCCACCGATCAGTGCTTCCTCAACTGATCGTCCCGGCGAGCCCCGGGTGAACACGCCCGCCGAAGAGGGGCCCGTGGAATCGAAGAAGAAGGGGATCTTCGGACTTTTTTCGAAAAAATAGTTTGGGGAGTGCGGCCGACGAGGGAGCTTCTTGGGGGCGTGACACCCCAGGCACTATTCGCGGCTAGCCTTTCTATTTCATGCAGCTCGCGCTTCTCGCCTCGAAACGTCGCCGGAAAATGGTCCTTCGCGGCGATCTTCCATCGCTTGAGGTGATTTCAAATCTGACCCCGACACTCCAGATCGGCCGCGAGGACCGCTCGGATTAGAACGTCAACTTTACCCCCGCCATGATCGTCTGTGGACGGCCCGGGCGTGCCCCCGCCGGGCGGAGGGCTACGATATAGTCGTTGTCGAAGAGATTCTCGATAACCCCGAATATCTTCGTGTTCTCCTTGAGCTGATACGATCCCTCAAGATCAAAGACCACATAGCTGTCGGTCTTGGGGCCGCCCCGTTTTCCCTCCGCCGCGGCCGCGGTCGGCATCGCATCGACGTAATGCATCCCGAGGTTAAATGCGACCTTCTCGTACTTGATACCGATCCCCGCCGCGGCTTGATGCTCGGCGATATACGGAATCGGATCACCTGAGGTCACTGCGCCGTACAGCGGACTATCGAATGTGTCGTCGAACTCTGCTTGCGTGAACGTATAGTTCGCAAACACCGGAAGCCCGAACCCCACATCAAATAAATCGGCGAGGTCGTATTTCACGAGGGTCTCAAGCCCGTAGACCGTGGCTGCGCCGGCGTTAAAAAGATCCCCTGAACCTTGCCCCCCGCTCGCCGCGGTATCGGCACCAAGAAGGTTCGAGTAGTCGTTGTAGAAAAGGGTCATCTCGGAATCGATCGCGCCCCTTTCATACTTTACTCCGGTCTCGTAGTTGATACTCTCTTCGGGATCGACATCGTCGTTCGCTGAGGGGCCTGGGGGAGCGAAGCCTTTGTGGATACCCGCAAACAAGCCGGTGGAATCGGTCAGCTGATAGTGGGTGCCGAGCCCCGGGATCCACACATCGACCCCGGAGTAATTGCGCTTCATGTTCCCCTCGGTCCGATCCGGATCGGCTTTCCCGTAATCGGAGTACTCAAGATTTACCTTCTCGTAGCGAACACCGGGGGTAAAGGTCCACGCCCCCCACATCGCTTTATCTTGCAGGTAGAGCGCTAACGCATCAGCCTCGGCGATACGGTTCGCCTGACTTCCCGGGGTGCCCGCGGTGGTCAGCACGAGGGTGCCGTTATCCATCCGGTACTTATCGTCTTCTTGGAATCGGTCCTCGTAATCGTAGTGGTACCGCGCGCCGAATTCGAAGGCGTGCTCAACCGCACCGGTTTCGACGTCGTAGCCGAGCACCGATTGAACTCCACGCGCTGCATATTGACGGCGGTTATTACGGAGCGCGAGAGCGTTGTCGGGGCTATTCAGGTCCCCCCTAATCCAGGCGAACTCGTCGGCGTAGGTGGTCGTATCGTCCATGACGGTCGAGATCGAGGTCCCCCCGACCGAGTCGAGCTTGTACCAGTTTCGGCTCGTCTTGTTCGAGTAAAACGTGGTGGTCAGATCGAGGTTCTCACCGAGTTCCCCGAAGTGACGCAGGGTCAGCTGATCGTGTTCAACGGTGATGTTATCGCGGGCCGAGCCCCGATACCGCCGGAACGGATCGGCCTCGAAATCCTCGTCGGAGAGCCCGAGATAGGTTTCGTTTGCGTCTTGGTTGTAGGTTCCAAGCTTCAGTTCGAGCTCTTGATAGTAGTCGCTGGTGGGGTCGGTGTTGAGCCGAATTTTTCCGAGGTAATCCTGCAGATCGAAGCCGGTATCACCGCCGCCGTCGAGGTGTTTAAACCCGTCGCTCTTCGACTGATAAGTTTCGAGAAGCCAGCCGACGTTTTTCTTTGAGTCGCCGAGGTGAAGGTGCCCCAGGAGTGAATCCTCCTCGCCCGCTTTGCCGGTAAAGGTTCCGGAGAACTCCTCGGGGATCGAGGTGGAGAGCATATTCAAACTTCCACCGGTGGTACGGGGCCCGTACTTTATCTGGCTCGCTCCTTTTAAAACCTCGATCGCCTCCATCCGGCCGATCGGAGGAAAATAGTACGCTGCCGGTGCGCTGTACGGCGCCGGGGCTGCGAGGACCCCGTCCTCCATCAGGGTTATGTTCTCACTGCGTTCGCTCGCCGCGCCCCGAAGGCCGATATTCGGGCGAAGTCCAAAGCCATCCTCCTCCTGAATGTTGATACCGGGGATTCGGCGGAGTACCCGATTGATATCGTCTACCGCGCCCTTCGCCTCCTCGAGCTCCTCTCCCGCAAGAACGTCGGCTGCGCCTGGCACCTCCTCAGCCGCATACGCTCCACCGGTGACGGTGATGCGGCTCAGTTTCTTTCCCTCGATCACCGCGCGCTCGGACTCAGGGGTTGGGGTGGGGGTAGGCTCATCGCCGTGCGCCTCAGGGGAAGAGCTGAAGATAACCGCTGAAAGGATAAGTGCGGAGAACAGGGGGAATCTAATAACCATATGACACAACGTCTTTTTTGTATTTTATCGGCCGGCGCTTTAGTTGCCGACCCGGGCTTCGGTATACCGAACAGGGCCATGCGCCGTCAATAGCTCGGATGGAAGATAAATCAAAATGAAGGCATGGCTTATCAGGTGGTGTACTCGGGGCTCGGTCAAAGGACGAGGGGTGGAACGACTACTGCAGCCGGAAAGCTATCGGAACAACGAAGTCGAGCGCTGCTACCTGAAGGCCGCTTGGAGCCGCCGGAAACGGGGTCGCTCGCTCAACCATTTTAAGCACCTCGTTATCGAAGAAGTCGAAGCCCGAAGTGCGGGAGATCGCCGAGGATAGAACGGTGCCGTCGGGGTTAAGCCGTAACGCCAGCATCACCTCCCCTTGAAGGTGGCGCTGAAGAGCGCGGGAGGGGTACCGCTTTACCCGCTCGAGCCGGGCGAGCACCGCGGACTCATAGCCGACCCGGAGGGGGCCGGTGCGCGCTGCGCCGTCGATGCCAGCGGCCGAAGCCTCAAAAGCACCCAAGCGGGCCTTCGCCGTATCGCTCGTGCTGACGTGCAAATCGTCACTCGAAGTTTGACCAGCCGTGCTCTCGTTTTTTTTCACTGCGGTCGTGGTCACCGTTCGTTCGACCTCACGGCTCTTTGGTGGGGGTGACTTTGTTACAGCGGTTTTCAGTGCGAGCCCCTCTTGAGCGACGCTCGGAGAGGGCATCGAGGAGGTCACATCGACCGGAACGAATTCAACGAAGCTCACCTTGATCGGGACTTCCTCGGTCCAGGTAGGAAATGCGCCTGAGAAAAAAAGCGCTGCACCGATGATGGCGTGGAGCGCAGTCGACACGAGGATTCCAACGCTCCTCTCGGAGAGTGGGGACTCTCTTCGAGAAAACCCCGTGATGCGGGCAAGCGCGGCCTCAGGGAAGATCCCGTCGGTCATCGAACTTAGAGCCACGTTGCCACTCATGAATAAATCCTGAACCCCGCCCAGCAACATTGCGCTGCTTTTTAAGGTCTATGGATGATGCAGGGGTATTACCTAGCATTTATTTGCTCGGTATACAAATCACCTTCACGATTTGGCGACGCGTCTGAGCTTTTTCCTTTGATTACAGCGCCTTATAGCTTACTCGGCGAACTCGCGGCAGTCTGCGGAGGGTTGTCGAACGGCAGCTCCCTGCTGGTAGACAAGGGAGGCCCCGAGATGGCCCACGTAGGTGAGGCCGATGCTTCCGGCGATAGCTCCGAGCACGACTATGACGGTAACAAGCCCTGGACGAGCGATCCGACGCCGGAGCGCTGCAAGTACGAGGACTCCGGTGAAGATCCAACTGACCGCAGTGGCCCACTCCTCGTGAGCCTCGGTTACGGTGGGGTCGCAGAGGACCCGGTTTACGATATGCTCCGCCTCACCGCCGGACCACACCGCGAGCCATGCTCCGATGACGCCGAGGGTGAAAAGGAGGAGACTCGTTGTGCGCAGATATGCACGACGACCTTGACGGACCACGAGCGAGAGGAGCTCTAACCCGGTCCCGAGGAGGAGAAATGCTATCGGAAAGTGGACAAGCGGCGGATGGAGGAGCTCGATCCGCCACATCCCCTCATCGAACGGAATCATTCAAGTATCTTCACCGTCGTTGGATCGAGTCGTTTCCCGATCTTGTTGGCGGTAACCTTTACTTTCATCCCGGTCTTCAAATCCTCGAAGGCAGCCGTCGTCTCGCCCTTCACCACCGTGGTCTTTTCATTAAAGTAGTACTCGTGCTTCTTTTCCGCGGAGAGTACATATATCTCCCGCTCTTCCGGAACAACCTTGACGATCTCCCCCTCTATCTCAGAGATCTGGGGTGCGATTGCGTCGGCCGAGTGCGCCGGAGCTGGAAGAAGAGCCGCGATAAGTCCGAGGGAAAGAAAAAGACGGAAAAATGAAGACATGAAAATCCTCCGTTTCGGTTCGTGCGTTCCCTTTGAAGTAACCCAAGACGGGGGATTTTACCAGGGGCTCGGATAGCCGCTCTATTTAAGCACACCGTCCTCCCACTACATGAAATAGAGGTAGGTGAAGATGCTCCCGAGCGACCTCCCGTCACTCCAAGCGTTGCGTGAGGGAGCCCGCCGTGCAACTCAAAACACGTTCAGCCGATACGTTTTGCCCACGCTCTGGATGTGCGAACGCACGGATCGGGGCGGGGGTGAGCACGATCATACTCATCCTGGGCGGGGCTAACGACACTCCTCCCCAGACCTTCTTTTCGGGAGTGGGGTATGAAAAAGCATTGGTATGTCGTGGCGAATCGAAGTGGGATGCGAGTATTCGAACAGCGGGGGCTCGAACCGAAGGCTCATCTTATTGAGACGATCGAAAATCCGGAGGGACGCCTCCCAGTGCGTGAGCTCGTATCGGATCAGCCGGGGATCGCTGAGGCGAGCAAGCTTTTTGGCGGGAGTGCAGTTGGCAACGAACAGGCGCCGAAACGCCATATCGAGGATACCTTCGCCCACAAAATTCGGGATTATCTCGATAGTCGGGCTCACGCCGGCGCGTACGACTCGGTGATCGTGATCGCGGAGCACCACCTTTTAGGGCGCCTCCGGGTGCTGTTCGGCGCACCGACCCGCGCGCGACTCCTGGAGACCCTGCCGAAGGACTTCGGCTACCTCACCGATAATCAGGTTGTCGAACGTCTGACGCCCCTTATGGCCGAACACGAGCCGGTCGAAGCGGTGGCAGGGAAATAGGGTTAAAATAGGCTATTTCCCCGGTGTCTACGCTGGGCGAAACTGATGACCCCGCCGCTTCTCCCAATCGACAAGGGGGAATTCGCGGAGTTCGGGGGGGAGCTCGTTCAGAAGACCGACCGGGCCTGCCCCGAGTTCAGGGATGTAATCTACCTTCCGGGCGTGGAGGTAGAGGCTCATCAAACGCTCGTTCGACTCGACATCGAGGAGCCGACGAGTTGAGGCGTTTGCTGGATCCTTCAGGAATCGCTCACTCAGTGAGGTGGAGATCTCAGCGAGTCGCTCGGTCAGAGCGACGATCTTTTCAACCCGCTCCGATCGGCGGAGATCCGCATTGCGTATCTCATGAAACGCGATAACGACATCTTCCGGCATCTTAGTCGCGGTTCGATCGAAGTACGGGTTGTTCGCATTGAGCCATTCGATCATCGTCTCATAACACGCGTCTCTGATCTCGCGCGCAAGCGCCCGCTCCGCATCGGTCTGAGCTGCATGGAACATCTCCGGGATTCCCGACTCCGTGTAGTCCATGCCGCGCCGGATGCGGTAGCTCGTCATAAGTGAGATCGGAACGGTCGTTGAGCCGCGCTCGGCGCGCAGCGCTTCGATCGTTCGGTCGCTCTCGGAGGGAAACGTCGGGGTGCTAAACACGGCGATAGGAATGTAATCAGCGCCCTTGGTGCAGAAACGCATGAGATGACGAATTCCTTGGGTGTGTTCGATAACTTTTACCGCATTGGCAACGAATTGCTCGTGGGGGGTAAGCTCGACTGTGTCACGCATCTCGACTGTGTCGAAGAGACGCATGAATCGGGTGGTCCTTTCTCTCGCCTCGGCTCCGAGGACGCACCGCGGGAGGACCTCACCGGCGAATTGATCGAGGAGGTCGCCCAGAGCTTGCACAGATATCTGATCGGGTTTGCCGATCCGCGCGCGATCCCGAAGCTCGGCGATCCTGCGGTAGAAAAAAGCAGGCTCCCGCTCCTGCACGGAAAAGGCTGCAAGATGGAGCCCGACTTCGATGACCCGCCGCTCGATTTCGGGGATCTCCTTAAGCTCCGCGTTCTGCGCTCGTTGACTGAGGGTGGTAAATTCACCCAAGATCTCACCCATGTCGTGTACAAGGCAGCCGAGGGTGAGCTCTCGGTGGAGCGTAAGAACCTCTGGTGTTTGTCGCTCCGGTTTCGTGAGCCGGGCTCTTCGGAACATATCAGTGGCGAGGATAACGCAGTGCCCCGAGTGAACCGCGGTGTTCTCCCCAAGATACGGCTCGAGATGAAGCTCCCCTTTAAAGCGCTGGGTCTGGGAGAGTGCGGTGAGCATCAGCGCCGCGGTCGCGATATCGTCAGGGTTTAGGTTGAGGTGACACCGCTTATTAAGTTCATGGGTCGCGGCGGTGTAGTCGTACGCGTTGTATTCGTACGAGCCAAAGAGTGGCAGAAGTTGGCGGACGGTTTCCCGGTAGAAGCCGTCGGGGAAGTCGGGCAGCGGTGGGCGGTTGATAGAAGCATCGTGAAGGGGCGATACGTTCCCGGCTCCAGCGCCGATCTGCGGCCTTTGATCGTCAAACATAGTGTGCATCCTTTACGGCTCGTTCATCTTCTTTAGATTTGCTCGTCCGGCGTAGTATTGGGGTTCATAGTCTTTGGTGATGAGATCGATAATTTCCGCCCCAGCCCCGCTTCGTCCTGCGCGCCCCATGCGCTGAGCAAGACGGATCGCCTCAGGTGTCTGAATAAAATTTATGATTCTTCGAGCGGTCTGAGTATCCTGACCAACCTCGAGGGCGCTCGTCGCGACGATGACCTGCGCCTCGCCCGAATCGAATCGACTGATCGCCTCCGCCCGGTCGAGAGAAACATCATGCCCTGCACCAACGCAGAGCACCGCCTTGGTATCGAGATCTCTTGTTGTATGAATTCTCTCGACGAGAAAACGCGCGGCCTCGACGAGTTCGACGAATATAATCGTCGGTTTTCGAGTAGCAGCACCGCTATCCTTGGCAAGAATCGAAAAGACCGCGGCTTCTTTCGGATGGTCGGAATAATCGTAGTGGGCCATGAGGGTGCGAAGGTCGTCGAGAATTCTGTGACGGAGCCTCGCCGGCTCAAGAGAGCTCCGGTCTTTGTCGCCGGGGATCGCGCGCAGTGCTGCCGGAACTGTTTTCAAAGCGGGGACCGCTGCGAACGGAGTATCAGCCGCGATCGTATGTATCGCTTCCAAGATATCGGGGTCACGGTAGATGAGCTGCACATAGCGGGGCACCGTTCGGCGAGATGCGCCGGATTCCTCCCCGGTCCGCCGTCGGGGTTCATCGCGAAGGTCGGGGATGTTGAGCGCTAACAATTTATCAGCAGCGAGGCGGAGGAAGGTGTAGCTTCCAAACCGTGTGAGGCGGTCGTGGAGTTGGTGGAGGTGGTCGACCGCATGGGTGAGGCTCGCGGCCTCATAATAGGCGCCGTGTGAGCGGTGTGCATCGAGGAGTCGCCGAACATCCGCTTGAATAGCCAAGACCCCCTTCTTGACCGGCATCGAAAAGCGGGGACCTTCGAGGTAGTTCTTGTGGATCAACGCGGCGGCCTCGGCGGTTTCAGCATGTCGGAAATCGAGGGCGATCGAGGTGAGGTGCTCGGTAAGCTCGGTGAGAATCGCTTTGGTTACGCTCTGGATCCGCTGGGCCGCCTCGTCCCGTGACGGCTCAAGCGCCAAGAATCTGGGGGGGAAGATGGTGCGTTTCAGGGGAGGGGTAGCGATCGAATAGATCGCCGCGACACCGAGATTTTCAAGAATCGTCCCCCGTTGCTCCTTATCTTTCCCCATCGTCCCAGTAAAGCCGAGAAGTCGGGTGCCGGCGCTTCGAAACCGCTCCATCAATTCAACGTACGGCAGTCCCCCGAAGGCGAGGTGACATTCATCGAAGATGACGAGTTTGATGCTGGCTCGCTGAATGGGCGGGAGGGTGCCGTCGACGATATCGTTGAGGATCTTTCCGGGGGTCGCGATGATGAGATGTCCACCGGTATACTCGAGCTCCCGGCGGTAAAGCGCACCCCGCTTCACCGGAGTCGAGTCGTCTCGAATCGCGTGAAGCTGCTCCGGGGGCAGCGACAAGATAAGGCTCGCCCGCTCGAGCGTTTGACTAACAAGGTTATCAAACGGGGTGAGGTAGAGTACCGTCTCTCCCCGACTCAGCGAGCGGGCGCTCACCGCCAGCGCAACGTTTGTCTTGCCGCTTCCGAGCGAACCTTTCACCGCGAAGTTCTCCGAAGAGGAGCAGATATCGTAGATGCATTCGACCTGTCCAATCCGATACTCAAAACGATCGGTTCTTAGGAGCGGTAGGGCGCAGCGAGTTTTAAGCTCATCGATCGATGCGGGGAGATCCTCGCGGCGCGGCGGTGTCGCTGGGGGAAGGCTCGCATCGCCATCCCAGCTATCGTGCGGTTTCACTGGGGTAATTTTGTTGACCCTCTCGGGGCGGTCCGGAAAGAGAAATCCCTGTCCGGGTGCATCTCGATGCCGCGCCATACCTGCCTACTCCGCCGCCCTGCCGGTACGTTTCCGCCGATTCTCGCGGCGTATCTCCGGTGAGTCCTTCCGGCGTAGATGCCTCGGATAGCTCACCTGCTCGGAGATGCGCTCCGGTAACTTAAAATCATCGAAATCAAAGGTGAGTTCGGATCGCTCTATCGCGGGATTCGCTGCGAGAACTTCGTTGAGCCAGGCAGCCTCCGGCTTCGTGCTAAACTCAGGCTGGCTCAAGGTGCGGAGGATCTGCTGCGTGGGGCGATGCACTATCCGGATCGAAGCGGCGACATCGAACATCGTGCCATCGAGGTCAAAGAAGACGATCTCCCGCGTCGAGTTCGGCTCGCGTGGCGAGCCGTTCAGGAGTCGGGTGCAGATACTCCGCCAGATCCCCTCAGGGCTGGCGCGGTTAGCGTCGATAACAACCAACCGTCCATCGGGGAACTCAGCCGCTTTCTGGCGCGCGGCTTCGAGGTTGCGTGTCTCGTCCTCGTAGAAGATCACCCGGCCGTACCGCTGCCGTAACGGGTTACTCTCTCCTGAAGCTGTACGGTATTCCCCGTTCGCAAATTCACCGAGAATATAGGCCTTCTTCGCCGGGCCGCCGGGGATATGTCGGATACGCTCGTTGAATTTCTCGTCAGAGAGAAAATAAAGGTTCCGCGGACTAAATGAATAGCCGGAGAATCGCTCGATCGCGTCGAGGTGAGCGGCGTTACCTTCGCGGCTGCTCCGAAGGGTGAGGACGCCGATCTCGGCTCCCCGAACCCGGGCCGCAAGGAGCGCGAGGTTCGCTTGTTTGTAGGGCTTCAAGATATCGAGCATGACGTCGCTGATCTCTTTGTAGTTTTCCGCCTCAGAGTTAAACGAGACGAACTGCGCGCGCCTGATCGGGGCGGGTACCTCCTTCAGAGCCCGGTAGAGAGGATATATCTGGCTTGTGTCGGTACGCTCCTCTTTCCGAAATCGAAGATTCGCTAAGACCCATGCCTGCTCGCCGCGGGTCATCTGATCGAACCGCTCAAGCATAAAGCTCTCAAACGTAGCACGACGCTCGGTGAGTTTTTTCGAGCGTGTATCGGTATCGGCCGCGATCTCTGCGCGTGAAGCGCGGCTCGAGCGTACCGCTGCCATGATCTCGGGCTTTGCCGCGTATTCCTGAAAATGGTGTTCGAAGAGCAGAAACTTTGAGGGCGCGAATTCGGCGAGTTGTTTCGGGAGGCGAAAATACTCAGCGAAGCTTACCGCGAAATCTTCGCTCGGATTCGCCCGACTGTAGTCGTCGAGACTCCATTCGGCACGCATCGGATAGCTGAACATGGTGCGGGTATCGGCGTGATAGACGAGAAAAACATCTTTTCCGCCGAGCTTGGCGACGTCGTGGTCGAGGCGATACGATACACCGGCAATGACCGCCGACTTTCCGCCGTGCGTGATTCGGTATTTCGAAGGGTCTACGACCGACCACCCCGAGATCTGGCGATATTCGCTCGAGTGGTAGAGGGGGGGATTCCGCCCATCCTCGAGCTTCGCCTGAGAGATGTCGTACCCCCGGTCGCTCTCGTACACGTGGGCGAATTCGTGGGTAAGTATCACGCCGAGCGGACTCTTGTTGCCGTACGCCTTGCGGGTCTCAGTGTCCGCGTGAAGCCCCTCGCGGAGTTGGATCGTCCCGTCGCCCTCGGTCCAAAGACCGTATACCGTCTCTTTCGCCGTCGATAGCTCTGCGTCGGGCGCTTTGCGGATAGTCTCGAGGTTTTTGCTGAGAATAATCAGACATTCCGGAAATCGGCGCAGGGTAGTCGATAATTCGGAGAGCTCAGCGGTGGACCACGGTTCAACGAGACGCTGTCCCCGCTCTTGGCGAAGGGTTACCGCGACCCCGAAGCGAAACTCCAGTTTCATCTTCGATGCGACCGAGTTTGCGAGCTCCCGAAAATCTTCAGCATCATCGGCATCGTCACGCTCCTTCTTTATGAAGCGAACATTTGAGTCGATGATATTCCGCATCCGCTTGCCGAAAGGGGTATGGGCGAGCAGCGGGTCGGAGTGCACGATACGGCGAGCCTCTTTGAGCGTCTCAGCGAGCTCGTCGAGATATACCTCCGCGTGTTCGATCTTCGCGGAGCGGGGGAGGGGGGGGCGAATACGCAGTCCCCGAAGAGAATCGATAATCTCGTAGCGTGCTAAGATGTCGAGCATCTGCGCGCTCTTGGTGCGACGAATAAACTGAGAGCCGACGTTGCGGCAGAGGTCTTTAAGATCGTGAAAATCATCGCACGCTCGAAAGACCTCGGCTGCGAGTTCGTAGCGGTCTCGGCGGCGCCCCTCTTTGCTATCGAAAAGGTGTCGAATGAGATCGCCTTTTTCGCTTGTGCTGAGATGCTGGAGAACGAACGGCAGCTTATCAAGGATGTAGCTCTTGAGATGCGGCTCGTTCAGTCCCGCCGTTGAGAAGGGGGTAATGAATTCAACCCGCTTCTCCGCGGGGGCGCGCTGAAGCGCCTCCGCCAGCTGAGGAAACGGCATACTCGACTTCAGGGTGAGGGGGGGATCCCCGAACGTACCGAGGCGAACCAGCTCTTTGCGGGTGTCTTTATCGAAGGCGCGAACCTCCTTCAGGGGATCTAGTTTCTTCGCCGCGGCTGCACGAGGCGCAGAGGCATTGAGACCCTGGGCGTTGTCGTCCCGCTGTGGTGAGGAGGGTGAGTTATGTCCGAGATCTGTCATACCGCACGTATCTCGAGGGCCGTTCAAAGCTCGGAAAGTATACATGAGAGCGGTTTTCTAATGAAATTTTCGGGGTGACCCGTAGGGAGGCGCGCGGCGCGGTAAGTGCCTGAAGGGATGGTGTTTTTAGGGGGGGTATTTCTCATGAGAGAGAGTCGATTCGAAATACTTCACCGGCTGGGAGGGGGAAAACACCACCTCCCAGCCGGTAAAAACCGAGCGCTCCCCTTACCACCGTCCGGTTGTAACACGGTGCGCCAGCACAGCGAGGGCGCTGAGCGCGAGCAGCGTCAGAGAGACTCCGGCGATGCTCGTCCAGCCCGAACCTGCAAATCCCATGAAGATCCCGAGAAGGATCGCTCCCTCGAGAACGCATGAGAGGACTACCGCACGGGTGAACCTATCGGGTTGCCGCATGAAAACCTCCTTTAATTTGCTCGGAAGCTGAAGATACGCCGAGTATCTTCGGGGCCTCAGTTGAGATGTGAAAACCTTGAAAGCTTCGAATCGCTCTCCTCCGCTCCACGGCGCTGCACCGATGAGGGGAGGGGAGCGAGGGGGAGCCTCGACTGGGAGGAAGAGCTACTCCCTTCACCGAAGGAAGTCAAAAACAAAGGGGCCCCGACGAGCGCCGGATATACCGGCTACATCCGCTCGATCGTTTCGATGCCGAGGAGGCTGAGTCCGTGGCGCAGCACGTTGCCGACCGCATCGATGAGGCCGGCGCGGGCGACCTTGAGCGCGGGGGTCTCGGCATTTACGACCGAGCAGTTCTGATACATCCGACTAAAGGCTCGCGCGAGCTCGTACACATACCCCGCGAGGATATGGGGGGAGTACGCGGCGAGCGACTGCTCTACCACCTCGTGATACCGGGTAAGTTCGAGGATAACCGCCTGCTCCGTTTCGTGGGAGAGCAGTCGGTAGTCGGCGCTCGCGAGGTCAAGCGCGCCGAGCTCGCGCATGATCGAACGAATACGGGCGTAGGCATACATCATGTACGGACCGGTATTCCCGCTTTTGTTCGTCCAGGCGTCGAGATCGAATACGATCTTCGTATCAGCGGCCTGGCTCAACATCCCGTACCGCATCGTCGCAAGAGCGATACGGTGCGCCGCAGTGTCGATCTCTTCAGCGGGCCACTCGCCCCGGTATTTTTCAAGGAACTCCGAGTTAATGCGGCTTAAGAGCCGCTCTCGGAGCTCTGAGAAGAAGATGACCGTGCCTTTACGGCTGCTCATCTTGCCGCTCGGGAGAACCACCTGCGCGTAGGCGAGATGGAAGCATTTTTTCACCTGCTCGTAGCCGGCGAGTTCGAGCACCTTAAAGACCTGCTTGAAGTGATGGGTTTGTTGATCGTCGACGACGTAAATAGAACGATCGATCTTGTACTGCTCGAATTTTTTCCGGGCGAGTGCGAGGTCGCGAGTTGCGTAGTTGGCGGTTCCGTCCCGTTTGATCAAGATGCAGAAACCAAGGCCGAACTTCGAAAGGTCGGCACCTACTGCGCCCTCCGATTGAACCAGGATCCCCCGCTTGTGAAAGTCGCGGGCGATCTCTTTCCCCGCTTCTCCGAACTCCGATTCGAAGAAGTAATGGTCGAAGCGGCAATTCAGCCACCGATACACCGCATGATATTCGTCCATCGACCACTGCTTCGTTTCCTTCCACAGCGCGTGGATCTCCGGGTCCGGCTTCTCAAGTCCCTGGAGGATCGCCGAGACCTCGCTCTCCCGTTTTTTTAGTTCAGCGAGTACCCCGATCCCGTCCGGTACTGCGCCGGGAATACGACCTACCTCAACGACGCTCGCTCCGAGTGGGGTGCCGGCGGGAAGTTTTGCGAGCTGCACGTTGTCGTCGCTCACCCCGTATTCGAGCTCGCTCAGCACCATGCCGGAGCTTGTGACCCCACCCTTTTCAACTGCACCGATCGCTTTTCCGTTAAACTCGCCGCCGACCGGAGCATAGGGGACGATATCGTGTAGGGTTACGCCCCGTCCCGCGGTCACCACCGTGTGCACTCCGCTCGGGGTGTCGACCCCGAGAACGCTCCACTTCTCCTCTTTCGGATGTTTATCGATCGAAACGATCCGAGCGGCGATCACGCCGGGGAACGGAGCAGTAGTGAGCGCGCCTAAATCGAGAAGTGCCACCGCCTGGCTGTAAAACATCCCTAAAAATTCCCCACGATGATCGCTGGGCGGGGTCTCTTTCGAACGGCGGTAGAGCCACAGACATTTGGCGACGTGCGCCCCTTCATCACCGATGTAATTGACCGGAATCGTGGTGTACCCGTTCCACTCGAAGATTCGGGCGAGGGAGTCTCCGAGCGAGGCGTTCCGCACGTGTCCAACGTGAAACGCTTTGTGGGTATTCGGCTGCGAGTACTCGACCATCACCCGATCGGCTTTTTGCGCTCGGGGTGCGAGATAGTCACCGCGCAGGATCGCGGGAATCAGATCGGTCGCAAGTGCGGCTTTGTTTAAAAAGAGGTTGAGATAGGGGCCTACCGGACTCACCCGTGAAACGAGATCCCCGGTCACGATCGCTTGGGCGAGCTCACCCGCGAGCGCCGGTGGAGGGCGACGGAGCGATTTCGCTAAGGCAAAGCACGGCAGCGCCAGGTCGCCGTGGCTCGAATCCTTGGGCGATTCAAGGAGCGCCGCGATGTCAGCGGCTCCGATGGTCGCCTCCGGGAAAGCTTTTTTAACGGTTTCGGCGAGGAGGGTGGCGAGGCGCGATTTTAGATCCATACGGGCAAAAACGGTTCGACGGTTCCCCTGAACGGTACGGCATCTTGTTGGGTCGGTGCAAACGGTTGGGGGCCTTTTCCGCTTTCGGGGAGGGCGGAGCTTGGCGAATGGGGCGCGCGATGAGCTAGAGCTTTGAAACTATTGATCTTATTCGGGTTCGAGGGTGGAGTCGACGGGGGTAACGGGGATCGTACAGCCGGGGTGTTACGATTCCCTCGGACGGATCAGAGAAAGGTCTTGGAGCCCGCGTTCGTTTTATCACGATATTTTTACAACCTTTGAACGATTTTGGGACAAATCTGTGACAACTTTTTTCCCCGCTTCTGTAGGGTTCACCACCATCGAGCAGTGGCAGTACCGGAGATGAGCGGCCGGCGGGACACGAGCGGTATAGTTTTCCGAGGGCTCCGATGAGTTTTTAAACGGGTTTCGACCCGCTTTATCGGTTGGGGGGCGCCATGATTGATTTTTCGTTCGAGCGTTCTGACGACGGCTTTCACCTTGATAACGAATCGCTTCCAGGTCGATGGGAGCCAGTATTCGAATTCGAGCCGAGTAATCGAGATAAGATAGTTCCAAAAAGCGGAGAGGCTGATCCCCCCCGCATCGAACCCCGGGCGTTTGCACGGCGAGGTGAGGGTGATGCGCCGCAGCCGGGGGGAGAGAGGGGCGCTGAATCGACTCCGAATATCCCGGGGGCTGTGAGCCCCGCGAACGGAGCGTCGCGGCGGGGGCCGACGAAGCTTGATAGCCTTACGTTTTCAAGTAAGAGCGAAGCGGTTTGCGGGATGATGCTCGAGAGGTATGTGCCCGGATTTCAACTAGTGCCCGGGGAAACCTTTCAGATCGCAGTAGGTTCAAAGCGGTTCGATTTTAAAGTCGAGGGGGTTTTTATCGAGTTTCACCCGGTGCAGCTCCGCCACGACTTCTCCTCCCAGCACGCCTATCAGAAATTTCAAGCGGCGCTCGGTCGTCTGCCGGAATGGCAGCGCGCCGATCTCGCGGAGATATTGCAGGAGGAGTTCTCGGGACAGTATGCAAAACGGCGGCGAGATATCCTCAATAGCTTCGAACCGACAAAAAATGCGGAATTGATCGTGTGTCACGATCGGATTGATTTCGTTCGTCGGGTGCTGCGTCGCTTCGGCGCACCGGGACTCCCCTCGGAGACGAAGCTGCTGCGGGAGTTCGATGCGCTCCATCGAAAGATGCATCGGCGGTTTCAACACGACGACCCGGAAGCGGCGACCTAGAGAGTCTGAAACTATTGTTGGCGGTGCGGCTGCGGCCGAGCTTTCGCTCCGGCGAGCTCCCGCCACTCCCCATCGGCGAAAGTGATTCCCCGTGGAATCCGCTTCCGTAACACGAAAAACGGAACGATGAAGGCCCCTACGAGTGAGCGCTGGTGACTCGGATAACGGCAAAAGAGGGGGCGAGGGAGTGGGAGGGAGAGCTGCTTCCCCAGAGGCGGACGAGTCCATCGCTCGGGTTTTATAATCAACCTGCCTCCACCGGAGGGAGTAAGTGATAGGAGGAAATGCTGCGTCGGTCTTTTTGCTGAATATTCAACCGCTCTGCAGAGGGGCACGACCGGAGGACCCCATGGTGCGAACGGGTTGGTTAAACTCGAGGCGCGACAATCATGTGCGTCGTGAAAGCGCTCCCCCGAGTGCGGGGGCGCACGAGGTGAACGACATCTCTTCCTGAGTCGAGACCGACAAAGACCGATACATTAGGCGTTTTCGAAGATAAGGTCTTCAAACGCTACGTCGAGCGCTTCAGCTATGCGCATCACCGCCCCGATCGATACGTTGTGTTTGCCGTGTTCAACCGCGCTGATATACGCCCGATCGAGCCCCGCCGAGTGGGCGATATCCTGCTGACTGAGCCGCTGGGCTCGCCGATGTTTCTGAATCATTTGGCCGATGTGCAGAAGCCGCTGCTCAAGTGAGGATGCCGATGGCGGCAGCCCAACGAGGCTTCGGGCGACCTCGATCGATTCCTGAGGAGAAGCGGTAAAGCTATCTGCGCCGAGATCCTCCACCTCTGCTCGAGCGGTGGTGGTCGCCTGTCCGCCGATCAATATCTTGGGGCGATTCGGTAACGTCTTGAGGAGACGAACGGTCTCTTTCGCGCTTGCGATGCCCGCTTTCACCGTTATCGACAAACCGACGATGTCCACCTTTTTTTCCTTCGCCACCTGAAAGATCTCACCGGGGGGCGTGTCCGCGCCGAGGAAAAGTACGGTCCAACCATCCATGTGAAGGAAGTCGGAGATCATTCGACCACCGAGCGAGTGCATATCCCCTGAGGGGGCGGCGATGACGATCTGTTTATTGAGCCGAGGGCGGGGTTTTAACATCGGGCGGAGACGTCCCATCTCCGAGATCGTGATCTGAGTGCCGATGTGCTCCTGAGCGATCGAGATCTTTCCCTCGACCCACACAGCTCCGAGCCGCGCCTGGCTCGGCATCAGAATGTGGAGGTAAACGT
>JBJOHD010000086.1:0-10757 GCA_046047875.1 Pseudomonadota bacterium | reverse complement strand
CAGGGACGTTAAGCTTCATGGGTGCGTACGGTTCGATGCGGCTTAGCTCACCGTTTCGACTCTTGCGCACCTCGATCGCGAGCTCCGTCCTCGTCTTCGTGCTACTGGCGGCGACCCTCTTCCTCCTCAAGCTCGATCTCAGCCGGAGCTTTATCGCGATATTCTGCGGGCTGGTGGGGGTGCTCCTCGCGGCTGAGCGGCTCCTCGTGCTCCGTCTCCTCCGTTTTTGGCGGGGACAGGGGAAGAACTTCCGTAACATCATTATCTGCGGGGTGGGGGAGCAGGCGCAGCGTCTCGCCGGTGAGATTGCGGCGCGCCCCGAATTGGGCATCCGGGTGAGAGGATTCGCGGATCTCCATCCCCTCGAATACGCCCCTGAGCGGCACCGCGATCTCCGCGCCGCGCTCGTAGCGTTGGGGATCCCTCGCTCCGGGAGAATTATCGTCGGCTGTGAGGAGCTTGGGCGGGCGCTGAAGGAATACGCAGTTGACGAGGTCATCTTTACCGATGTTGCGACCGTCATGGCGGAGGTGGAGGAGATGGTGCTCGTCTGCTCCGAGCAAGGTGTGCGCACGACGATCGCCGCGGATCTCTTTAGCCTCGGCATGGTGAAATCGGGACTCAGTTATTTCGGCGGGATGCCGCTGATTCACTTTCAAACCCCGCCCGGGGATCGGTGGGAACTCACCGTAAAGCGGTGGCTCGACATCGGGGTGAGTGGAGCGCTGCTCATCGCATTGCTCCCGATCTTCGGAGCGGTGGCGCTCGCGGTCAGGCTCTCCTCTCCCGGTCCGATCCTGTTTCACCAGCGCCGGATGGGTCTCAACGGTCGTATCTTCGTGATGTACAAGTTTCGCTCGATGTTCGTCGATGCAGAGGATCGGCTCCATGAGCTCCGCGATCGAAACGAGATGGCGGGGCCGGTCTTTAAACTCAAAGATGATCCCCGGGTGACCCCGGTGGGGCGGGTTCTGCGGCGCTTTAGCCTCGATGAGCTGCCGCAGCTCTGGAACGTCTTCATCGGGGATATGAGCCTTGTCGGGCCCCGGCCCCCGATCCCCGGAGAGGTGAGCCTTTACGAGCGGCGCGATCGGCGCAGGCTCTCGATGCGACCCGGAATAACCTGCACCTGGCAGGTGAGTGGCCGGAACGATATTAAAGACTTCGAGTCATGGGTAAAGCTTGACCTCGAATACATCGACAATTGGTCGTTGGGGCGAGACATGGTTCTCCTTGCTAGAACGATCCCCGCCGTTCTTTTCGGTGTGGGGGCCCGTTAAACGGGATCGTGTGAACCCTTCGATTCTCAGTAAAGTAAAAACGACGACGCGCCGAATATCCCTCTGAGGATGTATCGTTTTACCAGGATGGTGCTGTATGGCCGTCACCGTAGTGCGTGGTGTCGTAGGACACCCAAATGATTCCGGTAGTTCCAGTCGAAGCCCCGACGCTGTTTCCACCGCCGCCACATTAAATCGTGCGCCCCAGAGCCGGGGAGGGGGGGAAGGTGTACGTTCAGCGCTTGAGCAAGCGGTGATGTCTAACCGGCCGTCGAAACAGCCCCGCAGCGATAAGGTGCGTGATTCGACCGAGGCGCGCCATCTCGCCGCCGATGTCTCCGAGGAGATTCGCTCCCGGGGCACGGAGGAGTCTCACGATGGTCTCGAGCCGATCGTTGCGCGAGAACATTTTAGACGGCACTAAAAACACCTCGCCTCAAAAAACCACTTAGTTCTTGCGTAAGGCATGATACGATCCGAGGGGAATCCTTGGAGTCGCAGCCGTATGCTTAAAAAAGAACCGCTCCCTGAACCCCGTTCGAGCGAGAGCAGCTTGAAGCTCCCGATAGCGATGCCTGCTCGGCTTGTGATGGTGCGTCACGGGGAGAGCGAGGCGAACCTGATGCATCGGGCGATTAAACACGGGGTTATCTCCGGCTATCCGGAGGGATTTGAGAAGATCCCGGACCGCGAGATACGACTCTCGCGAGCGGGGCGGGAACAAGCGATCGCCACCGGTCCGTGGCTGCGTCAGCAGTATCCCGCGGGATTCGATGTCATCTACGTCTCCGACCACACCCGGGCGAAAGAGACCGCTGCGCTTATCTGTCAGGGGGCGGGGTGGCACGATGTTGAGATACGGATCGATCCTTTAGTGGGGGAGCGTAATTGGGGGAAGTTCTCCGCAGCGGATGCCGCCACGCGGGAGGAGATTATGAGCTATCGGAAACGCGATCCCCTGCACAATCCGATGCCGGATGGGGAGACCCTTCTTGAAACCCGCCACCGATCCCGAAATCTTCTTGATCGGTGTGCGCGCGAACTCTCCGGTAAAAACGTGCTCGTGATCTCTCACGGCGAATACATCGAGGCGCTCTGGGCGGAGATCGCCCACATGAACACCGAGCGTCAGATCGACTTTTTCAACTCCGACGCCGGTGATATTAAAAACTGTCAGGTTGTGGAGTTCTCCTCGACCGACCCCGGGACGAGCGAGACGAGCGGCCGTCTCCGCTGGGTGCGGAGCAGCTGCCCTCAGACCGGTTACGCCGGTGTCTGGGAGACCATCGAGCGGATTAAATACACCCCGGCGGAGCTTCTTCAACAGGTGGAGCGGTATCCCCACCTGGACTTTCGGGAGTTAAGGGACATACACCCGACGCCATGAAGCGATTGGGGCCTCTGCAGGTGGGAGACTTATTGGCTCGGCTTCATCCCCTTGATGGCGATCGCGGGGTCGAGGATCGCAACCGAACCGGCGGGGTGGATCGTGGTATCGTTGAGGTAGCGGGCGATAACTTCAGGGCTGAACTGCCTCTGTCGGCAGCCGTTCCATTAAGGGGCCTAATGCATGTTCGAAACCAAAACTCTTGTTTCTCCCGTGAGGGAAGAGCGAGCCACCGGGCGATAAACTCAAATCTCTCAACGGTGAGCCCGGTTTCGGCAAGGAGGCGGGGCGCAGCGTCTCCCGCGGGCAACGGGGGATGCCGAAAGGTTCCGTTCTCGAACCGGTGCGCTCACGCGGGTGAGGCGCCGACTGCGGCAGCGGCCTTCAAAAGCTCCTCGAAGGTGCCCGTACGAGAGAAATAGGCGAGGAACGTTTCCCCCCGGCTTCAGCGCCTCCGTGGCTCCTTGCAACGCTCCCCTCAGGGGCTCCGATGAGTTTATCCAGTGCAGCGCGAAGTTTGAGAATACGAGGGATCTCCTCCCCGCGCACCCACGCGAAGTTGACCCGCGGATCCTTGATTGTGATTCGGGCGTGGCTCAACATCTCCGCGCTGATGTCGATCTCGATAATCCGGCCGGTATGAAGCGCCGGGAGGATCCTCTTTTGGAGAACATACCCCTCGCCGCAGCCGATATCGGCGATCCACTCATCGCCCCGCAGTTCGTGAGTATTCAGGAGGTAGTCCGCACCGTGTATCTGAACGAGGTCAATCGCTGCGCGGTAGGGCACCGGGTCGAAGGTCGTACCCTCCGACTGCGTCCCCAGGCTGTCAGAAGCTGATTGTGATTTTCCGTGAGCTGGCTGCATAGGCGAAACCAAAAAAATTGGGTGGGCGAATCGTCGGCGGTGCTTTAACCATCTCCGATCAATATCATCCTTATCTTTCGTTTTCGAATCCCTGGTCGGCTGGGGGCTGCCTCAGCTGTGCCTGCCTGAGATTACATCTATCCCCGTCGCCGCCCCGTCTTCGAGGAGGAGGATGTCGGCATATGATCTCCGACCCACGAAACGATGATGCGTTCGCTGTCCTCGTGGAAGTCGAAGTGAATGCGGAACTGCTCCCCCGGTTTGTTCCCGTATTTTAGATGGGACCACGCTTCGAAACGCTCACCTTCGAAAACATCGGCCCGATAATCGCTCATCCCCGGTTTCTCTTTCGTAAGCTTGCTTTCAGTCGGCGAAAAGACAAATCGGCTCTGTGCATTAAACTCGTTCATAAAGTTTGCCGAGCGCCGGCCGAACTTTTCGTTCCACATGATCGTTGATAGATCCTGGATCGCTTCATACACATCGGCGAAAAGCGCGGGATTGTTCGGCTCAAATTTGAGGAGGGAGCGCTCAAATTTTGCAGTAAAAGAGAGTCGTTCGGAGAATCTTTCTTTTACTGCGGTGAGGACTGAGGCGCCGTCGGAGAGCGTTTCAGGATCGAGCGGCGGGAGCGCCGATGCGGCGGCGGCCCGCTCCCGTTCCTTCCGCTCCTCGTAGAGGGCGGCGTTCTCAGCGCGGAGGCTCGCCAGCATATCCTCAAGTCCGGTGACGGTGACCTTGAGTGTGGAGACCTCCCCCCGGGAGGCGGTGAGCTGTTTGCGGAGCTCAATGTTTTCCCCGTCGAAATCCTCGGCGAATTTCCGCCAGTCGTCCCGCTCCCGCTGAAGCTCAGCGATCTCGGGGGTCGACGCTGCGGTCTCGGTAGTGGTCGTCGCACGCAGAAGGTCGAGCCGGGCCATCTGAGTGAAAAACGGGATATCTTTCCCCGCGGTGATCGGGTTCGCTGAATCGGCGGTGAAGTCGTGTTGAGCAAGGAGATAGACCCCGTTACGGAGTCTCTCGAGCAGGTCACCTTTATCGATGAAGTCGCGCCCTTGCATATACCGATGATCGTTCGGGGTGAGCGCCAGTACATCGCCGGGGCGGTATACCCGGATGGCGCCCCCCCAGGTAAGGTAGTCACCGGGGATGCCGAGCTCTCTCCTGAGGATATTCGCGAGCCCGGTGGTACCCCCGAGGGATATGGGGGTGCTCCCCTCGAAGTACACCTGACCGAGTCCCCGAATGGCTCCCGAAACCTCGGCGGGCTCAGCGAGGTAGTACGGCCCCTCATCGGTCCAATATGCCGATACGAGAACGATCGGATGCCGGCGGGTCTCATCCCGGAGCGCTCCCATAAACTCGTACACTTTTTGGGGCGAGTCGAGAATTGTGGCTGACCCGGTGAGCTCGGTACGGCCGCTGTAGATCTCGGCGTATCCTTGAATGGATCTGGCGAGGTAGCGGAGAAACGGAACCGAGGGTTGAGGAAGGGGCTGCTCAACGGTGTCCCGAAACGAAGAGGCGATGGAGAGGAGCACTCGGTTGGGTGCCCCAGCCTCGGCGGGGAGTGTTTTCGCTCCGAGAGAAATCCGCCAGTCCCTTCCGAGAATCTCTGCGTCGGAATGGTTAAAAAGAAGATCCCATGCTCCCCGCGGGAGGCTGGTATCTGCGGGCGCCGCGGGGCTTCGTTCAAATGAACTCGAGGAGACCTTGACCTCCTTATATTCGAATTCAAGGGTATCACCTGGATTCGCGGGACTTAGTCGCACACCGGCGGGGAGGTTAAGCTCTGCGATCCTGCTCTCCGCCCATGTAATCGCCGTATGATAGGCGGAGCGAAGAAGATTCGGATCGTTGCTGACGATAGTGTAGCTTGAGGAGAAATGCGGCTGCCATCCAGAGCGAATGATCGTGTCCAGCGGGTTCGCTACCGAGCGAAAGTCGATCGGTGTGGGACGTGAGCTCCTGGTGCTCCCATTTTCAGGTGGTGCCGCTCCGTGTGGGGTACTCATCGGAGCTCCTCCGGTGTTAGCCCTTCTCGATGGGGGAGGAGCCGCCCGGTGGGGCGGTACTCACCGCGCTCAAGGCGGCGGATCCACGGATGGGCAGCGACGTCGGGGTGCGAGGAGATGGGCGAAAACATACTGCCGATTTGCCTGTTCGTTTCCACCACCGATTCTAGATGGTCTGACGGCGCTACTCAACAAACCGCGCTGTTTGGGGTGGATGTCTCGCTTCCAGGGACTGGGCGCCGCAAGTATTTGAGGCGTGGTTCGGTGATGCTAACCACCTGAGGTGCAATGAGTTTTTTCATTTGATGATAAAACGCGGCTCGACGTGCTGAGTGTGGCATAACCAAGGGTATGGGAGTTTCGACCGCTATCAATAATGCTCGGAGCGCTGCCGGCGTTTCCGCGCCGCACACCGATGTTGCCCGACCGGTCGAGGAGGCACGCGCGCTGCACGACGCGATTGCAGCGAGCAGCGCGGCCTCGCAGCGGGCGACCGAGCAGTTGTGCGAACGTCTTCAGTCCATCATCAGCGATGGGGGGCCTCTCGGAGCTCGAGCGCTTCTCGCGGTGGAGTTCATCGATCAGGTGCGAAAACTCGGGTATTCAGAGTATCGGATGCTCGTGGGGCTCACGAACGAGTGTCGGAGCGATCAAAGCGGCTCAAAGTTAGTCGAGATCTTGCGGGATAAAGATACGATCTTGAATGGACTTTCTCAGGCGGTTCCCCACGCTCTTCAAACTCTTGAACACATCTATCGTTCCCAATTCAACGAGAGGAATGAGAGAGCTCTTGCTCCCTTCGGTCACGACGGCATCGATGCGGCATTCAACGAGAAATTCTCCGAGCACACGATGATGCTTCTAAGAACAGTTCATCCGCTCGGAGTGAATATCCGCACCCCGTCGTGGCGGAGTGTCGACGGAAAACCAGCGTATCCCGCGGAGAAATTGATCGGCCTTCAGCTCGGGGGGGATGGCGGTGTCGAGTCGGCCCCGCGGCGTGAGCTGGGTGCCGTGATCGTGAAGCCGAAAGGAGATACCTCGGTTGTTAAGTTTATTCCGTTCGGAAGCGATTGGGCCGAGGTAGAGGCGAGCGCGGTGCTGCGCAACGGAGAGAGCGTGATCGTTGGTCGCTCCCTTTCGGTCGCCAAAAGTCTCTTTGAAATAGGGCTCCGGGGCTCTGTCGAGGTACCGGTCGGTGTGACGATGCCGCCGGAGAATCTGGCGTGGTCGCGGGGCAGCCTCTTCTTGTATCGTAGCGAGGACGGCAAGTCCCTCTACATCCTCGATCGCGGTACGAAGTCCCCGATCGTTACCCCCGACGAACTCGGCGCTATTCAAACCTTTATTCCGCGGACGGTGATCGATATGGGTTCGGTGTCGTTCGGCCATTCGATCTCGGAGCGCCCCCGCAGATTGGGTAACTAACCGCGGGGCCGCAATCCCGAAGAGCGATTTCTTGAGCGGACCCCCGGGGTATGCTACTTTCCGCACTATGGCTACGGCATCGATCGAATCGTTAAAACGTATCGAGGGCGTTGTTGCGAACGCCCTCTCCGCAGGGCAGGTTCCCATCTCTGAGCTTGAGCGGGAGCGCGCCGCTGGATCGGGGGTGAACGTCGCAGCGCTTGGGGCCCTTTTCGGATCCCTTGAGGCCTTAAAATCACCCCTTAAATCGCTTTGTGGCGGGACACTCTCGCAGACAGATACGTTCAAACTTGTTGATCACTGGGGGCGGCTTACCGCGCTCTCTACCTTGTTGACCGAGATCGAGGATAGAACCGACGGGGACGGGGAGGGGATGCGAGCCAAGATCGAAACCTTTTGGCGAGGTATCACCGACGCGGCGTTAAATCTCACCCGGGATTATGCGCTCGTCGGGGGGCTCAGCCGCTACGCGGAACTCACTGATTGGGTCCTTTCCACGGCCCGTGCCGAATCGGAGGGGGTGTCCGGCTCAATTAAACGGATGGTGGCGCGGGGATAACCGTGCGCGCTTGATTAAGATCCTTAATTAAAAGAGGATATTGGCCCGTTTCGAGGATCGGGGAGCGGAACCGTTTTAAGGGGCGGGTTCTGTTGACCTTTTTGGCGGGTATGGTAGTTTTACGCCCTTATTTGGAATCCGTTGTGTTCGTCGGCTGTGCGTCGAGTCTTCTTCGGCGGTTGGCGCGTCCAGCGTATGTGTAATTAGTTCGTTGTAAGTTATGGCAACTCATTCTCAGTCAAAGGAAGCCGCTCTCGCTGATCGTAAGTGGCTCGTGGTCGACGCGGCCGATATGCCGGTGGGACGGGTGGCGTCGCAGGTCGCGGCTCTTCTCCGCGGCAAGCACAAGGTTACCTACACCCGTCACGTTGACACCGGGGACTTCGTCGTCGTCTTGAACGCCGAGAAGGCGCGCTTCACCGGGCGCAAGGCCGACCAGAAGGTGTATCACTTCTACTCCGGCTACATCGGTGGTGATAAGCAGGTCGTTGCCGGGAAGATGATGGAGAAGCATCCGACCCGGGTCATCGAGATGGCGGTACAGGGAATGCTTCCGAAAGGTCCCCTCGGCCGGGATATGCTCAAGAAGCTCAAGGTCTACACGGGAACTGAGCACCCCCACGCGGCGCAGCGCCCCGAGGCGGTCGCGCTCACGAAGTAATTTTTCAATTTAATCGTAACGAGGAATCGGATTCATGAAAGGTGGTGGTATCAGCACAATCGGCCGGCGTAAGTCGTCCATCGCGCGTGTTTTCTTAAAGCCCGGCTCGGGCACGATCTCGGTCAACGGCAAGACCCATGAGGAGTACTTCGGCCGTCAGACGCTCCGTATGGTGCTTTGTCAGCCCCTCGTGCTTCTGAATCAAACCGATAAGTTTGATATTAAGATCAACGTCACCGGCGGTGGTCTCGCTGGACAGGCCGGCGCGGCCCGTCTCGGGATCGCTCGGGCGCTCAACATCGTTGACGCGGAGAACCGCGGCCCGCTGAAGAAAGAGGGCTTCTTTACCCGCGATGCCCGCGAGGTCGAGCGTAAGAAGTACGGTCGCCACAAGGCGCGTCGTCGGCCGCAATTTTCGAAGCGTTAATCGCTCTCGAAACGAAGAAAGCCTCCGCATGTCGGGGGCTTTTTTTTGCCCAACGGTTCCCCCGTGGCCGCGAAGTTTGGGATTAATGGTAGGAGTCTGATTGGGAATCGGCGCTACGCCGCTGCCACGAGGGGATAGGAGAGAAGAGATTGAACGCCGGAGGTGATATTGCTCGGTTGTTGTAGAGGTCTCGCAGCGTATCTCGATAGCCCCAACGGTGATGCTGAGGATAAGACCTCAACACAAACTTCGAGATAGGTACTACCCACCCATATTGCCTCTTATCTCGATGGTAAATCCTCCTGTAACCGAGTTAAAAAAGATCTGGTTAAGATCGTGTATCCCGTTCGTTTCGTGAGTCACGGTTACCTGTGCAGGCCTGAGGTTGGGAGCTTTAAAGAGCTCGGCGAGAATTTTCTGACGAATGAGCTCGGCTCTTCCCTCGACCGAGTCTACGTCGGGGGCTATGTCGGGAGCGAATCCACTCAGCCGATCCATCGTGCCTCTATCGGAGAGAAATTGGTCAGGGAAGGGGGAGCCGAGATCTACTGGGCCTATAAAAACGACGATCCGTTGAGCTACGAGTTCAGCCGGGGGCAGTTTTTGCAGCGCGGTGGCGACCCGGAGATTGAGTTTGGGGGAGGCCCATTCTAGGAAATCGAGCTGCACCGCCTCTGCCCGCACATCGTGGGTGATCTCGTTCCAGGCGACGATAAACACCTCGTTCTGCGCGAGCTGAACCTCGAGGGCTGCAGCCATTCCAGCTGATTCGAGGTAATTATGTCTCTCTAAGTACCGGAAATCCTCAGTGGGAAGAGCCCCGAGGGATGACATGGAGGCGGTCGTTTCTTTGACCAGCGGAGCGATCGCACCCGCAGCGTCTCGGGTGAGCCATACGGAAAGGTACTGATGAAATTCGCTGCGCAGTTCACGTTCGTCGGCGGGGTCGATGCCCTGATCAAATTGAGCGGCACGGGAGGCGTTCCAAATAAACTCTCGCGCAGCCCCCTCTTGCCCGGCGATGAGGAGGCTGCGTACTGCCCCGAGGCTTTCTCGAGGGAGTATGCCCTCGGCGTAGGTCTCCCCGTCACGCTCAACGAGCGACCGTGGCGCTATCCCAACAGCAATCATTGATGATTCGATAGATTCCCAACCCCGTCCCCTTGCTGAGACCCGCCCGGTGGCGAAGTCGATCTCTGCATTTGTACCGTTCGGCAGAGTACGCGAGAGGAGGAGGGCGGTGCTCACACCGCTTATGAGTCGTCTCCCCTCCGGATTATCGCCGATGTCGGCGATATTGCGGACCTTCAACGCGGTCTGTGTGGCTCGGTTGAGCGGAAGATGGAGTTCTAATTTCCCGTCCGCAGTTGTGGGGATGACCACCCCAAGGCGAGAGCGATCACGGGAGCAATAACGCTCGGCACCAAGATCGATCTCTGGAAAACGGTGTAGGTGGTCATCAACGACGCGCCGAAAGATATCGGCTACCGAAAGCTCGGGAAATTTATCCTGACACGCGGGGTCGCTTTGATTCGGTTGAGAACCCACTGTAAACTCCGGGAGCGCGGGGCGGCACTGCGCCACCTCTCTTGTTGTTATGGCAGAACTCATCAGCCCGGTGATGTGGGAAATGCCCATTTTCGACCGAACGCCACTTGAGGGCAATGCTCTCGATAGGATAGCGCTTGCGTCGCGCTGGGCTCAGGGAGTGCCCCCGCCGCTCAGAATCGGCAGCACTCTAGTGGTTCGACCATTAAATTCATTCACCTGCAAGGTACTGGAATTTATGCTCACCACTAGTCCTGAGTTAGTTTTTCACTCCGCGGGAGTGAAAAAACTTATTTGTCGAAGGACTAGTGGCTGGCTGCCGTCTGTTTCGGGAGTCGACATACGCTCACCAGATACGGCTCGTACCCTACCCGATAGCCGAGGTCGAGGATACGGGGGGTGTTACGGTGCTCCCATTGCCGATAGGTCATCAATTGAATCTTCGGTAGTCCGAGCTTCGAACCTGCGGGCAGGGAGTTTTTAAGTACCCCTCCGGTGATATTCGTGAGCTCCTGCAGGACGTCCTCCACCATCGATGTCGTGATCTCCTCACTTGGATCTGTGTAGATCCGCTTGGCGATCTTT
>JBJOHD010000085.1:0-7300 GCA_046047875.1 Pseudomonadota bacterium | reverse complement strand
TTCGGATATGGACGGCGATGGCAAAAATGAAGTCGCCCTAGGCGCCATGGGAGATAGCTTAGTGCACATAGTAAGACCTTAAATTATTTTGTGATGAGTCAATCTGCCCCGCCGCTTTGCGCCGTTGCTGTTGGTATAAAGTAGCAGGGCTACATCCCACCCAGCTCCGCCAGAGATTTATAGTAATCCAGCTAAGTGAGTCTTAATCTCAGCATCAGAAAGCATGGCGATATCTTTCTGAATAGTGTCGGTTAATTTATTTGAAGCGTGGGCGCCTAAGACTTCTTTAATTTTACCAAGGGTGCGAGGCTCGGCTACGAGGGTGATAGATTTAAACTCATTGTCCTGTGCAAGGATTTCTATTCGGTCAGATAATTTCTTGAAAAATTTATCAGCTTCAACCTCTGACGGAGATTTGTCTGTGCTCACTGCTGTAGCTCTTGAGCAGCCGGTATGATTGCTTTGAGTTAGCTCGCTCTGAACAATATCCTGGTCCTTCATTCGTCCACTCGGGTTGTTGATCATTTCGAGAAGAATCGGGCTAGTTTTACTATTACTCAATTCGAACAGCTTGGCTCCGGCTTTCTGTGCTACAATGACCAACTTCTTATCCATAATATTCTCCTATTCAAAAATTTTTAAAATATTAAAAGAAGAATCTCTCTGGGCGGCAGTATATCCTGCTCTTCTGATATGAAAGACTAAGTCTTCAGGCGTCATCATAGGTTGTTTGGCTGTGTGACCGCCCGCTTGGGAGACAACATTTTCTTCGAGCATGGTGCTTCCGAAGTCGTTGCACCCCATGTGTAATCCAACTTCGGCTATGTCAGGACCACAAGATGGCCATGAGGCTTGATGATTCGGAATTGAATCTAAATAAATTCGAGATAGCGCTGTCCAGCGAAGAAACTCTCGAAGCCCCCGCTCGAGGTGATTGGTATCGATAGCCACATTCGGATTCGAGAGAAATACCGAGAGCCCGCTCTGCCGCTCAAGGGCGTACGAGGCGGCTTTGGCGAAGGGACTCGATGCTAAAATCGACCACTCAGCGAATTTCTTTGCGAGCCAGGCAAAGAACGCCTCCACAACCGGCTTTGAATACTCAGCGCGGTACACGAGCTTCGCTTCGCCGCTGAGCCCCTTTCTTCGAATACTATCCTCGTGCCGGTAAAGCTCCCCGATAAAATCGAGCGTTTGACCACACGCCTTCCTCTCCGCCCCCTCCGCCTCAACGAAATTTCGCCGCGTATGTGCCCAGCACTGGGCAAGAACTACATCCTTCTCTTCCTGTGCGTACCGGTCATACGCCCCGTATCCATCAGCGAGGAGCACACCACAGAAGCTCCCGAGTATCACCCGCACGACGCCAAACGCCCGAGTGTGGGAGTACGGAAACGAGACCTCATCTTTATCCCCGTAGAGCGCCCAGTAATACCCCTGGTTGAGCTTCCCCGGGGACTTCCTCCCTGCCTTAATCGGGGTCTCATCCATCGCGAGCACCTCGCTCGAAAGGATAGAGGAGAGCTACGCGTAGTACACCGGCTCAAGGAGCGATACGCTCCGTGCTACCAGATTCGTTAATGTCTGGCGGCTTAACTTAATCCCGGCAGCCTGAAGTCGTTGATGCTGCCGGTAAAGGGGGAGGTGGTACGTAAATTTATCGACCAAAAGCCCCGCGATAAAGCTCACATCGGCGACACTCCGCTCGATGATGGCGGGGGGCGCTGGAGGGGATGACGGCACACCGTCATCCTTTAGCTTCACTACCTTTCGGACGTACCTAAGCACCACATACGACCCCAGACGCTCTGCTAACCGCTCCGTCACCGCCTCACGGAGCACTTCGTAGTCTTTCCCCTCAAGGAGTCCGGTAAGCCGCGGATCGGGGACTGCAATCGTCTCAACCGGGACTGATGGGTCGAAGCGGACCGGGGTCTCATTTTCAGAGACCTCGGGGAGGGTCGTCCGTTTCCGCTGGTACGCTCGGACCGTCTCATCGGCAGGGGGTGGCGGCTCGGCGGTAAAATCTTCTCCCAACGGTATTTGCTTCGATGGTTCCGCTTGGAGCAGGCGTCGTTCCGACTTACGACCAAAAAGCTGCTTTCGAAACCAGGCGTTTTCGCGCTCGAGGGCGGCTATTCGCTCGTCACGTTTAGCAAGAATCGGTGCGAAGGAGACGACGTGATCAATAAGTTCACGCTGCGTCATCGACTCGAATGTTGCACGTGAATCCATGCAACTGTTGTACACGAACTCACGACGTACGGCACCCCCGAAGAACACCATCCAGCAATAAATCGAGCTCCCTCGAAGCGAGTTCGCGTCGTCCATCGGCGGAGCGTACTTCGAATCTTCCCCGTTCAAGGCGTTTTGCAAACACGCACCAGCCGGTTCGATCCCAGAACACTCCTTTGAGGAGTGTACGGCGGCGGTTCACAAAGACGTAAAAATCTCCCGTTAATGGATCGGCACCCAGATGCGCTTTTACCGCCGCTACCAGTCCATCAAACGAGCACCGCATATCGATCGGCTCACCGTACGCAAAGATCTTCTTCGGTTCTCCCCGCCACCACATCACTCGCTCCGTACTCGAAGAGCCGTACCGTCTGGGAACACGAACTCGAGGGTCGTTTTTGTCCGGGTGGGTGGGGTGACCTCTGAAAACGCTCCGGTCAATCGCTCCTGTTGAAGCCAGTATTGGAGTGTGGAGACCGAGACACCGGCGCCTTCACAAAAAGCGCGCTGCGTCTCCCCGCTCGCTCGGTACCGGGTAAGCATGGCTCGCCGCCGGTCAGGGATTAATCGGTTCCTTCGCTCCTCGCCCATAGTCCTCCTTAAAAGCTATTGGAGGGACTTCTCGCACGGGCGGTAGGGGCGCGGGAAGAACGGTGCGGGGTGGACGGTTACTTTGTAAGTCGGTATCACCACCGAAATGCGACAGTCGTACGCAGTCCTCGAGGGATTTGGATGAAATCCCATGCGCGAGGGGCACTGCCGATTATGCCCCCGGAAGACCCCTGAGGCGAGCGCCTGAAGCAGCCCACGATTACTAGGGCGGTTCAGCCACTTAGGTGGCATTTAGATTAAGGCGCCTCGGAGACGGGGCTCGGTCGGCGCCCTTATGGTACACAGGCGATAGGGTAATAATAGATAAGCCGATATCAGCCCTATCACTATTGGTAGTTAAAGCTTAGCCCTTGAGGATCAAGGTCGATACTCACGGATCCCCCTCTCTTCAGTTTGCCAAAGAGGACCTCCTCCGCCAGGTGATCCTTAATCTCCCGCTGAATAAGCCGCGCCATCGGACGGGCGCCGAGGAGTGGATCGAAGCCGTTTTCGGCGAGCCACCCGCGCGCGGCATCACTCAGAGTTAAGCTGACCTCGCGGGACTTAAGCTGTGTCTCGAGCTCACGGATAAGCTTCATCACAATCTGCTCGATAATTCCACGGGAGAGGGGATTAAAGTGAATGATCTCGTCGAGACGGTTACGAAACTCCGGTTTAAAAAGCTTCTTGATCGCAGCATCTTGGTTGCCCGAGGCAACCGTCTGACCAAACCCCAGCGCCGCCGCTTTTTCGGAGCCGGCGTTCGTCGTCATAATCAGCACGACGTTTCGAAAATCCGCCTTCTTCCCGTGCGAATCGGTAAGGGTCGCGTCGTCCATGACCTGAAGGAGGATGTTGTAGATATCCTCGTGCGCCTTCTCGATCTCATCGAAAAGGAGCACGGCGTAGGGCTGTTTCCGAATGAGATCGGTGAGAATTCCCCCTTCCTCGTACCCGACATATCCGGGGGGCGCTCCGATAAGCCGTGCCACCGCGTGCTTCTCCATATACTCACTCATGTCGAAGCGGTGAAATTGAACGCCGAGCTCCCCGGCGAGCGCTTTAGCAAGTTCGGTCTTTCCCACACCGGTGGGGCCAGCGAAGAGGAAGCAACCCACCGGCTTGTTATCAGCCTTTAATTGAGCGCGGCTCCGTTTCATCGCCCGGGTTATCGCTTCAACAGCTTTTTCCTGCCCAAAAACTCGGGCTTTGAGATTCATCTCGAGATTTTTGAGGAGCTCCTCATCAGAAGCGCTCACCGATTTCACCGGCACCTTGGCCACTGCCGAAACGACTGCCTCTATATCCTTCTCAACGAGCACTTTTTTTCGCTTTGCGGCGGGCTTCAGGGCATTTGCAGCCCCCGCTTCGTCGATGACATCGATAGCTTTGTCCGGAAGGAATCGATCGTTGATATGCTTCGCGGAGAGCTCCGCGGCCGCTTTTAAAGCAGCTTCCGAGTAGCGCACACCGTGGTGCTTCTCGAAAGCGTCTTTGAGACCCCGTAAGATCTCCACCGTCTCAGCGACGGTCGGCTCACGAAGGTCGATATTTGAGAAACGCCGACTTAAAGCGCGATCTTTCTCAAATGTCTTCTTGTAATCTTCGTGAGTGGTGCTCCCGATACACCGGAGTTTCCCTGAGGCGAGCGCCGGTTTTAAGAGATTCGCCGCATCCATCGAACCCGTTCCGGTCGCACCAGCTCCAACGATAGTGTGGATCTCATCGATAAAGAGTATCGCTTTCGGAATCGCGCTCAGCTCCTTTACGATAAGGCGGAGTCGCTCCTCGAACTCGCCGCGAAATTTTGTCCCGGCGATGAGTGAGCCGATCGATAGCGAAAACACACGGGCTCCCTGCAAGGTCTCAGGCACCGCTCCACTCGAGATCTTCTGCGCAATAGCGTGGGCCATCGCAGATTTCCCGACTCCTGGATCGCCCAGGAAAAGGGGGTTATTTTTCTGGCGACGTCCGAGAATCTTGAGCGCCCGATCGATCTCGCTCTCCCGCCCGATAATCGGATCGAGTTCGTTACGCTCAGCGAGTTCGGTGAGATCCTCTGTAAACCGCTTGAGCGCCCCCTTTTTTGCCTCTCCGCGCCCCTCGGGGATCTCCTCATCGAATTCATCCCCCTCACCCTCTGAAAAGTCCTCGTCGAGATCTTCATCGGCGTCGGAGCCGACCTTCGAGATACCGTGAGTGATGCAGTTAAGGATATCGAGCCGCGAGATATCGTGTTTTTTAAGAGCAAAGATCGCGTGAGAGTCCTCCTCGGAGAACATCGCAACGAGCACCTCCTTCGCGGTGATGGAGCCCTTGGCCGCGGAGTGCATATGGAGGATCGCCCGCTGAAGAACCCGTTTCACCGCCGGGGTCTGAATCGGCTCCGCCTCTTCCGCCATCGCCTGCACCCCGCCGGTAGAAGTCGATCTTTCAACGTGATGCTCAAAGAAATCCTCAAGGTCTTTCTTAATCGTCGGGACATCTCCACCGCATCTCTTAAGGATCGCACCGATCTCTTCATCGAAGAGAAAGGCATACAAGATGTGTTCTAGGCAGAAAAAGGCGTGGCGACGGCTTGAGGCCTCCCGAAACGCCGCCTCAAGGGTATATCCAAGCTCCGCACTAAACATCTCTACGCCTCCTCAAGGATGCAGCGGAGGGGGTGGCCCTCCCGCTGAGCTCGATCGTGCACGAGCGCGACTTTAGCCTCGGCGATCTGTTTCGCGAAAACTCCACACACCCCCTGACCCCGCTGATGAACCTGGAGCATAACCTGCACCGCTTCCGCAGGTGACTTTTTAAAAATCGTTTCAAGGATCGCGACGACGAAATCCATCGTCGTGTAATCATCATTGAGGAGTATTACCCGAAAAAGACTCGGCTCCTTAAGTCGAGTCTCATCCCGAGATACGGTCTCTGTACCGGACCCGTGTTTCGTCGTCATCGGCTCACACTCTTTTCAACCCATCGTATCGGTTCTGGGGGGAAGCGAACCTCGTAAATGTAGTATATCCTAGAATCATACCATCAAACATATCGAGTTCGACGTCCCCGTATGGTTATCGAAGCTTTTCCCCCCGTATCTGACGCCGATGAAAGCGGTCTATTGGCGGTGGGAGGCGACCTCGACCCAGAATCGCTGCTTTTAGCCTACAGAAGCGGGATATTCCCGTGGCCTCTCCACGAGCGTCAGCTGGCGTGGTTCTCACCCTCCGAGCGGGGTGTGCTTTTCCTGAAGGATTTTCATATCTCAACGAGCCTCAAGAAGGTCCGGAACCGGCCCGGCTGGTCGTTCTCCTTTGACGAGCGTTTCGCCGAGGTCATCACCGCGTGCGCCGAATCGGCGCATCGGCCCGGACAATCGGGAACGTGGATCACAAAAAAAATTATCTCTGGATACGAGGAGTTCCATCGGGCTGGATTCGCCCATAGCGTTGAAACCTATTATGAAGGAGAGCTCGTCGGCGGACTTTACGGGGTTGCTATCGGTGGATTCTTCGCCGGTGAATCTATGTTTTTTAAAAAGGCCGACGCCTCGAAGCTCGCGCTGTGTCACCTCGTCGAGCACCTGGTAAAGGTCGGTGTTACCTGGATCGACTGCCAGATGGTGACGCCACTCTTACGCTCGTTTGGAGCTCAGGAGATCTCCCGGGATGACTATCTAAAAATCCTGCAAGCAGCCACAGGGAGCTCCGCGATCATATTCTCGAGAAAAGGTGACTAAGTAGGGGGCAACACGAATCGACCCGCCCCGACCTCACGTATCGCCCGTAAGATCTCCTCAGGGGTCGAATCCTTGGATACGTACCCCCACGCCCCCGCCTCGATCGCCCGATTCACCGTTGCTGGGTCGTCGTACCCCGAGCAGACGATGACCCGAGTATCTGGATACTTGGCCGCGACCTCCGCCAAGACCTCAAGGGGTTCCCGCCCCGGCATCGACATATCAAGGAGCACTATTCCGGGGCGCCGCTCGGCAACCGCCTGAACGAGCCCATCGGCAGAATGTAAGGTGCCTACGTACTCCATATCGGCCTCCTGGCCGATCTGCAGGGCGAACATCCCCGCTACCGCGAGATTATCGTCAACACACAGGACTTTAATGATCGGCTCGTTCATAGCTAACAACTTACCACCACCGTAGGAGGGACGAACTACACCGATATAAGACGTCTGACTCATAGAAGCCCAAAATAAAGTCGCCGGGAACGGCGACAGGGAGCATTAAGGGTTCTACACACCTCTTGAGGCCCATTACAACAAAAACTCCTTGCCTGACGAAATTATCTGCGTCGATGTCGCTCAGCCGGCACTCACGGAAACACTTCGGTCAAACGGCATCTCCACGCTTCACACATATTTCCCTCAGATGTGACGAGGATCACACCATCACAGCGCAGCCGCTTCAGAACTGCCGCTCAAGCAGCTTAAAATCATCCATCTTCGGGTCTCGATCCTCCCAGTACGACGA
>JBJOHD010000084.1:0-13874 GCA_046047875.1 Pseudomonadota bacterium | reverse complement strand
ATCGCCTCGCTCCAACGCCAGAGCCCCCCTGAGACTCCCAGTCCATCTCGGATCGTCGGCGGAGTGCTCAAGTTGTACGCAGAGCTCGGCATCTCGAAGCGGCAGCAGGCGATACGAAACTTTCAGGATTGGTCAGCGCGACTTTCCCTCTAAATCCGGGTTGTGAGGCGGTATCGATGGGCCCCGGAGCTTTCGAGACTTCACGTGAGATTGTCTATTCGATTCCCTCTCGCGCGCCGAAGATGAAGCCGCTACCCTGCCTCCATGGGCGTGCCCCTCTCTCCAACTCAAGAGCCTCGTCATGCGGTGACCCTCGACCTTTCTGGGTTCGAAGTAACATCTCCCCCGAGAGACCGAGCTTATCCTCAAGTCTTCAAGGAGCGCATCGAGATCGCCCGGGCATTCATCCGAAGCGGCGAGTTTACAGCCGCGATTACCCGGCTCGATGCCCTTGAAAAGCAGAGACATTTGCAGCATTCGGCGGAGTACAGGGCTGTCGTCGGAGGGCTCTATGGTGTCGCGCAGATCGCTCTCGGAAGAGCCGACGACGGAGAGTCCGCGTGCCTGCACGCGCTCGCCGATGCCAAAACTTCAGATCAGCTGGAGTCTCCGCTGGGAGTCTCTCTGTTAAATAATCTTTCCGTTGTTTCATTTCAGTTCCACCGCCGCGCGCAAGCAGCGGAAGCGCAGCTTCGTCAGGCGCTTGACATGATTCCGAATCATTCGGTTGATTTCTTTAGCCAGCGTCCGGCGTGTCTGCGCAATCTCGGGATCGTTCAGGAGTCGCAGGGGCAATCAGCCGCAGCCGCCCGCTCGTTGCAGACCGCTCTTAACGAGCTCGGGACTAAGCCCCGGGAATTTCTTGACGTGGTCGATATTCTTGCGGCGAATCGCCAACGTGTGAACGATATGGGAGCGGTCGAGTCGCTTCGCCTTGAAGCATTTGCGAAGATGCGATGGTCGCGCAACGAGTCCCCCGAGTATTTTGTATCCGCCGCACGCGAGCTTGCCCTACTTTTTCTTCGAAACGGAGATCTCAGCCGGCTTGGCCCCGTGGTGCGTGAACAGATTTCGGCGATGACTCCTCTTCTTGGTTCACCCGTAAAGTGGCGTCTCATCCCGCCCATTCTCTTTCTCGCTCTTCACCACGCCGCCGCCGGAAACTGGGCTGAAACATACGGACTCCTCGATTGGGCGCTTGAACTTGAGCGCCGTCGGCCGGCGGATTTCGCTGGACCAGCCCAACTTCTGCGGGGCGTCTCAGCTTACTTCCGCCGCGAGGGGCTTACTCAGCAGGCCGCGGTGACACGCGAGGTCTATCGAATCCTCATGTCCAAATCGAATCGGATCGGCCCCGCGTAATGGGTCGCCAGATAGTCGAGAGGCCCCGCCCTCCAACACAGGAAGGGACCGGGATTCCATGACAGAACTGTGACACAAAAGTTAGCCTAAACGCATAGTTAGCACCCCTTTCGGGCTGGAAACTAAACTCCATCGTGCAATACTGGGATGGTCGCCAATCGGACCTAAGCGCCGGTGGGGAGTCGACCATTCACCAGCAATTTAATGAGCGTTGTTGAGGCTGCATATGTAACCACTGAAGGGGAGGCGTTCCGAAGTGAACGCGCCCTCGCCCAGTTGGTAGCTCGCCGACTTCTTGCTCCCGCACGGGTCGACGGTGCACGAGTGTTCTCGGGGGAAGCGCTTCCACGCGGAGGGACTACCCGATTCCTTTCCCGCTTTGATCCTCGCGACACACTTCTCGTAAGACACCGACGAGGCCCCCAAGTGGGGTTACACATCGTTGTATCGGCTGGTGAATCAACTCAGCGGTTGGAGGAGACTCTACGCGGGCTCCTTCCGGGGGATACCACCCTAATTTTACGCGCGGACGGTTCAACCGATTCGGTCGAACGTCTTCGGGATTTCCTTGTCAGCAATGACTTCGACGGGACGATCGTGCCGCAATGGCTTCTCGGAGAGATATCGCGGGCCACCTTCCCCGACCGATTCCTCGCTGACGGTATCGCATCTTTACGCCGAATGGTGCTCCCTCTTTCTCGACACACCCCCGCCCCTGGCCAGGGCGTGGTGCTCTTTGACTCACCGATATCGAATTTGGACGATCCCGCGCACTGCCCAGAGACGGAGCGTGCGTGCTTACGCGAGGCCGCGTCGGTCAGCGCGGGCGACCCGCCGACGATACTCTCGCGTTCCTTCGGAACGGTCGTTTTTGGGGATAGAGATTCCTCGGGACTCCGCCGCCTTTCGATCGAGTCCGTCGCCCCGGCATTACCGAAAGCCCTATCGAGAGATGTGGTATGGCCCCCAGAGAACGGCAGCTCTGAAGCCATTACCCGTACCCCCCTTCCCCTCCCCCCAATCGAGATCAGTCCTGAGATCGGATTCATCGTCTCGAAAGCGGAGGCGTGGCCGGCCTCTTTCGTGGTCCCCGACACCACCGTGGTTCTCGTGCCGGGAGATGCCTCGTGGTGCAAGCTCAGTGCACAGGGGATCTTTGTTGGGGGCTCCTTCGATAGCCTCGGAGAAGGGGAGTTGACGAGCCTCAAAGCCGCATTTCCCCGCGTTCGTCGGTGGATGAAACTCGGGCACTCCGAGGGGGTTGAGACCGCCGAAGTAACTCTGATTCCGACGTATCGGGTTGCAGCCTCTAGCGAGGCTCCTCAACTTAATGGCTTTACCCATTTCTTTTGGCGCAGCGGTTCGCAGTTCGAGCGTTACCTCGCGGCCAATCCTCAACTGCTATCCTGCTTTCACGGCTCAGGCCCGGGGCACACGGCTGCGACTATTCGTCGCCGCATTCCGAACCCAGCCCAGAGCAGCGTTTACGGTTCATTCGAAGATTTCATTCACCAGGTCATCTGAGGAGATTTTTAAAGGCAGCGACATGTTTAATTACCAAAAACATCTTTCCGGTTGTCTCGACGCTCTCCGTCGCGAAAAACGATATCGCTTCTTCAAGGAGCTCGGGCGTCGGTGCGGGGAGTTCCCTCAAGCGGGGCTCCACAACTCCGGCCCAGTTCGAGATATCTCAATCTGGTGCAGCAACGACTATCTCGGCATGGGCCAGCACCATAAGGTCCTCGCCGCGATGCACGAGGCGCTCGAAACTTTTGGTGCAGGTGCCGGGGGAACTCGTAACATCTCGGGCAACCACCGTCTTATCGTGGCGCTTGAGCACGAGCTCGCCGACCTCCATCGCAAAGAGGCGGGACTCGTCTTCTCCTCAGGATATGTGGCGAATGAAACCGCGCTATCGACGCTCGGGCAGCTTCTCCCGAATGTGATGATCCTCTCCGACAGCCACAACCACGCCTCGATGATCGAGGGGATTAAGCACAGCCGCGCAGAGAAGAAGGTCTTTCGCCACAACGATCTCGAGGATCTCGAAGCGCAACTCCGCGCAGTCGATCCCGCTCGCCCGAAGCTGATTGCATTTGAGTCGCTCTACTCGATGGATGGGGATTTCGCCCCCCTTCGGGAGATCGTGCAGCTCGCCAAAAAGTACAATGCGCTGACCTTCGTGGACGAGACACACGCAGTAGCGCTCTACGGTGCCCGTGGCGGAGGCGTGATCGAGCGCGAGGGCCTCCTCGATGAGGTCGATATCATTCAAGGGGGACTCGGCAAAGGCTTCGGCGTGGTCGGTGGTTTTATCACCGGCTCGAAGGAGATCGTCGATGTCGTCCGCAGTTACGGCGCCGGATTCATCTTCACCACAGCGCTGCCCCCGACGGTCGCCGCCGGTGCCCTGGCGAGCATCCGACACCTCAAGACGAGCTCAATCGAACGCACTCAGCTTTTTGAAACGGTGGAGAAGGTGCGAGCGAAGCTCCTGGCAGCAAACCTTCCGGTCAAGCACACCGAATCGCAGATTTTGCCGCTGATGGTTGGGGATTCTGCGCTGTGTCAGCAGACCTCCGACATGCTCCTCGACAACTACGATATCTACATCCAACCGATTAACTATCCGACAGTGCCTCGCGGCACCGAGCGGCTGCGAATCACCCCGTCGCCGCTCCATACCGACGCGATGACGGAGCACCTCACCGACTCGCTTGTTTCTATATGGGCTCAACTTCAACTTCAGGCGGCAGCATGACGTGTTCTATTGTTCCCTTCGGATGCCGGGGCTACACCGATAAAGTAGGCGTTCTCGTCGCGCAGCTGGGGACCCCCGACGCGCCAACGAAGCGGTCGCTGCGGACCTATCTCAAGCAGTTTCTCTCCGATCGCCGCGTTATCGAGTTGAATCGCGCGTTGTGGTGGGTGCTCCTCAACGGGATTATCCTTAACACCCGGCCGAAACGCTCGGCCCGCCTCTACGCGCGGATCTGGGGCAAAGATGGGTCGCCCCTTCTCACCATAACCCGATCGCAAACCGAGAAGCTCGCCACCCGATTGAGGAAGGTTGACCCCCGAGTCGAGGTGACCTACGGGATGCGCTACGGGAACCCCTCACTCGAAAAGGCGATCGATGAGCTCATCGAGAAAGGGGTCACCCAGCTCATTTTAGTGCCGATGTATCCTCAGTATGCCGCACCCACAACGGCATCGGTGTACGACATGGTTTTCCCCCATCTCCTAAAGCGCCGCTGGGTTCCAACGTTGAAGGTTGTTGCCCCCTTCTTCCAGCATCCAAGCTACGTCAAGGCGCTGGTAACGTCGATCGAGGAGGGGATTCAAAAACTTGATTACACTCCGGAGAAGCTCATCCTCTCGTACCACGGTGTTCCGCAGAAGTATGTGAAAAAGGGTGACCCCTACTGCTGTATGTGTGTCGAGACGACTCGACTCTTTAAGGAGCACACCTCATTTCCGACCGACAAGGTGGTCCATACGTATCAATCCCGTTTTGGGCGGGATCCGTGGCTCCAACCGTATACCGACGACACGATCGAGGAGCTCGGCAAACAGGGGATAAAGGACGTTGCAGTGGCATGCCCCGGCTTCGTCGCCGATTGCCTTGAAACCCTCGACGAGATCGGGAACGAAGCGCTTGAGGCGTTTGAGGAACACGGGGGACACCGCTTGAAGCTGATCCCGGGGGTAAACGACCACGAGAGCTTTATCGATTGCCTCGAAACGGTGGTGCTTGAAACGGGTGGGACGTGGTTCCAACGCGGGGGACTCACCGTCGTCGAAGGGGGAGCCTGCGCCACGCAGTGCCGATGTCCTTCAGCGTGCAACGAATAAAGGACGAGTATGCAGAGCGAGTTATTCAAAAAATCGGCCGCCGTATTCGAACGGATGCAAAGCGAGGTCACGGCAGCGCTTTGCTCAATCGATCCAAAGGTGACACTTACCGAAGACTCGTGGGATCGTCCCGATATGCAAGGGGCTGAGGGGGGGGGTGGACGCACCCGGGTCTTCTCAGATGGCGCTATCTTCGAGAAGGGGGGGGTTAATTTCAGCAACGTTCACGGACACCTTCCTCCTCCGCTCGCCCAGCAGATGCTCGGACGGAACGAGGCGGTCCGATTTTCGGCGGCGGGAACCTCGATAGTTATTCATCCCTACTCCCCGATGGTGCCGACCGTGCACGCGAATTTTCGTTACTTCGAGATCGAGGGGGATCAGTGGTTCGGCGGAGGCGCTGACCTGACCCCGTACTTCCTCGTCGAGGACGACGCCCGTTACTTTCACGCAACGTGGCAGGGGATCTGCAAAGCACACGACGTGAGCTTCTATCCCCGGTTCAAAAAGCAATGTGACGAGTACTTCTTTCTCCCCCATCGTCATGAGCACCGCGGGATAGGGGGTATCTTCTTCGACTATGAGGGTCGGGGAGCAACCGAGCCGACACTTCAAAAGCTGCTTGCCTTCGTTTCCGATGCGGCGCTCGGGTTTAAAGAGGCGTATATCCCGATCGTCGAGCGGCGGAAGAGCGACCCATGGACCGAGGATGTTAAAAAGTTTCAACTGATGCGGCGAGGCCGTTACGTTGAGTTTAACCTCCTCTACGACCGTGGTACCCACTTCGGACTCAAGAGCAAGGGCCGCACCGAATCGATCTTAATGTCGCTCCCCCCCGAGGTTAATTGGATCTATAACTACCAGGTATCTCCGGGGTCCGCCGAGGCTCGTCTTATCGATGCACTCACCGCGCCACGGGATTGGCTCAACGAAAAGTAGTTGCCCGATGCATATTAAGGTCGGAACACGGGGCAGTAAGCTTGCCCTCACCCAAACAGGGCTCGTCGCGGACGCTCTCCGAGCACGGGGGCACACGGTCGAGCTTATCGAGATAAAGACCCTTGGGGATAAGAAGCAAGGCACCCCCGATGCAGCGAAGGGAGACAAACGGGACTGGATCCACGAGCTTGAGGTCGCGGTTTTGAATCGTTCGATCGACCTCGCGGTTCACTCCGGTAAAGATGTCCCCGCCCTCCTCGCTCCGGAAACGGAGTTGCTCCCGATCCTTCGAAGGGAAGATCCACGCGATGTATTCATCGGTCGCAAACTACCCACCGGGGATTCCCGCTTACGCTTCGAAGCGATACCAAACAGCGGGGTCGTCGGAACGGCGAGTTTACGGCGGCGAGCCCAGCTCCTTACCCTTCGACCCGACGCCTCAGTCCGTGACCACCGAGGAAACGTGCCCACCCGGCTTCAAAAACTCGACGACAGCACCGATCTTGCGGGGATAATCCTCGCCGCGGCGGGTCTCCAACGACTCGGCATCAACGATATCGACGCTGAACCCCTCGACCCAGCGGTCTTCGTTCCCGCTATTAATCAAGGGATTCTTACGGTGCAGATACACCGCGAGGCTCTGCTCCTCCGCTCTGAGATCGCGCGGCTCCAGGAATCAGCCACCGTCGCGGAATTTCACGCTGAGCGGGGATGCGTAGAGCTCCTCGATGCGGACTGCAACTCCGCAGTTTCGATATTCGCCGAAGCTCACCACGATACCGTAACCCTACACGCCCGCGTCATGCTTCCCGATGGCTCGAAGCGGATAGCGATCGACCAAACCGCTCCGATCGTTGGAGCCGCAGCGCTCGGACGAGCGGTTGGTGAATCGCTTATCGCCCAAGGAGCGAACGAAATCCTCAGCGAGAGCCGGCGGGTGATACCCCGCCGCACCTCCTAAGCCCTCCGGCTGTTCCGTAGCTCGGTGGCTATACCTCCGTCATCCACGTCGGTGGCGCGCCTCTAGTGGTGAACCTCCGGTGCCGGGCCTCGCTCACCTCGTCAGGTGGATTATTGCACGATTAACTCATACTCAACGGTGACACTTCGGCCCACCCGCGAGAATTCAAGCTCTTTGGTCTCAAGAATCTCTCGACAATCCGCGCAGTCGCAGCGAGCCACGTGTTGTCGAAGAAAATCTATCTCGAACGGCAACCACGAACGGGGCTCGGGCATCCTCCGTCGCACTACCTCGATTAACTTCGAGTTGACCCCCCATCGTATTTCACCGATCGAACCGAAGATTAGATCGCTCTCAACCCCCTCAACCTTAAAAGTCACCGGTGGGAGTAACCCCCTTCGCCCCCGCACCTCGACGATCTCCCCCACGACCAGACGCTCCCGTTTCAATCGCGATTTTTTACCCATAAATCCCCCAATTTTTAAAGAATGCGTGACGTGAGGAGCGATAACCCTCCTCATCTCGCTACCTATCTCGAGCTTTTTACGGGGACGTTGCGGGGGGACGCGGACTTTTTTTGATTTTTTTGAGGCATCATCGATTCCTCCTTGAGGCGACGCGCTCCAGACGCACGGTGATAACACCGTTGGGTCAGGGTACACGGTTACTATCTTCCCCGTCGTCCGGATGGGGTGGTTTTGAAGAGGTTCTATGGGAATGCGCTGCACCGGTGCCGTTATCTTTCCGCTCATCGCTGCCTTGGCCACTCCGCCTGTGGAGGCGCAACTAGGCGCCGAGCTCGTTAATCGACTGTACTCAGTCGGGGTTGAGCTCCCCGGCCTCGCTCACTCGGTTACTCCTCTCGGTGATATAAATAACGATGGATACGCCGACTTCGCGGCGCTAACCCGTGGCTCGTTAAGCGACGTGCCTGGCGGTCTCGCCGCTTTGAGCGGGAGAACAGGCGAGCGCCTTTGGCAAACAACCCTCGGGATAGTCGCAGGCCCCACCCCATTCAACGCTTCATTCGCTGACAACATCGCCTCGGTCGGGGATATCAATAACGACGGTTTTCCAGAGATTCTCGTCGGCGGTCCCCGTACCTCGGGAGCCGGGCTCGCCTTTAACGGCGGAGCCGAGGTGCGCTCCGGAAGGGACGGCGCCCCTGTTTATTTGTTCTCCGGAGTTCAAAGCAACGGCTATTTCGGCAGTAGCGTCGCTGCCCCTGGGGATCTTAACAACGACGGTATCGCTGACGCTGTGGTCTGTGGCAGAGCCGCTCCCGAGTCCTCAGCAAGTACCTCCGTGCCCCGATGCCGCGCTTTTTCCCTCCTGAACGGCTCGGTACTCTGGGAGATAACCGGTGGCTCACAGGATGGTTTCGGTAGCGCCGTTGCAGCGATCGCCGATATCAATAACGACGGGAGGAAAGATCTCGCCATCTCCCGGATGTACGCATCAGACCCCGGCACCTCAAATCGCGTCGGTGCGGTGGAGGTCTACTCCGGAGCTAACGGCGGATTGCTCACGGCGTATCGGGGTTCAACCCCCTACGAGCACCTGGGGGGCAGGATCGCCGGTCTCGGGGATCTTAACGGAGACGGCAAGACCGATCTGCTCGTCACCTCAGGCTCAAGCGGCGCGCTCAATCAAGCTCGGGTCTTTTCGATCATCAACGGATCGTTGACTCCCCGTTTCGCTTTGTCCCTCCCGCAGGGTGAGCTGCCCCTCTCTGCGGCGAGCATCGTCGATCTCTCTCGGGATGGGGTGCGCGATATCGCCGTTGGATTTCCTTACGCGGCAACTGGGTATTCAAACGTCGGACTGACCCGCATATTCTCCGGATTTAACGGACAGTCAGTAAAAACGATCGATAACGGTGGGCTCGCGGAATCCTTCGGAACCGTGGTTCAAGAGATCGGTGATGTCAACGGAGATGGCGATCCGGAATTCGGGATCCTTTCTCGGGGTGGTACACCAAACAACGGGGCCATTTCGATATACTCCGTGGGGAATAAAAATCACGTGCCTCTCCGATGCGGAGGCATCCCCTCAGGCGCGATCGCGGTCCAAGGTGTACCCGTTCCCGGAAACACGGTGACCTTTACCGCCACCGTACCCCAGGCAACCGGCGGATTCGGCGCGTTCCTCATCAGCTACAAGCCGTATACTCATGCAAGCCTTGGAGTAAACTTCCAAGGACAGACCGATTGCCGCACTGGGATAGATTTCTCGTATCCTGCGAGCCATCAATCGAGTCCGCTCCAGACGGTCGGTGCGAACGGGACTATCTCGTTCCCATTTACTATCCCCAACTCCACAGCGCTGATCGGCACTGAGATAATCATCGAGGGGTGGTTCCTCGGGCTAAGCGGAACGCTCTACTCACCAGGGAGCGTCATCATGCGGGTAGAGTGACCGCGGCTACCCCAGAGGGTCGAGCTCCGCTTCGAACTCAGCCCCCGCACCCTCACGGTACGAGGGGAAGTTTAACGTAACACCGAGAAGGCTTCGGGCGAGGGAGGAATCGATACGTTGGTTCGCAAGCTGGGTATAGAGCCCCGCCGCCCGCGCCTGTTCAAGCGAGATCGAATCGGGCACCGGTAGACCAAACCTCTCGGCGTAGAACTCGACGACCTTCCGTTGAAGCGCCGGCTCAGCATCCCCGACGCACAAAACTGGGGGTAATTCCGCAGTATCAACCATCGCGCCGAGATACCGCACGAGGTCATCCACGTGAACCCGATTAGTCCACCGTTTACCCCCTTCGATAAGCTTCATACCGCCATGCTGAAGCGAGAGCCCGAGCCCCCGTCCGGGACCGTAAATCGCCGGGATTCGCACCGCGGTGAAGCCTACGCCGGAAGCGCTGTATCCCCGTTCCACCGCATAACGCGCCTCGGCGAGGGGATTCTTCGGCGCACTCGGAGTGGACTCGCTCACGACCCCCCCGTCCTCCACCCCGAAGACCCCCGTAGTGCTCAGATAAACAACTCGGGTGATACCCGCAGCCTTAAAGGCTCGCCCCCGCTCCACCGCATCGGCACGCAACTTTTCGACCGCTACTCCCCGCTGCGGGGGCACACTATCCACCACGGTCGTAAGCTCGGGGTGACAACGGAAGATTCCGCGCAGATCCTCAAGCGACGAGCTATCCACCCGTTCCGCCACGTAACCCCGTCCCCGCCACCCGTCGACCTGCTCAGCACGCCGCGAGGTCAGCACTATCCGCTCACGCCCGAGCGCCGCGCCGAGTCGGGAAAGGGTATATCCGGAACCAAGAAGCAGAACGGAAGGAGCGTCCACGCTGGCCTTATCTTTTTAGTAGCTCAGCCGCCTGCGGCGCAGCGTACGTGAGAATTCCATCAGCTCCCGCGCGCTTAAACGCCATGAGGCTTTCGAGCATCACCTTTTCAAAATCGAGCCATCCCCGCTCCGCGGCAGCGCGCATCATCGCGTACTCGCCGCTCACCTGATACACGAAGGTTGGCACTTTGAATTCACTCTTCACCCGACTCACGATATCGAGATACGGCATCCCCGGCTTGACCATCACCAAATCGGCGCCCTCCTCGATATCGAGAGCTACCTCGCGGAGCGCCTCGTCGGAGTTCGCCGGATCCATCTGGTACGTTTTCTTGTCACCTTTGAGAAAGCCTCCCGAACCTACCGCATCCCGGAACGGACCGTAAAAGCCCGAGGCGTACTTCGCTGAATACGCCATGATTTGAACGTTCTTAAAGCCCGATTCATCGAGCCCGTGGCGAATAGCCCCGATCCGTCCATCCATCATGTCGGAGGGCGCGATGATGTCGCACCCTGCCTCGGCTTGCACGAGCGACTGTTTGATGAGGACATCCACCGTCTCATCGTTCAAAATGACACCGTCGTCTAGAAGTCCGTCGTGCCCGTGCGAGGTGTACGGATCGAGCGCCACATCACACAAGACACCGATCTCCGGGAACCGCGCCTTAATCTCCCGCACCGTACGGCAGACGAGGTTATCGGGATTAGTCGCTTCGGTCCCCTTCTCATCCCGCAGCTTCGGATCGGTATAAGGAAAAAGCGCAACCACCGGAATACCAAGCTCGCACGCCCTCTCTACCTCAGGCAGGAGCAGGTCGATCGAACGGCGCGCCACCCCCGGCATCGAGGCGATCTCTTGCCGAACCTTCTCCCCCTCGAGCACGAAGAGGGGCCAGATGAGATCGTTCGCCGAGAGATGATTCTCTCGAACGAGCCGCCGCGACCAATCGGTCTGACGAGTGCGACGTAACCGGGTAGCGGGAAACGCGGTGCGGGGGAGAGGCGCCATGCTGAGACCTATCGACATGATACGTTCGGGGCGATATTAGCCCGAGGATCTTCCGAAAATCAAAGCGAATGCCCGATAAAAACACCCCTTTGTCACGGTTTCGTCATAAATATTGGGCCGCTTCCGAGGGGTGATTTTTACCGCGAAATACGCCACTATACGGCGCATGTCGAACCTCGAAAACGCTCCCCTCCTCCAAGCCTACCGGGGGCAATGCCCCTCGCGTCGCCCGATCTGGTTTATGCGCCAAGCGGGGCGATACCTTCCGGAATACCTCGAGGTTCGGGGCAAACATTCTATGCTGGAGGTGATTCGCACTCCGGCACTTGCCGCCGAGGTTACGTTACAGCCCCTCCGCCGGTTCGACTTCGATGCTTCGATTATTTTCTCTGATATCTTGTCGCCGCTGATCGGGATGGGGATCGAGCTCGACTTCGTTGCGGGCGAGGGTCCGAAGATATTTAATCCGATCAAACGCCCGGAGGACGTGACGCGGCTCCGGATCCCGAACGTCGAGGAGAACGTGGGGTACACGTTTGAAGCGATGAATCGGGTGACCGCCGAGCTTACACCGCGGGGCATTCCCCTCATCGGTTTTTCCGGAGCACCGTACACCCTCTCGAGCTATCTTCTCGATGAGGAATCCCCTCATACCGGGCAAACCACCAAAAAATTTATCTGGCGGCATCGGGACGCGTGGAACGATCTTCAGGCAAAACTAACCCAGATGGTCTCCGAGTATCTCGTCGCTCAGGTCAAGTTTGGGGGAGCTTCGGCGGTACAGCTTTTCGATTCGTGGGTGGGCGCCCTCTCACCCCGTGACTTCAACGAGTTCGTGGCTCCAAATCTGAAACAGATCGTGTCCTCTATTCGGGCGGAAACAAATGTCCCGGTGGTGTACTTCGGTACCGGACTCGCAGGTCTCTACAGTGAGATAGCGAAGATCGGCTTCGATGTCGTCGGGGTTGATTGGCGACTCTCTCTCCGCGAAGCAAAAACCCTTCTCGGCAAAGAGTTCCCCCTCCAGGGCAACCTTGATCCCCTCGTCCTCTTCGGTTCGAAGGAGGATATCGAACGAGCTGTCACCGGGGTGCTCGAAGATGCACGAACGGTTCGCTCTCACGTGTTTAATTTAGGTCACGGCATCCTCCCTGCCACCCCGATCGACAGTGTGCACGAGGTAATTCGTCTCGTAAGAGCATGGCGCTAACTCACGACACGATAGTCATCGGGGGCGGAGTGACGGGGCTAACCGTCGCTCACCGCTTGAAGAAGCAGGGTCTCGCCCCTCTCGTAATCGATTCCGCCTCCCCCGGGGGACTTATTCGATCGAGAGCTATCGAGGGGTTTACCCTTGAATTAGGGGCAAATACCCTTGTTCTTTCGAAAGAGATGGAGGAGCTCTTAGGAGACCTTCGATTGCTGAACGCGGCGCGGTTCCCGGTGATCGAAAAGTATCGTCAATACGTCGGTTTTAAAGACTCCATATACGAGGTACCGAAAAGCCCACCGCGGTTTCTTGCGTCCCCACTATTCTCTACCGCCGAGAAACTGCGTGTCCTCACGGGGCTCGGGCGAAAATTACGCCCCAACGAGATCGTCGAGCACGAGACGGTTGCTGCTTTCTTCACCCGAATATTAGGAGCCGCTCCGGCGCATAAGATTATCGCTCCGGTATTGCGGGGCATCTTTGGCGGAGATGTCGATTCGCTGCGTGCGAGTGGAGTTTTCCCAAAGCTGTTTAGGCATCTCGCTGAGGGTGGCACGCTCTTCTCGTACGGTCAGGCGCAAAAAGTCCTCCGCCGGAAGATATTTTGTCTTGTCGGGGGAAACGAGACGGTCTGCCACGCGCTTCGAGCTGACCTTCATGACGTCATCGAGATGGCGGGGGTAGCGGATCTACGATATCAAAACGGGATCTTCACCGTTCAAACCGAGAACGGAGCTTTCTTCACATCCTCGACCGTGGTTGTTGCGACCGCGGGAGCTGCCTCCGCGCATTTCTTACGCACGCTTTCCCCGAAAACAGCCGAGCTCGGGCTGAAGCTTCGTTACGCCCCGATCGTGGCCGCTCATCTCTCGGTTCCGCGGGAGAGCGCGCTGCTGCATGAGGGATTTGGGGTGTTATTCCCGAAGATAGCGAATTCGGCGCTCTTGGGGGTGATGTTCAATTCGTTGATCTTCCCCCACGTGGCTCCCCCCGAGCGGCATCTCGTGACGGTATGTCTCGGCGGAGTCGGAAACGAGGCGGTGCTCGACCGGACCGATAGCGAGCTCTTTGCGCTTGCTGAGGAGGAGCTCAGGACGAAGCTCGGCGTCACCGACCCGCGCCCCCTCTCTCTGATCCGGTGGCCCCGCGGGATTCCCCAATACGATGAGCGTCAGGCAGAGCTTACCGCTCACTACTCCGAACTCTCATCGAGGTATCCCGGCCTGTTCTTC
>JBJOHD010000083.1:0-12875 GCA_046047875.1 Pseudomonadota bacterium | reverse complement strand
AGTCTCGCGATCCGTTTCTTCTCCGGCGACTGGAGAAGACCTACCGCGCGATCCTTCATCAGTTTGGCCTCACCGAGGGCGCCACCCCCACCGCTCCCTAGTCATTACGAGGGTCGGTCCTCAAATGGCGTGACTCTGCCTAATCGCTGCTACCAATTCAAGCGCACATACGCCATCGCATGGTCTGAGGCTTGCGGGGGTTTATGCACCACCCCGGAGTTATAGTCTCCCTCGCTGTCGAAGCGGGACCACGCATATCGCAGGGTCTCGGCTGGCACCGTAATATCATCGAGCCACGAGTACTCCCCCTTCATCCGATAGGTTCCGGTCAGCTGCCGCGTCTGAGGATCTGAGGTCAGAACGCTAAAGAGTCGCTGGGGAGAGAAGGAGCCCGCCGCACACAGCGGGACCCCCCGCTTGCTCAAGCGACAGATCCCCTTGCCTTGGAAATCCTTCAAGGTCACCGTGCCCTCCAAAATCCGAGCACTCGCCATATCGAAGTTACTGTTTCGATCGCCTAAGAGCACCAGGAGGCTCTCACCACTTCCAAACGAAGCCGCATGACGGGTCTCAACTACTCGCCGGAGCGCCTCAGCCATCTCCATCCGATAGGTCTCCCACTGAAGTCCCGCGGGATCAGCGACCTTACCTCCTTGAGATTTAAAGTGGAACGTCACCAAGGTGACGTTCTTCGCCACCCCCCCACCCCGCGGACGCACCATGAGTTGAATCTCAAACGGGCCCCGACTAAAAAACCGCTGTTTCTGTCGAAGGCTGGTCTTTGGAAGTTCTATCTTCGCGTACGACAAGGTATTCACGATCTCGGCCCGATCCTTCGCCACAAGAAATGCGTTCCGCAGGTTCGGATCGTTTGAAGGAGCAGCTCGATAATCGAAGAACCTCCCGGAGCGGCGATTCACCTCTTTAAGAAGCCTCTCAAGCGCCTTTGCCGCCACCTGCTCCGGTTTTCCGACGAGCTCCTGAATCGCCACCACATCACACCCGGTTTTGCGGATCCGCTCGGCGATCGCCGCCTCTTTTATTCGGTACTCATCGATGGTGAGCCCAACCTTTCGGCGCGCTGAGTCCTCAAACGAGCCGTAGTTCTCAAGGTTTTGAGTACAAACCGTGAGCTCAGCCGGTCCCCGCGGGTCGGTTCCCTCAACGCCTGGAGCCACCCGGATCTGCGCCGCCGTCACGGTCGAGACCCCCAGGAGAAATACGAAATGCTGCGCGAAAAATCTCAACCTCATCTCTTAAGCCCGTAACCGCATCCCCCGTCCCGACGCACCCCGTGTCTGCACCCGTTTGTGGAAAAAGGTTCCGAGATCCTCCCCCGAAACCACGGCCGACTGAATCCGGCTCAACCCTAATGCGCCGACCAGGATCGCATCGACGATATCTTGATTCCTCTTCAGATTAGTTGCGCCGGTATCGAACCCCATCCCCACGAGGGACTTCCCGTAAAGGGATCGCACCACCTCTACCGCCGCCTCTTTCACCATCTCCCGCTTCGCCTGCTTGCCTTTAAGCCCCATAATCTCGAACTGCACCGAGCGGGGATTGAGCCGCCCCGGGACCGAAAGCCCCCGACTCCGCCCTACCGCCTCGAAGATCCCCCGAACCTGCTCCACCTTAAAGGCCGCTCTCGGATCCCGCATCGTGGTCTGCTCCTCGCAGATGAGGACATCGCTTGTCGAAAGCTCAAACCGCTCCATGAGCGCCATAATCCGCTGCTGCAAATCCTTGAGGCGCGCGGCCATCGGGACCCCCGCTCCAAGGGACTTGAGCTTTCCCACCCCGCAGAGCGTCCCACCGCTGACCTCAAAAAGGGCCCACCCTGAACAGGTAAGGCTTGGATCGACAGCGATTAGTCGGCGGAACTGCATAGCCCCCTCATAATAGGCCCCTCCACGGTTTTCGACCATTACCTAACGAAGTTCCCGCTGAAATCGAAGATATTGGAGATCACGGGGATTTTTCGCCCCGGCCCCGATTTGGCCTCTTCCAAAAAGTCTGCTAGATTCGACCCCTTGCGAGGCTAGACCGGGGGCGCGGAGCTTACCAAACACCCCGTCCCGACGGTTAACCCTCCACGAACGACAACTGTTGTTTCGCTCTGAGGCTCATGGATCAAGAACTCATCGCAGAATTATACACGAAGATGCTCCGCATTCGTCGCTTTGAGGAGGAGGCTGCGCGCCTCTACACCGAGAAAAAGATCGGTGGATTCCTCCACCTATATATCGGTCAGGAAGCGGTAAGCGTTGGAACCCTCTCCGTCCTCGAGCCGAAGGACTTTGTAGTAACGGCGTATCGATGCCACGGCCATTACCTCTCACGGGGAGGCACATCTCGCGCTGGCATGGCGGAGCTTCTCGGCAAAGCCACTGGGTGCGCCCAAGGTCGGGGTGGCTCGATGCACTTCTACGATCGGAGCCTGAACTTCATGGGTGGCTGGGGTATCGTTGGCGCCCACTGCCCCCTCGCGGCCGGTATCGCTTTCGCCCAGAACTACAACAACGACGACGGGGTGACGGTGTGCTTCCTCGGCGATGGAGCGATTAACATCGGTCCGTTCCACGAGGCGCTCTCACTCGCTGCCCTCTGGAAACTCCCAGTTATCTACATCATCGAGAATAATTATTTCGCGATGGGAACCCCCCTTGAAAAGACCGCCCCGACCGAGGATCTTTCGATCCGTGCGCTCGCTTACCCGATGGCGCGGGACTCTGTGGATGGCCACGACGTCTTCGCGATGCGGGCTGCAATTCACACCGCGGTTCGCCGCGCCCGTGAGCACAAGCTGCCCACTCTTATTGAAGCCAAAACGTACCGCTACCGTGGTCACTCGATGGCCGACCCCGGCACCTATCGGACGAAGGATCAAATCGAGGAATGGCGGAACCGCGATCCGATCAAGATGCTGGGGGAAAAGCTCGAGCATCTCGGGATGAAAGGTACTCGCGATCGAATCGATCAAGAGATCGAGGCAGAGATCCTCGATGCGGTGAAATTTGCCGAAGAGTCACCGTTCCCCGATCCCTCAACAGCAAGCGACTACGTCTACGTCTAGTCAGCTCAAAAGAAAGTTACCGAAGAAGAGAGCGAAGCCATGCGAGAGATAGCTATCCGTGATGCCCTTAAAGAGGCGATGACCGAAGAGATGGTGCGAGACAGCTCTGTCTTTTTGGTAGGTGAAGAGGTCGGGGCCTATAACGGCGCCTATAAGTGCTCAAAAGGGATGCTCGAGCAGTTTGGCCCGAAACGGGTGATCGACGCTCCGATCGCGGAGTGCGGATTTGCGGGCATCGCTATCGGCGCGGCGATGGTGGGACTTCGCCCGATCGTGGAATTCATGACCTTTAACTTCTCGCTCATCGCGATCGACCAGATCCTCAATACCGCGGCGAAGGCGCGCCTCATGTCGGCGGGGCAGTTCACCGTCCCGATCGTATTCCGTGGAGCTGGAGGAGCCGCTTACCAACTTGGGGCCCAACACGCGAACTCGTTCGAGAGCTTCTACGCCTACACCCCCGGGCTCATCGTTATCGCTCCCTCAACCCCGCACGACATGAAGGGGCTCTTAAAGAGTGCGATTCGTGACGAAAATCCGGTGTGCTTCTTCGAGTCGGAGCTTACCTACAGCCTGAAAGGACCCGTTCCGGAGGAGGAGTACCTCATCCCGATCGGCAAAGCGGATATCAAGCGTGAAGGCTCCGATATAACCCTTATTTCGTGGTCAAAGAACGTCTTCCTTACCCTGCAAGTCGCCGAGGAGCTGGCAAATCAGGGGATCTCCGCCGAGGTGATCGATCTCCGTACGTTACGCCCGCTCGATGTGGAGACCATCTTCCGGTCGATCGCTAAGACCCACCGGTGCCTTGTTATTCAAGAGCAGCACGAGGTCGCGTCGTTCGGTGCTTATGTGAGCCACCTTATCTCAACCCAGGTGTTCGACGAACTCGACGCTCCGGTAGGGCTCGTCTCCTCACTCGAGGTGCCGATGCCTTACTCCCGCGCCCTCGAGAGCATCATCCTCCCCTCGAAGGATCGGTGTATCGCGGAAGCGAAACGGGTTTTAGCGGGTCGAATTTAGTCGAAGCGCTCGAACCGGGTACCCGGAGGGTCTCATACGCACCCCCCACGATACCCTGGTTTTCGCCGAGCCCCCGCTCCAGCGCCGATGCGTCCTGGACGGTGCGGCGAGCACCATCGTCATTATCTCCCGTTTCCGCTATAGTTCCTCGGAATCGTGTCAGGAGCCTCCTATGCCCACCCTCCCCTTCGGTGCCCACTCCCCCAACATCGATCCCTCGGTATTCGTCGCCCCCACAGCGTGGCTTACGGGCGATGTGCGGATCGGGGCGCAGTCTTCGATATTTTTCGGTGTGGTGGCCCGGGGCGACATTTACCCGATTATCATAGGCTCTCGCACGAACGTCCAGGAACACGCGGTACTCCACACCAGCACCGGCATCGGGCCGTGCATCCTCGGTGATGGTGTTACGATCGGTCACGGCGCTATCGTCCACGGCGCAACTGTTGGTGACAACTGCACCATCGGTATGGGCTCTACCGTTCTTGATAGTGCGGTTATCGGAGAAAACTCCATCGTCGGTGCTCAAGCGCTCGTTCCGATGAATCTCAAGGTGCCCCCCGGAAGTCTCGTCCTCGGGGTCCCCGCCAAGGTGGTTCGCCCCCTCACCCCAGCCGAAATAGAGAGTATTCGGGTAAATGCGGCACACTACGTTGAGGTCAGCGCTGAATACCGCTCCCAGTTCCAAAAGCTCCCGTAGGTAGAGCGCTCCGGGTATGCCGAATCCCCAAGAGAATCAAGGTAGGCACCGTAGCCGCATCGCCCTCTCAGCAGTTCTTGCGCTCACGGTCATGTGGCTCGGCGGGTGGATCTACTATCAGCCGGTGAAGATCGGCCTCGATGTCCCGGCGGGAAAACTCAAGAGCGTCTCGTTTGCACCGTTTCGGGAGGGATTTTCCCCCCTAAAGGAGAGATTTCCCCTCCCCCACCATATCGAGGAGGATCTCGAGCTTCTAAGCTCTAAAGCCGAGAGTATCCGTACCTATGCAAGCCTCGGGGGAATGGAGGTGGTCCCCGATGCTGCGCGTCCCCGCAATATCAAAGTGACCCAAGGCGCGTGGCTCGGTTGGGGGAAGAAAGATAATCAAAAAGAGATCGCAGCTCTCATCGCGTCTGCGAATTCCCATCCCGATGTTGTGACCCGCGTCATCGTGGGGAACGAAGTCCTGTTACGGGGAGAGATGGACGCCGCGCGGCTCGTCGAGTACATCAGAACCGTCAAGGGAGCGATACGGCAGCCGGTCTCCTACGCCGATGTGTGGTCGATGTACCTTAAACATCCTGAGATCATCGAGGAGGTCGACTTCATCACGATTCATATCCTGCCGTATTGGGAGGACGAACCGGTCGCAATCGAGGATGCGCCCCGACACCTTGAAAATATCGTATCGAAGGTAGAGGCGGAGGCCCAATCGCTCGGCGTATCAAAGCCCATATTTATCGGGGAATCGGGGTGGCCGAGCGTTGGACGCCAACGAGGGTTCGCCGCCCCAAGCGTCGTTAACGCCGCCCGTTACACCCGTGGGATGATCGACGTCGTGACCCGACACAACCTCGACTACAACATCGTCGAAGCGTTTGACCAACCGTGGAAGGCGACCCTCGAGGGGGTCGTCGGTGCCCACTGGGGGCTCTTTTCCAAAGATCGCACCCCGGTCTATCCACTCACCGGAGATGTGTACGAGACCCCCCATTGGCGAGAACTTTTTCTTGGAGCCTCGCTCCTGTTTCTCGCCGTGCTCGTTTTCATGAAGAGGGCGGTCGCAAAAGGGGATCTCGGGCAGCACCTATTCATAATCTCTTTTGCCATGCTGCTCGGTCTCGCCATCACCCTCCTCGCGGCCGAGGCGTGGAGAACAAGTTATAACCCCCTTGATCGGACGAAAGCCCTCTTTGGAGTACTCGCTGCATCGGCGCTCATGCTCCTTTTACTGCAACGCGTGAGCGAGCTGCTCGCCAAATCCGCCCTCGATCCCCGAGTGACCAGGGGACTCCGCGGACTTTACCTCCTCTTTATCACCTTCGCGATCTACCGGAGCTACGAGCTCTCGACGAACGGACGATATATCTCGTTTCCACTTGGGTATCACACCGTACCCCTCCTCGGGCTTATCGGGATCGGCTTTGCCGCGCTCTTTGAAAAAACCCGGCTTTCGATCGCAGAGAAACTCGGCTTTCGTCCCTCCCGAGGCTATCGCCTCCTCGGAGTTGCAGCTTTCATCTCAGCGGTCGGCGTCATCGTGGGAGAAACCTGGGCTTTCGTAATAGCCCGCGATCTCCGCAGCGTTTACCCCGATTTTTGGGATGCTCTTCCCGTGGCGCTCACCCACTGCCTCGGAAATACTCAGCTGATCGTTTGGGTGCTTTATCTTGTAGCTCTGGGACTTTCACTTACCCGACCTGCTCTTAAGTCCGAAGCGTAGCGAACCTCCCTTCGGGGATTATTTAAGGCGGCGAACTCAACTCATACTACAGGAAGCGAATGGGAGCTGCCGTCTGCCGAGCGGTGCAAGCGGTCTAACTCATAGCTCATAAGATATCTCTTACTTTTTTGAGGCAATCTTAAGCCTAATTTTCCCCTCCGAAAGGTTGATCGAACGATGGTGAGCCTTTAGCCTTCTCACGGCTTGAAAACACGTTAAATCTCGGACTGCCATGCGCTCACTTATTATCCTCGCTCTCTCCCTCATCACGGCGATAAGCATCGCCGATGCTGCACCACTCCGCACGAAAGGTCGGAAGTTTGCAACTGCTCCGCTCGCCTCCAGTCCGCTCGAGGGCCTCACCTGCGAACACAAGCTCTTCACCCCGGTGACCGAGCTTCCCGGAACGATCGGCTCATTCCGCTACAACTCCGATGGCCGCTGCATCGTAATCGTTCTCGGCGGCTCACCGACCAACAGCGACATGTTGGAGATACTCTCAAAGTCAGGCTCTCCGGTGCTCAATAATTTTGCAGGGAGCCACACGGTCTACATGTGCCCCGGCGCAAACGGGGGAACCGATGTCACCGTTCTTAACTACAGGGCTTTTCGTCAGGCTTTTAAGGGTCGCTCTTGCAGCTCAAAGCCGGGCACAACCCTCGTAAGCTCCTGGAATCATCCGAACCTCCTTGCGTCGGCGACCCTCGGTAACAAAGTAAAGAAGCACGGAGTGACATTCATCTCGAACGAGTACGAACTCGTGTTCGGAACCGACGACATCAATAAGCCTTACTTCGTTGTGATCGATCGGGTCGCGCATAAGCTCGCCTACTATACCGATGCAAACGGGGGTTATTATTCAGATCTCTCGCCTGAGATGGTGACGCTCTATAACACCACGGTTGGGGCTCAGGCTCTCCTTGCCCCCAAAATCGTGCTCTTCAATAATTAAGCAGCGTGGTCTGATACCCGTCGCAGAGCCCTTCCCCTCGAATGGAAAGGACGGTGGGGGTTAGCCGCCGCCTTTTTCGGCGCTGTAGCTCAATCGACCGGTATTGCGGGATGTACTGCTCGCCCCGACGCTCACACCAGCCGTTATCCGGTAACCTCCCTCACCAGAGGAGTGGATCCGTCTGTGTATGCTCGACAGACCGACCAAGAGCTCGATGTGCCTCCCGCCAAAGCGCTTGAGGCCGCTTGCACTCAGTCGATTGTTTGCCCGCCAATGATGCCTCTTTAGCCTTACCCGCATCACGCGCGATAGTTCGGCCGGGGAGAATCTCGACCTTAACGGCCGTCTCGGAGAGACCCGCTACGTCTAGTCATTAAGAATATCGGGACTTGGTTTAGGAGCATAAGTAAAACCCCGGTTTCCACGAAATCGCCTCATCGCTTCCCCACCGAGGCCCCCCGCGCACTCCGCGGCCAACCGAAGGGCGGCGGCGATGCCGCCTTCCGTTATGTCACTAACGAGACCGAGCGAGGAAGAGGAGGCCGCCCACACTGCCGACGGGGAATAGCAAGCATAAGAGAAAGCGCAGGACGCAGGGCTTAATCTAAAAATGCGCCGACTCCTTGAGCCGTTAAGTGAACATATGCTTCGCTCCCCTCCGGAAGAGAGACTACAGTTACTCCGATCGAAAACCGGAGCTCCGGCTTATTTACTCGTGAACAAGATCCCCTCCCGCAAAAAGCCTCCAGAGATCGGGGACTTTTGCTCGAGAAATGGGACTATGTTCGGCGTGGCAGGCCCCGAACGATCGGGGAGTAAGGCTACCGCCGTCGCCCCCCTCCCCCACGACTAAATCCCCCCGCTCCCGCTCGACTAAACGACCCCCGAGCCGCAGCGCGGTTCACCGCATTTCCGCTCCGACCAACACCGGAAAGTCCCGCTCCAGCCGATCCAAACGATTCCCCCGAGAGGCTCGATCGATCGAACGACCGCGCTCGATCCTGAAATTGCGTATCGCTTCTGAGCTGCGCCGCCCGTTCCTGAAACGCCTGATTACTCCGGGCCTGATTAAGGCGGGCGTTCGCGCTCTCACGGTCGAATCCCGTTGTCCCGGCGGTTCGAGCCCGCTCAGCAAGCTCGCTGCTCTGCAGCGAGGCTACCCGCGCATCGGGGGATTGCGCCTGCCAGTTCGACTTCGCGGTAGTCGCCCGCGAGCGGGCCTCTGCCCGCTTTTCCGGGCTTAAGTCCGCCGGTCGGGTTCCCTCTGCTTGACGCCACTCCTGCTGTTTTCTTCCCAGATCTTGCCGATACTCCCGCCAATCATCACGGTTGTCCTGTCGCCAATCTTGCCGGTCATTCGCAAAATCGTACGCGTCGTCCCACCTATCGTGGCGATAATCGATCCAATTATTCACCGCGGGACCACCGTACCAAAAGCCGGGCCCGTAGAAGCCCCCATAGTAGTAGTGATCATCGTTGTCCCCGATAGCGTAACCGAGCGCCATGCCAAGACCAAAACTCGCCACAGGCGCCCACAACGAAGCGGTATTTACCGAACTTTCATACACCGTCGTCGTTGTTGTCGGCACATACACGACGTTCGATTGAACCGGCTCGATCCGGATGATCGTCGTACCGTTCTTCGACTCCTCGATGACGTTTTGATAATCCGAGTCTTGCAGATTTCCGATCGTCTTCGCCTTCGCTCGAAGTGTCTGTATCGCAGTCCTAAGGTCGTCGTTTTGGTTGATAAATGCGGAGCCCAACGATATCGTCCAATCGAGATCGGAGGCGAGTTTCACCAAGATACTTGGATAATTCGCCACCGCCTTCACCGAATCGTCCCACGGCTGATTTTTGATACCCTCCGGCGCCTTACCCTGCTCGTTGTAGAGAGCGGCATCGAGGATCTGCTCCGGGAAGGTGGAAGCCGCAAGCACCTGCTGAAGGAGGAGATCGGGGTAGAGCGCTATCGGGGCCACGACTTTTTGAAGCTCCGCAGCCGAGAGGCTGCCCGGGGGAGCGCTCTTCGTTGACGCCTGAGCACCCCACGCGAGCATCGGGAGTCCGATAACGAGAGCGAGGATAATCGATAATAGTTTTTTCATTACAGCCCCCCTACTCTACTCGCGACCACGAGCTATCGACCACGAGATTCTGCAGCTCTTTGTACCGAACATTCGCGCCGAGATTCTTCTCAAAGATCCATCCCCGCTCGTTTGAGGCAAAGGTCATAACCCCGCTTTCGCTCCAAACTGTAGGGGTGGAGATGAGCCAATACCTGCCTGGAGCTGAAAGAGCATCGATACGCTCCCCTTCCTGTGCCTCCCTTTTTAGAAGTCGGTGGAGATATCCCCGGTACGGTTGGGGCTCCTCCGTGGGTGACAAGACCCCTCCCTCCTTACCCGCCCGAGCAATCGCGGGTCCAAGCGGGCTCTCCTCGCTCTCGATCTCGTCGGTCGGCCAATAGAGACCGTCCCGCTGACCGGGCTGACTTACGATCCGCTCAGCGTACGTGTGCTTACCATCCTCGTTCCAATCACGTGCAGCGTACTGTCGTTGCGCGAGATATATGGTGCGGGCCACATCGAGCGCGGCGAACTCGTTCTCACCGATCCGGCGATCAAGGATCTCCTCCTTCCCCGCCGCCGCATCGAACGCCCAGGTGTCACCCTCTTTAACCAGCGGTACTGGGAACGGCCAGCTCTTAGCTCCGATCGAGACCACGAACGAGTTATCCCCGCGGGGACTGAGCTCGTGCCGCTCTTGAAACAGCGTCACGAATCTATCAGCCCGGAGCTTGTCGAGGTTCGGATCCCCACTCTCAAGCAGATAGTCCCCCGCAGAACCGAAGAGCTCGCGCGCATCCTCCCGACCTCGCGATGCCACCGCATCCTCGAGCGCGGCAAGCGCCCCCTCAGGGCTGCCAAACCGCTGCGGCGGAACTGCAGCAGAGCACCCGATCAAAAAAAGCATCCCGAGCCAAAGGATTTTAATCTTCATCACCGACCTCACCCCTGAATGCGCCCCCAAAGAGAACGCGCTGACGGTGCCGACACTACCATACGGAGGATAAAAACGGTGCATATTCCTCGAGCTGAATCCCCGTAGATCCTCCCCAAACCCGCCATTTTATCCGAGATCGCCGCGGTACCTTATGATTGATCTCTGACCGCTCGTGTTCACTCAACTCCGATGAGATGAAGCCTATCCGCTCGAACGGAGCGCCTATTGAACCCCTTCCCCTCCCGTTCTAAAATCGGCGTATGAAAAGCATTAATCCCGAAGACTTCATCACAAGCGTTGCCGACGCTTTACAGTACATCTCGTACTACCATCCCCTTGATTTCATTCAGGCGATGCATAAGGCGTATCTCGCTGAGGAGTCAAAGAGCGCTAAGGATGCCATCGCCCAAATTCTTGTGAACTCGCGGATGTCCGCTGAGGGGCACCGTCCGCTCTGTCAAGACACCGGCATCGTGGTGGGATTCGTAAAGATCGGCGCCGAGGTGCACATCGATTCAAAACGCCCCCTCCAAGAGCTCTTCGACGAGGGGATCCGACGCGCCTATAGAAATACAGAGAACCCCCTAAGGGCTTCGATCGTCACCGACCCTGCAGGCAAGCGCAAAAACACCAAAGATAACACCCCCGGTGTTCTGCACATCGAAATCGTCCCGGGTGACAAGATCGAGGTATCGGTTGCAGCGAAGGGAGGCGGCTCCGAAAATAAATCGAAGCTCGAAATGCTTAATCCGAACGACGACATCGTCGCATGGGTACTCGAGACCGTCCCCCATATGGGTGCGGGGTGGTGCCCCCCCGGCGTCCTCGGGATCGGCATCGGCGGCACCGCTGAAAAGGCGATGATCCTCGCTAAGGAATCGCTCATGGCGCCGGTCGACATCCACGCGCTTAAAGCGCGCGGAGCGAAGACCCGCGCCGAAGAGCTCCGGCTCGAACTTTTTGAAAAGGTAAATCAGCTTGGGATCGGCGCACAAGGTCTCGGCGGACTCTCGACCGTGCTCGATGTCAAGGTGCTTGAGTACCCCACCCACGCAGCCTCGCTGCCGATCGCTATGATTCCCAACTGCGCCGCCACTCGCCATATCCACTTTGAGCTCGACGGCTCGGGGCCCGCTAAACTCGCCCCGCCCGCCCTATCGGAGTGGCCCTCGGTCGCCCTTGATCTAGGAAAGGGCGCACGCAAGATCGATCTCTCAACGGTAACCCGCGCGGAGGTAGCTACCCTCAAGCCGGGAGAGACCGTGCTTCTTACCGGTAAGCTCCTCACCGGTCGTGACGCCGCCCACAAGCGTATCGCCGATATCCTTGGCCGCGGGGAAAAGCTCCCACCCGGGGTCGATTTTACCAACCGTTTTATCTACTACGTCGGTCCCGTCGATCCGGTCGGGAAAGAGGTGGTGGGTCCCGCCGGCCCCACCACCGCGACCCGCATGGACAAGTACACCGACCTCATGCTCTCAAAGACCGGGCTCCTCGGTATGATCGGCAAAGCGGAGCGGGGGCACGAAACCGTTGAGCTCATCAAAAAGCATAAGGCCGTCTATCTCATGGCGGTTGGTGGCGCGGCGTACCTCGTTTCAAAAGCGATCACCGCCTCGCGGGTCGTGGCGTTTGAAGACCTCGGTATGGAGGCGATCTACGAGTTTGAAGTGAAGGACATGCCGGTCGCCGTCGCGGTCGATAGCTCAGGTGTTTCGGTGCACGAGGTCGGGCCAGCGGAATGGCGGAAGAAGATCCTCAAAGTTATACAGTAATCCCAACGAGCAATTACGTGGCAGCTTCTGCGCCTATCACCCCGGGATAGTGAAAAAGCCTATCGAAAGGCGCACCAGCATTGATTGCACTAAACATTTTTTCCAGTTCTAGGGAGCTCGGGTCGGGCCTCCTTATTTAAAAGAAAGTTGAGGGCTTTGAGCGAGGTCAACATCTTATCGAATCGTGGATGATTCGATCTGTTCATCGCCCCCACCCAAAACCACCTTCTGAGGCGGAGTCGGGGTTCAACTCTCCCCACATGAGGAATGGAGTAACCTTCTTGCAAACAACTACTTAGGCTCACCAAACTGCTAGAATCTCGTTAAATCGGGGAGTGGGAGTTGAGTAGCAAACCCATGTTTCATAGAGTCTTCCTAGGGTTTCTCGTTCCACCTACTGAGTTATCGAGAGCCCTTTTCCACGAGTGAAGAGCAAAGGGAATATGAGCGCTTTCGGTGAATCCCTCAGCCCAAAACTGCCCAACGGTCGGTCCGAGTCTGCAAACGCAGAGGTCCCGGCCGACCTCGCCGGAGCCTCCCTCACGAGCTCGGAGTCCCGGGAGCAGTTGTCGCTGACACCTCAAAACGGCCGGGAGCGGATGCTCCTCCGTCAGGCGTCG
>JBJOHD010000082.1:0-6177 GCA_046047875.1 Pseudomonadota bacterium | reverse complement strand
AAAACCGTCGCCGAGCAGATGCAGAGATTTCGAGACTCCCTCGAGTACGCGAGACACATCGTCGATCTCTACCCGTATGGCAGCCCCGATGTAAAATACGTTGAGGCGATTAAATATCTTCTCGATGAGCTCGACCGCGCAGAGCGAAAGAACCTTTCGGTCCCACTCCACAGTCCAGCCGGCGTCCCAATCGTCGCAGGTGAGAGCACCTTCCGGGTAGACGAGATCACGGTTCGCCGGCCGTCTGCTGTTGAGAAGCTTCTGACCCTCGGCTCGGCGCTTCCCCAGGTTGAGGAGCTTCGCGGGGTCGGAACTGGCGCGTTTTCCCGTGTTGATTGTGTCGAGGGGCTCCTCCTCAACCTGTCTGACCTGCTCTATTGGGCGGGCGAGGAAACCGACTACCTCTGGGAGGGAGATCGATACAGCGGCAATCTGCGCGTCGCAGGGTTGACCCCGCGCTGAGTTGGTGCGCATCGACGATGCGGCTCCGTCTTGTCACCGCACCCCGCGCTGGCACCCCTCCCCCGAGATACCCGCACCTCGTAGTCTCAGAGACCCGGCGTAAGCGATATAACCGCTCCCCGTCGTCTCAGAGACTTTGCGGAAGCGATATAAACGAGCTGAGGCGCTGAAATGATGGGGCGCCGAACACCGACCTACGCTACGATCCCCCAAAACTCCCGACCCCGATGTTCCCGTTTCGCTCGACAGAGATAACCCCGCTCCCCCTTCAATGGAACGCGCTTACCCCGCGCCGACTCCTCACTGCGTGGTGTTACCACCGTCGGATCGCCTACGCGATCGGGATCGTGGCGATGCTCCTCACGAACCTCACCGAGGTGGCGATCCCCTGGATTACGCAAGCCCTCATCGACCTCATCGCTGGAGCCGCGCCATCGAGCCCCCCCGGCCCTGGTGCCTTCAGAGCTATCCTCACGGCACTCCTCGTCACCCTTATCGCACAGGCGATCGGTCGTCGTTATTGGCGCTTAAGCCTCGGCCAAGAAACCCACCGAGTCGCCGCCACCCTGAAAGAGTCGGTGTGGCTTCGGGCGCGATATCTTCCGAGACACCGCCTTGATCGCGACCTATCGACCGGCTCTTTGATGAACGTCGCAACGGGGGATGTCTCGAATGCACGGCTTATCTTCGGTTGGACGTTAATCGGCGTTTTCGATTTTGTATTCCTCACCGTATTCGCCGCGATTGCGATGGCTCAGATCGATCTGCTGGTCACTGTGCTGGCATTTCTCGCGTTTGCAGCGCTGCCGACGCTGACGTTTCGGGTGGCCCAGCAGGAGTATCGCCGCCACGAAGAGGCTCAAGTCGAGCTTGGGCGCCTTAACGACCTCGTAGCGCAAGCGGTAGGCTCAATTAAGCTCCAACGCCTCTCCCAAAGCGAGCGATTCTGGACCGAACGGTTGATGCGCCTCGCCGAGCGATATCGGGTGCAGCGACTCCGAGTGATTGAGACGATGCTCCGGTTCGTTCCCCTCACCGGAATTCCCGCGATCCTCTCTCACGCGACGCTGCTGTGCTGCGCCATCCCACGAGTCATGAGCGGAGATATCACTGTGGGAGAGTTCGTCGCTCTGCAGGGATACATCGTGCTTCTTCAGGGACCCCTCGGTCAGATGGGTGTCCTCGTCTCCGAATGGCAGCGGGGTAGGGCGAGCCTGGAGCGGGTCACCACAGTACTGCGGATCCCACCCGCTCCCGGATTTCATGAGCCGACGCACCGGCGCACGACCCCGTCCCGAGAGATCGCCCCGGTCTTTTCGATCCGCGATCTCGAATTTCGTTACCCCCAGGCACCCGCGCCGGTGATATCCCGCCTCTCGCTCGAGATACGCTCGGGTGAGCGTATCGGAATCACCGGGCCGGTCGGCAGCGGCAAGTCGACCTTCGTACGAATACTCGCCGGTGAAGAGCGTGATTTCCAGGGCGAGGTTCGGCTCTATGGGGAAGACATTCGGGGCTATACCCACGAGGAGCTCAGCCGGGAGCTGAGCTGCGTCGAGCAACGTCCTTTTCTATTCGCCGAATCGATCCGGCGCAACGTCCTGCTCGACCGCACCGCGAGCGACGATGCGGTATCTGCCCTCCTCGATGCCGCGGGGCTCAGCGACGACATCTCCCGCCTCCCAGACGGGCTCGACACTCCGCTCGGGGAATGGGGAATTAACCTCTCTGGAGGGCAGAAGCAGCGACTCACCATCGCCCGCGCTCTCGCCGCCAAGCCCCGAATCCTTCTCCTCGATGATTGCCTCAGCGCAGTCGATGTCGTCACCGAGGAGCGCATCTTAAAAAACCTCGACCGACTTCTCCCCACGACAACGATCGTCTGGGTAGCTCACCGCCCCTCCACCCTTAAATACTGCCGCCGCGTGGTAAGGTTCGGCGTATGAGCAGCACCAATCACCAACCCGCCTACCTCGAGGAGGATCTCATCCCAGCGACGGAGCGACGCCGCGCCTCTCTTGGGGCGCTGCTGGAATTCACTCGTGCCGACCGCAGCGCCTTTGTGAACGCGCTCTTGCTCCTGGTAATTTCAGCGGGGGCAACGATGGCCACCGCGATCACCATCGGCGACCTCGTCGAAAACGGCTTGATAAAACGGGATCTCTACCGTTCAATCTCCCCGGCAGCGCTGACACTCGCCCTTGAGGCGCTGGCGGTGTACCTCGCCTATCGTGGACGCCGCGGGCTTGCCGAGGCGACATCTCGCTCGATCCTGCGGATTCGGGAGTCCCTGTTTCACCATATCCATCGACTTCCCCTGAGCTACTACGACCGGCAGCCCCTCGGACGCACCGTTACCCGCATCAGTCACGACGTTGAAAGCCTCGAGGTGTTTTTCAGCGGCAGCCTCAGTCGACTCCTTCTCTCCTCACTGCTCATCGTGATGAGCCTCGGGGCGATGCTCATCACCGATCTCCGCCTCGGCGCGACGCTCGTCGTCCTCGCGATCCCCGCCCTGATTATCACGGGGACGACCCGATTTCGCGCGCGCGATCTCAATCGCCAAATGACCCGGACGAATAGTGCGATCAACGCCCGTCTCGCCGAGTACCTGAACGGGATCGGGGTCATCCGCTCGTTCGGGCTCGAACGGTGGAGTGCCGGCGAGTTCCGACGTTCGGTTCAAAGCTACCTCACCGCATGTATCTCGACGAACCGTTTTTACTCGTGGCTCCGCCCTATCGCCGAACTTCTTTGCCAACTTCCTCTCGTCGGACTGCTTTGGTTCGGGGGGCACTCCGTGATCTCCGGCACATTGTCGCTGGGAATCTTCGTCGCATTCGTGCGTTATTGCCAACGCTTCTCCGGACCCATCACCGAGCTCTCCCGTGAGGTGCAGGCGATCCAAGAGGCGCTATCGACATGCGAGCGGGTGAGCCTCTTCCTTAATTCTCCAACCGAGGAGATCGAACTAGGACCCGACGGAGTCGCCCCCGCATCCGATCTGCGGGGGGCGATCGAATTCCGCGAGGTGTCGATGGGCTACCCCGGCGGGGAGCAGATCTTATTCGACCTCTCCTTTTCGATCCCGGCGGGAGCTACCGTAGGGTTCGCCGGCCCAACCGGCAGCGGCAAGACGACCACCGTGTCCCTCCTCGCCCGACTGTATGAGTTCCAGCGGGGCGAGATCCTCATCGACAGCGTCCCGCTCCGACGCTTTCGCCGCGCAAGCCTCCGCGATGCGATCGGCTTCGTCTCCCAAGATGTCGTCATTATCGAGGGTTCGATCGCCGATAACATCGCGAACGGCCGCGACTGTCCCCGAGAAGCGATCGAAAACGCGGCCCATAAAACGGGGCTCGCCGGAGTGCTGCACCGCTCCGGGCGGGGGCTCGATTCAGCGGTGCTCGACCGAGGCGCGAACCTCAGCGAAGGCGAGCGGCAGCTCATCGCACTCACCCGGGTGCTCGTCGCCGCACCCGCGATCCTCATCCTCGATGAGGCTACCGCCCATATCGATCCTGAGCTCGAGGCGATAGTTCACGCCGCGGTTGATACGGTGATGCGGGGTCGCACAAGCCTCATCATCGCTCATCGCCTTGCGACTCTGAAAAATTGCGACACCGTGCTGGTGTTTCGGGCTGGGCGGATGATCGAGCAGGGGCCTCCCCGCGAAGTGCTGCGCCACTCGGTAGAGCTGCCAAGTGAACCACTGCTTGATGTCCCGACCGCGCCCCCACTGGGAAATGCGGGGGCACCACCGATCGAAGAAGGCTCTCCGATTCCGCAAGACCGCATCGGTGGAGAGGAGTCGTAAGAGGCTCCGGGGCCTCGCACCGACCAGGGGGAAGCTAACTTTTAACCTTCGCCAGCTCAGCTAACTCACGACACCGCTCGTCCGCGCGCGCTATGCCTGCTTTTAAGATCTTTCCGAGATATCCCCGCTCGAACACCTCAACCGCGGCAGCGGTCGTTCCCCCTTTCGAGGTTACCATCGCGCGGAGCTCCTCCGGCTCAAGCTTCGATTCACGCCACATCGCCACCGACCCCGCGATCGTCTGCGCCACGAGCTCATCGGCCTCAGCCCGTGAAAATCCGAGTTTTTCGGCCGCTCCCACCATGTGCTCGATGATATAGAAGATATACCCCGGACCGGATGCGGAAACCGCGGTGGCAGCGTCGATGAGCGCCTCTTCTTTGACTTCTAGCGCCCCGCCGATCCCCTCAAGGAGGTTACCGATCATAACGGCGTGAACGGAATCAACCCCAGGACCACGGCACCACACACTCATTCCCGCTCGGATTGCGGCGTTGATATTCGGCATGACTCGCACGAATCGAGGCTCATCTCCGAGGAGTGCTCTCAACGTCGAGAACGGCACCCCGGCGAGAAGCGAGACGACCGTTTGACCCGAGTGGAGGTGCTCCCTCAATCCAGCCGCGGCCCCTGCGAGATCCTGGGGCTTCATCGCGAGAAAAACGATAGCGCATCCCCCGATCGCCCGTTCATTACCATCGATCTCCCAGCCGAGGGTGCTGCGCAGATCGTGTGCTTTCAGCTCATCTCGCTCAACCAGCACTAACCGCTCCGGGGGGAGTCTCCCTTGAGCAAGCCACGCGCGGGCACACGCACCCCCCATGTTGCCGACGCCGATGATACCGACTTTGCCGCTGAAGTTACCCGCCACAGAGAGCCCGTTCCGCTATCGACTCACCCACTCAGCGATTCCTCGCTACGCTTTGCCCCGCTCAGCGTTCTCAACCTCGACCACCTCGCCCTCTTTGAGGTTGAGGAACATCAACATCTGGTCGACGAGGGTTTGATAGTCGCGCGGATCGGCCATATTCAATCGATACTCGTTCAGAACCTTGATCTGCAGGTCATCCCGCCACGCCAACCACGCCTGAGCCGAGACCTCATTAAAGATCTTCTGCCCGATCTCACCCGGAAAGGGGGGCTTTTCGAGCCCGGGGAGCTCTTTCCCTAGCTTTCGACATTTTACCAGCCGCTCAGACATAACGCCTCCAAAATACTGGGCTTTTTGTTTCAATTCGCCGTCCAGGTTATCCCCCACCGCCTAAAAAAAAGCAACTGAGATCGCTATTTTACATCTCGGCGACATTCTTTTTACAAAGCTGTGACACATCGGCTCGTTCAACCTGGCACATTCGTTTTCAAGATCGCGGACCGGCAGAGTTCGGTTCCGCGGTCGATTCGTAGAAGAGGTAAACGAAAACGACGAACGAGAGGGTGTTATGAGCGATATGCGAACCGACATCGAGTTAGTGGCCGAGCTTCAAAAGGGCGAGCAGGCCGCCTTCGCCGAGTTGCTGACCCGCTACACCGAGAAGGTAAACAACCTGGCGTTGCGGATTACCCGGAACCAAGAAGATGCCGAGGAGATCCTACAGGACGTTTTCGTCACCGTCTTCAAAAAGATCGATCGCTTTGAGGGAAAATCGGCGTTCTCGAGCTGGCTCTACCGAATCACCGTGAACACCGCATTCATGAAGCTCCGCAAGCGTAAGCAAACCCAGGCGGTGTCGCTCGATGATGTCGGCGAGGCGGCCAATGAGAGCTTTACCGGGAAGCGGAGTGATACCTCAGATGTGAACTTCATCTCTTCCCGCCACGAGCTCCGGGCGCAGCTCGATGCAGCTATCGAGAACCTGCCCGAGGAGTATAAGGCGATCTTCATCCTCCGCGACGTCGAT
>JBJOHD010000081.1:0-12857 GCA_046047875.1 Pseudomonadota bacterium | reverse complement strand
GCGGGCGGGGCCGTTAATCTCAACACCGCTCCGGTGATGATACCGAGCGTTCCCTCCGAGCCGATCATCAATCCCCGGAGATCGTACCCCGAATTATTTTTAAAGAGGGCACCGTTCAGTTCGAGGATTTCCCCAGTTCCTGTGACGACCGTGAGACCGAGCACCCAATCACGCATATTGCCGTAACGGAGAACCCGGATACCCCCAGCGTTAGTGGCGATGTTGCCCCCAATGGTGCTTGATCCTCGACTCGCGAAATCCACCGGGAAATAGAGCCCTGCACCTGAGGCACCTTGCTGCACCCGCTCAGTGATCGCCCCGGCCTCACACCATATCGTACGGTCAAGGGTATTCGCCGCTCCGATCGTTGTCATCCGGTCGAGTGAAAGAACCACTTCGCCGTGTGGAGCCGCCGCCCCACCGCTGAGTCCTGTTCGACCCCCCGAGGGCACGATCGGAACTCCGATTTCGGCGCAGCACTTTACGAGAGCCGCCACCTCGGCGGTCGAACGGGGACGGAGGGCGCACCGGGGAGCCGAGGGGTAGGCGTTCAACCAATCGGTCCCGTAGGCGGCAAGGGAGCTCGGCTCGGTGATCACCCCATCAGATCCAATAACATCCTGAAATCGCTTAATTAAATCCATGATGTCCGCATCGCGCCGCACATATAACTAACCTGAAGCAATCACCCCGAGAAGACAGATGAGAGGTATAGATACTACATCGCCCGTCGCCCGGCTAATGAGAACGCGCGGTGAGGCTGTGTCGCTAACTTACAAAAGTTTGCATGCTCGATACCGTTCAACTCGTTCATAAGTGGTGGAAGACATGGCGCACGCTGCCGGTGTGGTCGTGGGTTCGCGGCGCCTCGAGTTACCGAGCGGGAAAATTCGAGTTGGCGGAGCGCCTCTATAAAGCAGGACTGAAGCGCCACGGTTCCCATCCAGCCAATTTCTGCGCCCGTCTCGATCTCGCCTATTGTGTCTTTAAGTTAGGAAAGGTCGAGGAGGCCGAGCAGCTGTTACGGTCGGTCACCAACCAGCTGCCGGCATCGCGCGAAGCTTACGTCCGTCTCGCGAGGCTTCAGATGTGGAGCGGTCACTCCCTTGAGGCGGCGTGGACGATACGGCGGGCGCTGCGCTCGATCGAGGTCGACCCTGAATTAGCAGCGCTATTTCTGATAGCCGTTCTCGATAACGGTGGTCCGGGATACCTGCTCGATGAAGCTGTAGAGGCGAGCGATAAGATAGAGACGGAAGGGGATGATTTTCCCCGTCTTCAAGCCGCGCGAGCCCGTCTGCAGATCGAGCGGGGAGATGAGCTTATTGGACGGGAGTCGCTGGAGCGGGTGGCGGTTGCAGACAACGCCCCGTTCGAGGCGATCGTCATGTATGCAGAGCTCCTCCTCGAAGAGGGGAAGATAGCTCACGCCCGTCGCCAGCTGCGCCGAGCCATGGTTGTCTCACCAGATTATCCCCGCGTACTGTCTCTCCTCGCTGAATCTTATATGAAAGCCGGGCCCTTCTATAACGGTGAGTATGCAAAGCAGCTCGCAGTGAATGCCTGTCAGCTGACGAATTGGGCGAGCCCTCGGGAGATGCATCTCCTCGCTGAGGCGTACTATCACTCCGGTGATAAGATCTCAGCGCTCGTTGTCGCCAGTAAGGCGAAGCAAGCGGGGATGCGACTCATGGGGACCTACCGCGATGTGCGGGTGCTCGATCGGCTGATAGAAAGTCTCTCTTCCGGGACGCAGGCGTAGCTCCGTCGAAGGGGGCGTTTTCCCCGCGTGGTGGTAGCCTCAATCCTACAAACCTTCCCATTTTCAAAGCTTTTCGGATGGTTGAGTTCTTTTGAGCGAGGCGTCTTCGTGCTATCCTCAAGCCATGATGTCCGTGCAAGAGATACTGCTTGAGTGGGCGAGTCGGTTAGCGGTTGCAGATGAGAACCTCCCCCGACGAACGGTGAGAGTTAGCTCAGGGCCCGTCGCTTGGTTGTTCTCGCTCGGAGGAGGCAAAAACTCCGCAACCGATTTGTCGGAGACCGATCGGGCGGTCGATTCGAACTGCAGCGTCACCATCCCCCCTGATGTTTTAGCTGAGATCGGTGCGGGGACGCTCAGCCCTCAAAGTGCGTTCGTTGAGGGGAGGGTTCGGATATCCGGGGATGGTGGAGCGGCGCTTCGTATGAGCTCGCTTTTGGAATGAGGCTGTTAGTTTGAAGAAGGAGAGGGGTACGTGGAGCTTCTAAAGGGTAACCCGTTGGTCCTCATCGTCGACGATGACGAGCTGATGCGGGAGGTTTGCTCTGTCATGATATCCGAGGCTGGGGGTAAAGTCGTCACTGCGGTCGATGGGGTTGATGGGGTGGAGCGTTTTGCCGAGGATCCGAAAGCGATCCGCTGTGTCGTTATGGATTATTCGATGCCTCGTATGAACGGCGTCGAGACCTTCATAGGAATGCAGCGGATGAACCCCGACCTTAAATGTATTATGGTGTCAGGCCTGCTCCCGACTCCGGAGGTTGAGGAGCTCTGCAAAACGGGGGAGCTTCTCTTCTTAAGAAAACCGTTCCGGGCGGAGGAGCTAGTGAGTGCCCTAAACCGAGTTATTAATTCAGCAGCATAAAGTTTGCGGTATGTCGCTCGACGAACTGTATCAAGATTTGATTCTCGACCACCACCGGCATCCGCGCTTCCCGGAGCCGCTTAATGATCCCTCAGCCGCGCAAACGGTTTTTAACCCGTTGTGCGGCGATCAGATCCATTTCGCGGTGAAATCCGATGGGGAGCGGCTCACCGGCGTTTCATGCTCCGGCCACGGTTGTGCGATAAGCCAGGCCTCCGGTTCGATGGCTGCCGAATTGTGCTGCGGCAAGACCCTGAACGAGGTTCAGGCGATCAATGAGGCGTTTCGGGCTCTGATGAAGGGGGAGCGCGAGGCGAGCGATCTCCCTGTGTTGAAAGACGCCGTGGCGCTTGGTGGCGTCCGGCAGTTCCCGGCGCGGACCCGATGCGCGATGATCGCTTGGGAGGCGCTTGATCTTTGTCTAAAGGATTTAGCCGCTAAACCGAAAACGTCGTAAGCGTTTCGAAGACCGGGTAGAATCAGCTATACGGCGATCTGTTGGTGTCGGGCGAGCTCCTCGACGATCCAAGCAACGAGCTCGGGGTACCGGAGCGGTTTTTCAAAGAAATGAGCTACTCCGGCTTCCATAAGCTTTTGAGCGGCGGTGTCCTGAACGAATCCCGACATCACCACTACCCGCGCTGCGGGATTTATATCCCTGAGTTCCCGAAAACAGGCCGGTCCGTCGACTTTCGGCATCTTCATGTCGAGGACGATGATGTCGACGCTCCGCCATTCACGCCGATACCACCGCAGAGCCTCATTCGGATCGGTAAAGCCGGTGACCTCCACACCTGCGTTCGCGAGGAACTGCCGGGCAAGATCTACCAGAACCGGCTCGTCATCGATAACGACTACGTGCCCTGAAGCCAGCCTGCGTGGTTTCAACAGGGGCGTGGTCTCCACTCCATCCTCTGGGGTGGAAGCCGCCACTCCGAGCGCCTGCGGGAACACGAGGGTAAAACGGGTTCCACCTCCGATCGTCGAATCGACCTCAACCCATCCTGAGTGATTCTGCATGATCCCGTACACCATCGAGAGCCCGAGCCCGGTCCCCTCTCGATCGCGCTTCGTGGTGAAGAAAGGCTCAAATATCTTGTCGAGGTGCTCCTCGGGGATGCCGCAGCCGGTATCGGAGACCGTGAGGGTAACGAAAAACCCGGTATGAGCCCGGGGATTGTAGCGCTCAGGATGGAGAACTTCCCGCCTGCCAAAATCGAACGTTATCGCGCCGGGACCGCTAATCGCTTGAGTCGCGTTCAGGATAAGGTTTGTCACGACCTGCTGGAGTTGGGAAAAGTCTCCGTGAATCGAGAGCCCCTCGGAGTCCTCTCCGATCCGCACCTCGATATCCTTGTCGATAACTTTACCGAGAAACTCAACGGTATTCGTTACCACATCGCGCGCGCGAATCACCTGGGGGTTGTATTTGCCTTGTCGCGAGAACCCGAGGAGCTGCTGGATGAGCGAGCTGGCGCGCTCACACCCACTAAGTGCGGTGTGAAATGATCCACGTCCCTGTTCGGAGACCTCATTTTGGAGGAGCTGGAGATGTCCCACGACCGCAGCGAGAGCATTGTTGAGATCGTGAGCGACTCCGGCCGCGAGCTGACCGATAGCTTCCATCTTATGGGACTGAATCAGCTGCCGTTGCAGCGTTGACGCCTCATCTTGGGCCTGTTTTACGTCGGTGATCTCGGAGGCGACACATAAGATGTATGGGATCTGGCCATCGGGGGAGAGGAGGGGGGTTTTTATCGCTTGAAACCACCGCTCTTTGCCGGTGCGCGCGTCGATTATCTTTTCTTGTGCTTTCAAGATCGGGGCACCGGTGCGAATGATCGTATCGTTGTCCGCATCGTACCGCTTCGCTAACACCGGGTCGGCAACAAAGTCGGAGTTTCTTTTGCCGATTATCGCATCAACGGGGAGGCCCGAGATATCGGCAAACGCCTTGTTCGCGAGGGTGAAACTCCCACCGTAGTCGCAGGCGAATATAAGATTTGGATTCGCGTCGATCAGTTGTCGATAAAACTCCGCCTGAGTTTGGAGATGGCTCTGCGCCCGCCGCTGCGCGGTGATATCTTGAGCGAGTGCGATGATATAATCGAGGGAGCGGTCGGGCCGTCGAACCGCACCCACTACGAGACGGGCGTTCCAGACATATCCCTCCTTGTGAACGAAGCGCTTATCGAGTTCGTAGCTGTCGATCTCTCCCCGGGCGAGGCGGTCGAACCAGCCGACGTCGTTTATGCGATCATCCGGGTGGGTAAGATCAACCCAGGTCATGTGACTCAGCTCCTCGCGGCTGTAGCCATGGAGCTGACAAAGGTAGTCGTTCACCTCGAGGAACCCTTTGGTGGGGGAGCTTATCGCTATGCCGATCACCGAGTTGTCGAAATAGTGGCGGAGACGCTCCTCGCTTAGCCGGAGCGCCTCCCGCACCCGCTTACGCTCAGTGATGTCGATGAACCCCCCAATAGAGCCGATGATTGTCCCCTCCGAGTCACGGACAGGTGAGGCGTTCATTTCGACCCATAATGAGGTGCCGTCTTTCCGGTTGAGTTTAATCTCGTAGGAGTCGGAGAGCCCCCGCCAGCGCCGGGCGGTGCGCTCTTGGAGGATCTCGCGGGATTCATCGGGGATAATAAGCCTCTCAATGTGCTCTCCGACCATCTCTGATGCTGAGTAGCCGAGCATCTCACACGCCTTTGGACTTACATGGAGAATGATGTCGCCGCGATCACAGTACACTACCCCCTCGTTGAGGTTCTCAAGGAGGGTGCGAAAACGGTGCTCAGATTCGATAAGTGCTTGCTGGTCGCGTCTTCGCCGGAGCGCGTTGAGGAAGGTCTCTGCCACGATCTTCAGCAGCGAGGCGACATCGGCGCTCCACGCAACCCCAAAGCGAGACGCGAACAATCCAAGAAATCCGATGAGTCTCCGCCCCTCGATGAGAGGAACAACGATGATAGACTTAATACCCTGAGTGATGAGGAGCTGCGCGAACGGCCCGCCGTGAGGAACAAGTTCGACCGGCTCGACTATCTTAATCGTCTCCCCCCGATTGAGGGTATCCCAGAACCAGGCGAGGGACGCGGGGGCTCCCGCGGAGAAAAGCTGTCCCGCTGAGGCCGCTCTTTCAGCCCGCCACTCATGGCTGAGATCGAGCGCTGAGTTGTCTTCGCGGCATAGAAATAGAAATGCGTTGTCGACACCGGAAAATCGCCCGAGCACGGCGAGCGCTTCGTTGATACCCCGATCAATCTCGTCCGGAGCAAGGTGGGTAAAGTTCGACGAGATGATAGTGATGAGACTCTCGTAGTCAGCTCGGGAAGATCGTACATCATCGAGCCGTTTGCGGGTTGCCCCATGGTTCAACGCGATACGGAAATCGAGTGAGCCGATCGTGTCCACAGAGATTGCATCGAGGGCACCACTCGACACAAATCGCTCGCGGGAAACCGTATCGTGGGATGGTGCGACGACGATGACCGGACGGGAGATCTTCAGCGCCCCGAGCTCTTCGAGCACCCGAGAGCGGATCCCTTCGCTCCAGAGGAAATAGCACGCATGGCTGTACAGGGAGAGTGCTCGGAGCGCCGCTGCTTGATCGCCATCATCCCTGATTTCAAGCCAGTCGCAGGTGTAGCCGAGCTTCCGGGTCTCGTCTTGGAGCGCCCCGAATAGTCCAGGGGGACCGCCGATGAGGAGGACACGTGTGCTATGGTTAGCCATTTTTGAGAGCTCGCCAGCACGCCTCGGCGAGATCGGCCGCCACAATTCGGGGAGGATCGGGGTTGTAGCCGTCGAGCCAATCACGGACGTAGGCGAGCGGTATTCCGAACATGATGCTCCACAACACGTTCGCTTTAATCGGTCGGATTTTTCCCTCTCGAATTCCGGTCTTGATCGAACGGGTGAGGGTTCGCCCCAGACGATCGAATCCGATCATCGTGGGGTGTTTAATCATCCCAGTCATGAACTCGTTGTGCCGACAAAGCCAGATGTAGCGGGAGAGTTGAAAGTTAACTTCGGAAAATTCGAGAAAGGATTTAACAGTGGTCTTTACCAATTTCTCAACATCGGTCGTGGAGCCAACCGAGGCTTCGAGCGCCCGACGGAAAGCGGAGATCCCCTCGAGGTAGAGAGCGCTCGCTACCTCCTCTTTGTTTTTGAAATTGTGATAGATCGAGCCGACGCTGCATTTGCTCTCCCGGCTCAGGTCAGGGACGTTGGTATTGAAGTAGCCCTGTTCCACAAACAGCTTGAGCGCCGCTCCAAGGATCCGCTCGCGTGGGCTAAAAGCTGAAATGTCCAACGCTTTTACCTCAGTGTTTTCGCGGCCTTTCGGATCATTCTTCATAACGGTTAGGTTTAACGGGCTGCCGAGCAAAGGTCAACGCCCGGTAATTCCTCGTTGATTATATCGAACTTGAGGGAGGGTAAAAATCATTTTCTCCCGGCACCGGCGCTCGGGGCGGGTGCAGCCCCCATCCGCGGCATGGCCGGGTTCCCCTGGGCTTACCGGAGCGCTGGATAGTCGGTATACCCCTCCGCACCCCCTCCATAAAATGTCTTTTCGTTCGGCTCGTTGAGCGGAGCGCCTCGTCGAAAGCGCTCAGGGAGGTCCGGATTGGCTATGAACGCCTTTCCGAACGATACCGCATCGAACTCACCCGCACGGAGCCCCGCCTCCGCGCTCTCAAGCGAATACCCCCAGTTCGCAATGATGATTCCGGGGAAGAGGGGACGAAAAAATTTAATCGCGACCCCGCTTGTGCCGGGGCGGACCTCGTTAGCATCGGGCCCCAAGATGTGAAGATAGGCGATTCCGAGAGGGGCGAGCGCTCGCGCAAAGCTGCCGAACGTGGCCGCAGGGTCTGAGTCTGACATGTCGTTAAACGAACTCGATGGAGAGATCCGCACCCCAACCCGCTGTGCTCCTACCGCATCGACGATCTCCCTCACCACAGAAAGGGGAAAACGCAGCCGATTTTCTATGGAGCCCCCGAAGTCATCGGTGCGATGATTCGTCCCATCCCGCAGAAACTGATCGAGAAGATATCCGTTCGCTGCATGCACTTCGACTCCGTCAAACCCAGCGGCGATCGCGTTTTTTGCGCCGGTGACGTAATCTGCGACCAACCCGGGAAGTTCCTCGGCTTTCAAGGCGCGGGGCTCCTCGTGTGGTTTAGGACCCTCCGGGGTGAACGCGGTTCCTCGAGCAGCTACCGCTGAGGGAGCGACCGCAGGAACGTGACCGATCTGCCAAAGCGGGTGTGAGATCCTGCCGCAATGCCAGAGCTGCAGAAAAATACGTCCCCCCGAACGATGAACCGCGTCGGTCACCCGTCGCCACCCCGCAATCTGCTCGGTGGTATGGATCCCTGGCGTGGCAGGGTAGCCGATCCCTTGAGTCGATATCTGACTCGCTTCGGAGATGATGAGACCGGCAGACGCCCGTTGGGCGTAATATTGGGCGTTAAGCTCAGAGGGCACATTTCCGCTGCCCGCCCGATTTCGGGTGAGTGGGGCCATAAAGACCCGGTTGGGCAGCTCAAGGTCGCCGACTTTTATGGGAGACAGGAGTTTAAGAGGAGACATCCAGCGCACCTCCAACATAGTTGGGCTCCACCACCACGGTGGACCCCCGACATGAGGATAACGCATAGGCGCGCCCCCTCCAAGAGGTCGAGCTGCGCCCCCGCTGTGCGCCAGGTCTTCTAGACGGAGATTACCCCGCACTGGATGGCGAGTTTCACGAGCTCGGCGTTGGTGCGGAGGTTGAGCTTCTTGAGTATGTTGCTCCGATGGGTATCGACCGTCCTCGTGCTGATGTGGAGGAGTTTCCCGATCTCCCGATTCGGCATTCCGTCCGCGAGATAACGCATGATCTCCACCTCGCGCTTGGTTAGTGCCGCGAGTGGGTCGGCGTGGGGGTTCTTAACCTCTCCGTTATCGTTCACCAGCGATTCGGTGATGGAGGGGCTGAGGTAGGTCTTGCCTTCAACGATCGCAGAGATTGCGAATTCCAGTTCCTCCAGCGCGGCGTGTTTCGGGAGGAATCCTTTGGCGCCTGCCTTCAACGCGGCGCGCACGTTCTTTTCCCCCTCGTCTGCTGAGAGTATGAGAACCGGTGGCGGGGTATCGCCGCTGTAGATATGCGAGAGTGTGCTAATTCCATCGAGGTGGGGCATCGCTACATCCATGATCACAAGATCCGGCTTGTGAGTAGAGAGAAGTTTGAGTAGCTGCTCGCCGTCGGACGCTTGCGCTACGATGTTGTATGGGCCCCGCCCGGCAAGCAATTCACACAAAGCTTGACGGAGAACGACATGGTCATCAGCGACGATAAGATTTATCATAAAAACCCTCTTTTGATGGATGGGCGACGTTTTGGGGTTTGTGTACCCAGGCCCAAACCTCTCTCACGGTATCTTTACGACAATTTCTTATTGAGACTTGAGCCCCCGCCTCACATTTTTTGTGAGGATAAAAACAACCAAATTTGCAGGGGGTTACCCGGCTATTCGTCGGCTGTCAGCGCCTGAACGGCAAGGTTGCTCCGAGCGACCTTGCCGTCTTTCGAACGGTGGTAGTTTCTGAACTCATCGAGTATCCGAGCGAGTTCCTTCGGGGCGTACACCCCGTAAAACGAGATCTCCGCGCCGTCTTGTGCCGCAGTACCGACATCGATGTCGCCGTAATTAAGCACTCTTCCCAAGAGATCCTGGTACACAGTTATCGCTCGGATGTCGGAGTAGCGAACGGTCGGAATAATATATTTCAGCGAGAGCTTCCCGTCTTGGTGGAGGATCCGCTCATCTCTAAATATATAGAGGTCGTCGTAGAGTCGGCGGAGGATTTCGAGGAGAAATCCCGCTGGAATCACTGCGAGCCACCGAACAGAGAGGGTCGGTAGGAACGAGACCCCGCTGAAAAGACCGGTGTCCTTATAAATTTCGGTGATCGAGTAGGCGATGATCAACGAAATAACGAAGAACGCACACAGCGGCAGCATCGAGCGGATCGACCGTCGTACGACGAGGAGGTCAACCCCCGGGGGGCTTTTCAGCAACTCGGAAGCTGAGGGATAAACAGCCATAACATTCAGCGGAAAAAGCCGGGGGATCTCCCCCCAAAATCAACGCCGCCACTATATCACGGCTTCGCCCCTTAGGCGCGCGTCACCGCAAACCTCCGGCAAGGTGTTTGCAACTATATTATCTGCTGCCACCCCTTTGGCGCTTAATTCGATTGAAATGAGGTGGTTACGTCGATCGAATGCGACAAAACGGTGACGGATTGAGGCGAAGCTGTCGGTCCTTTGACGGTGAGCCGGTGCGGGTCGCCCACCCCTTTAGCGAGGGGGTGAGGAACAATGACGAGGTTTTATGGTCGATCTGGAATGGTGGAAATTGGGCGCGGACCTGATGCTTCTCGGGGGTCTTGCATGGCTAAGCTTTTGCCTGGTTCGCTCACGGAGCGGGGTAGGGATGCCGAGCCGCCAAGGTGTCGAGCTCGAGCGTACCTTGCGGGGGCTGATTAAAGAGGCCGATCTTGCGAGCTCCTCGCTCCATGACCAGCTCTTACGGCGTCAGCAATCGTTGGAGCGAACGCTGCGCGATCTTGAGTCAACTGAGCAGCGAATTACGCGAACTGCTCAGGCTGCTGAGTCCCGCGTAGTGACAAATACCCCAGCAGCGGCCGGTGCAGATCAGCCGGTGGCGGCCCCTCCGCGGCGGGAGTTACGTCAATTCGAAGGGCCTGAGGCTCCCAGCTTTAATCGCGTAGCGACTCCCTCGAAACCCTCGGGGAAACCCCCGTCGATGCGTCCTCAGACGAATATTTACGGGGAACCGATTGAAACGACGGCGGCAGCTCCTGTCGTTGCGGCAGCGCAGACCCCCCTCACTGCAGCGATAGAGCGGGAGGTGATTCCCTCCCAGCAGACGGTTCACACCGCGCCTGAAAGGGGCGCTGAATCGCTGCGAGAGGTTCGACGAGCAGCCGAGGAGCTCCTCCGGGCTGGCCGTGATCTGGAATTCGTCGCACGCCGAACCAACCTGACTATCGACGAGGTTCGACTTCTCTCAAATGCGGTGCTGCGCGAGTCTGCACGGCGCACCTCACCGGTTGAGTCGACGATCGTCGAGAAAAAGACCGAGGCTGATCCGGCGATGCTCGGCGCGGATCCCCGTCTCGGCGCTCTCTCGCCGATTCGGCGAAGTATCGAGACGGTTTAAAGCTGGAGGTAGGGGAACGACATGGATAGCGCAACATATTCAGCTGCTTCAAATGGGATCGCGCAGATTCATAAACTCGATCTCGTCAGCAATAATCTTGCGAACGTCAACACCCCCGGGTTTAAGCGTCAGATCCTTATCTACGAGCCGCAGGAATTCGAGGAGACTTTGGCAAGCCTCCAGAATCTCGATGAGACCGCTGCTCAGGATATCGTGAGAACCGCTGGTGTAACGAATCTACGGACCGAGACCGATTTCTCACCCGGCCCGATTAAGAATACCGGGAACGTCTTTGATGTGGCGCTGCGGAATCCGAAGGATTTCTTCGCGGTCGCTACGGCAAACGGTATCGAATACACCCGGGCGGGTAATTTCACCTTGAACCCCAACGGCGAGCTTGTGACTCACGATGGGTTCGTTGTGCAGGGCGATGGCGGCCCCATTACGGTGAACGGTCCGGGGGCCTCAATCTCTCCAGCTGGAATCGTCCGAACGAAGGCGGGTGATGTTGGACGTCTTCAGGTGGTTCGATTCGACGATACCTCCGGGCTTGAGCGAACTTCGGCAGCCCGCTTTACACTGAAGGCGGGGGGAGCTGCGCCGAACCCGGTAGAGGCTGATATCGTTCCGCAAGCCATCGAGATGTCGAACGTGTCTGCGATCACCGGTGTCTTGGGAATAATCTCGGCTAATCGCGCTTTCCAGGCGTATGCGAAGTCAGCTGAGACGATCGATGCGATTAATCAGGCCGCGATCTCACAACTTGGGAAAGCGAGATTCTAACAGATAGGGAGAAATTATGATTCGCGCTCTGTACAGCTCCTCGACCGGTATGAACGCCCAAGAGGCGAATATCGATGTCATCGCGAACAATCTCGCGAACGTGAATACGACCGGCTATAAGAAGAGTCGGGCTGAATTCCAGGATCTCGTTTATCAATACGTGGTCGAGCCGGGAGCGGCGACCTCGTCGACGACGCAGAGCCCAAGCGGTATTCAGATCGGTCTTGGTGTAAAGACCGCGGCGGTTCAGAAGGTCTTTTCTCAGGGAGATCTTACGAATACTGGCAATCAGCTCGATGTAGCGATTCAGGGGGATGGCTTCTTCCAGGTGCAGATGCCTGATGGAACCACCGCCTATACCCGCTCCGGTTCTTTTCAGCTCAATAGTCAGGGACAGCTCGTTACCACCGACGGCTATCCGGTGCTTGGACCGGGCAGTATCCCCTCAGACACCCTGGCGATCACGATCGGAGAGGATGGCACGGTCAATGTCAGGCAGCCCGGCGCAGCGACACCGAGTCAGATCGGCCAATTCTCTGCCGCCCGTTTCCCCAACAACGGGGGACTTCGCGCGATCGGACGAAACCTCTACGAGGAGACCGCCTCCTCCGGTTCGCCGATCACCGGAACGTTTGGTACCGATGGTGTGGGGCGCCTCTCACAAGGATTCCTCGAGAGCAGCAACGTCAGCGTGGTTGAGCAGGTTGTGAATATGATCTCGGCCCAGCGGGCCTATGAGGCCTCCTCGAAGGGGATTCAGGCTGCCGACGAGATGCTCGGGCAAGCGATTAACATGAGGAGATAACCCGATGTTTTTTCGATGTGGTTTCGTTGTTGTCATGGGGTCTTTACTTATCGCGGGCTCCGCGAGTGGGGCTGAGCCGTCTGCGGCTGTCAGAACCATCTCGGTTGTGGGGCGAGCGAGCAGCGTTATTACCGCGAAGGAGATCCGGCTCGGTGATATCGCGGAGATATCCTCAACCAAGGCGAGCGACGATGAGGCGATAATCGCCCTTCAGAAGATTGCGCTGGAGGAGAGCCCAGCACCTGGACGGGAAGTCTCTATTCCTGCGGCGAAGGTCATCGATCGGATGAAAGCCGCGGGAGTTAACATCGATTCGATTGGATACACGTTTCCCCGTTACATGACCGCACAGCGCGCCGCCCGCTCGGTAACCGAGGCGGAGGTGATGCAGGC
>JBJOHD010000080.1:0-20198 GCA_046047875.1 Pseudomonadota bacterium | reverse complement strand
CCACCGTACCGAAAACGATACTGACCCAGAGGCTCAAGTTGACCGGCGTGAATAAGAAGAACACGAATCCAAGCGCCAGAAACAAGACCGACGAGATGAGGGTCATGTTGCGAAGCGCCACCGCCGGGTCCCCCCCCTTGAAGCTCTTCATAAGGAGTATCGAGAAATACGACGCGATAGCGCCGAGGAGCCCGATCGCAACCGGAGTCAGCATCAGCCACGACTTGTAGTCGTTCACCTGCGTAGCCATCTCAGCAGCCTTGAACGAGGTTAAGGACTCGAGACTGTGCGAACCGGAAAGCGCGATCGTTGCTCCCAACGCGATACATCCGATGATCGAAGTCACATAAGTCTCGAAGATATCCGCGCCCATTCCAGCGACGTCACCGACGTTGTCGCCGACGTTGTCGGCTATCACTCCTGGATTCCGCGGATCATCCTCCGGAATCCCAGCTTCCACTTTACCCACGAGGTCGGCTCCGACGTCCGCGGCCTTCGTGTAGATGCCTCCACCGACACGAGCAAACAACGCCACCGAAGAGGCTCCGACCGCAAAACCTATCAAGGTCTCGCTCTCTGCCGGGGTTCCCCAAATAATGTAAAGGATACCTACGCCGAGCACGCCAAGGCTCGCTACCGACATCCCCATCACCGCCCCACCATTGAAAGCGGTGAGAAGCGCTTGATCGGCCTTCGCCTCCGACGCCGCTTGTGCCGTTCGGACGTTCGCCATTGTAGCGGCGCTCATTCCGAGGAATCCGGCGAGGATCGAAGCACCCGCGCCGACGACAAACGCGATACCGGTATTAAAATTTAGTCCGAGCCAGATGAGGAGGAACACAACAGCGATAATCGGGACCAAAATCCGCGCCTGCTGGATGAGGTAGGCGAACGCCCCTTCACGGATTGCTTTGGCGATCTCGCGCATCCGGTCGTTCCCATCCGGGAGCTTTACGATTTGAAGATACAGCTGATACGCCGCAAGAAGCCCTAAAGCTCCGAGAACGGGCGACGCGTAAAGAAAAATCGTGTACAGAAATGAATCCATAAAGTTTCGAAACTCCTGACTCGGCTGATTCGGCGAACAAACGCCTTGATTTCGCTCCCTAGGACACCCGACCGGGCGCGCTTAGCGGGGTGAGCGCGCTATAAGATTCATTTTTTTTCCAAGAGAGTCAACCCCTCGACCCTTTTCCCCCCTCACGTGCCGTGCTATAGCCTCGATGCCGTAGTCGGAGATACCGTTCGTCCATTCGAAAACTTGGTATGCCGCTGAATTGACAGTAGTTTTAGAGAGCCTCGATGGAACATCTCGCCCAATTCGTCGATTTCTTCGTTCATCTCGACAAACACCTCGATGCTCTTATTCTGAATTACGGGGTTTGGAGCTACGTCGTCCTCTTCCTTATCGTTTTTTGCGAGACGGGTCTGGTGATTACGCCGATCCTCCCCGGCGATTCTCTCCTCTTCGCCGCCGGCGCGCTCGCGGGACGGGGCTCACTCGACGTTGTTCTTCTTGGGGTTCTGCTATTCATCGCAGCGGTCCTCGGAGACTTCGTTAATTATAAAGTCGGCCATTTCATCGGCCCGAAGGTATTTGAGCGAAAAGACTCAAAGATATTTAAACCTGCCTACCTTCGAAAGACTCAGGAATTCTATGATCGTTACGGCCCGAAGACTATCGTCATCGCCCGCTTCGTGCCGATAGTTCGCACCTTTGCCCCGTTTCTCGCTGGTGTCGGCAAGATGAGCTACTCTAAGTTCGGCTTCTACAACGTTACCGGTGCGCTCCTCTGGGTCGGAAGCCTCGTCAGCGCGGGCTACCTCTTCGGCGAGATCCCGTTCGTGAAAAATAACTTCAGTCTCGTCATCTTCGGGATTATTATCCTCTCGATTATGCCCGCCGTTATCGAAGTGATTCGAGCGCGGCGCTCCCCGAGCGTTGGCTCGTGAACCGCTCTTAAGTAGTAACGTTTTAAAAGGGACACTCCTCATGCTCCGCCTCCCGATTGCAGCTCTCGCCTTCGCCCTCATCCACATATCAGCATCAGCAGAGACGATTAAGATCGTGTCGAGCCTTCCCCGTACTGGAAGCGCCAACTCACAATCCACAAGTATCGTAAACGGCATCAAGATGGCGCTCGACGAAGCCAACCACACGGCCGGTCAGTTTCAGATAGCATACGAGGACTGGGACGACGCCTCCCCAGAGCGCGGCTCGTGGGATCCCGCCGTAGAGGCAGCTAACGCGGATCGGGCCATCAAGGATCCCGATGTGATGGCGTATATCGGTACGTATAATTCTGGCGCAGCCAAGATCTCGATGCCGAAGCTGAATCAAGCCTCGCTCCTGATGATAAGCCCCGGCGCCACGTGGCCCGGTCTCACGAAGCCGGGCGTTGGCGAGGCGAATGAGCCGCTGGTATATCGCCCCACCGGCGCGGTGAATTTCTTCCGCGTTGTTCCCGCCGACGACATTCAAGGTTTAGTCGCGGCGCAGTGGGCCAAAGAGATGGGCGTTTCCAAGGTCTTCATCCTCCACGATCGTGAGCTCTACGGGAAAGGCATCGCGGAAATGTTTAAACGTTCCAGCGACAAGCTGGGTCTAAAGATTCTCGGCATGGAGGGCATCGATCCGAAGGCGTCGAACTACCGCTCGCTCGTCACCAAGATGCGCCAAGGCGCCCCGGACCTCGTCTTTTTCGGCGGAACGACTCAAACGAACGCTGGTCAGATTGCGAAGGATATGCGCGCGGGGGGCCTTAAGGCGAAGTTCATGGTACCGGACGGATGTTTTGAGAACGCGTTCATCGAGGCGGCTGGTAAAGAGAACCTCGAGGGCACCACGTACGTAACGTTCGGTGGCGTCCCCGCTTCGGAACTCCAGGGGAGAGGCAAAGACTTCGTCTCGAACTACAAAAAGAAATTTGGCCTCGAGCCGGAGGCTTACGCGGCGTACGGCTACGAAGCCGCGAACGTCGTCCTCGCGGCAATTACACGCGCTGGCAAAAAAGAACGCACTGCGATTCTCGCCCAGGTCGCTAAGACCCGCGATTATCAAGGTGTTCTCGGCTTTTGGTCGTTCGACGAGAACGGGGACACCACGCTAAAGACCATGAGCGGCAACGCAATTGAGAACGGCGAGTTCAAGTTCGTGAAGCTCCTCGGCTGACCGCATCGCAATAAGGAGTTTTCATGACCGACGGCGAGGTTCTCCTCCAACAGCTCATCACGGGCTTATCAAATGGGATGATTATCGCTCTTATCGCGCTTGGATACACTATGGTGTACGGCATCGTTGAGCTCATCAACTTCGCCCACGGCGATCTCTTCATGCTCGGTGCTTTCTTAGCACTAACCCTCGTGGGGGCTCTCGGTCTTCCAGAGCTTGCCCAAACACCCCTTGGCTCGACCGGGGCAGTTCTGCTGCTTTTTCTCGCCGCTCCGGCGTTTTGCGCCGCGCTCAACTGGTCGGTCGATCGCTTCGCCTATCGCCCACTGCGGAGCGCTCCCCGACTTGCCCCACTCGTCTCAGCGATCGGTGTCTCCTTTGTCTTCTTAAACATCGGACTCTTCTGGGGCGGACTTCCTATGGACGTTTTTAATATGGGCAACGCCGCGGCGAGCCCCAAGGACTTTCCGCAGCTCCTTCCCGAGGAGAACCTCCTTGGAGAGAGCCTCATCCAGTTTACGATGCGCGACCTCCTCGTCTTTATCGTCACAATTCCCCTCATGGGACTTCTTACCTGGTTCGTCAAGGGCACCAAGATGGGCCAGGCGATGCGCGCGGTCGCACAGAACCAAACCGCGGCGCAGCTCATGGGGATCGATGTAAACCGTGTTATCGGACTCACTTTTTTCGTCGGCGGCGCCCTCGCCGGGGCCGCGAGTGTCATGTATGCCCTTTACAACGGATCGATTTTTTTTCAGATGGGGTATCGTGTCGGTATCGATGCCTTCACCGCCGCGGTTTTAGGGGGTATCGGCAGCCTGCCGGGCGCGCTCCTCGGGGGGCTCCTTATCGGCGTCGTGCGAGCGATGAGTGATCAGTATCTGGCAGCGAGCTGGACGAACGTCGTCGTGTTCAGCCTCCTCATCGTCTTTCTCGTATTCCGTCCGAGCGGTATCCTTGGAAGGTCAGCGCGGGAAAAGGTGTAGTCGATGCAGCGCCCAGCCCCTCGGTGGATCATCCTCGCTTTCCTCGCTCTTCTCCCGGTGACCGACTTCCTTCTTCCCCGTGAGCTCCGCATCGCCAGCCTTATTCAACCGATCATAATATTTACCATCCTCGGCTTCGGGATAAACGTGGTTACCGGCTACACCGGACTGCTGAATCTCGGGGTCGCTGCGTTTATGGCGATCGGCGCCTACACCTTCGCGATCTCCACCTGCGACATCTATCCGTTTCAGATCGGTTTTTGGCCGGGACTTTTTGCGGCGATCGTTCTCGGCGCTGTCGCGGGGGTGATCCTCGGGATGCCGACCCTTCGGCTCCGCGGTGATTATCTGGCGATGGTCACCCTCGGCTTCGGCGAAATCGTCCAGGATATTCTTAAGAACCTCGACACCATCACCCAAGGCACTCAAGGGATAAACCCCCTCCCCCCTGCAAGCGTCTTCGGATTTTCCTCGAGCTCGGAAAGTTATCTCCTAACGTACTACATCCTCTTCGCAATCCTCGCCGTGGTCGTCGCACTCATGGGAAACCTCGAACGCTCCGCGGTTGGTCGAAGCTTCGTCGCCATCCGTGAGGACGAACTCGCCGCGCGCTGCATGCGTCATCATCCCACCAAAATCAAGCTGCTCTCATTCGCGACCGGCGCCGGACTCGCCGCCCTTGCTGGCGCCCTATGGGCAAGCTATTTAGGCTCGACCGGAGAGCCTGGCAACTACGACTTCCAGATCTCGATCCTCGCCCTATGCATGATAATCGTCGGGGGAATCGGCACTATCGAGGGGGTGCTTATCGGAGCCATCGTGATGGTGGGGTTCAACTCGATTATTTTAGTGAAACTCACCGATCTGCTCGCCGCCTACGGGATGGTCAGCAGCGGCAACGTCCTCTCCTCCCCCGGAAACTGGAAATACATCGTGTTCGGGCTCGCCCTTATCGTGATGATGCGGCTTCGCCCCCAAGGGCTCCTCCCCACCCGCACAGCAAGCGCGCTGCACGTCGATCCTGAAAAGGACGCCCCATGAGCATCCTCGAGCTTAAAAACGTTACGGTCTCGTTCGGCGGACTTACCGCGGTGAACGACGTCTCGTGCACCGTGGAACAAGGTCAGATCTGCTCGATTATCGGCCCGAACGGTGCGGGGAAGACGACCGCCTTCAACGCTATTACGGGAATCTACGCCCCAACGAAGGGACGAATTCTTTTCGAAGGGCGGAGCCTCAAAGCGCCTTTTACCGTCCGCACCGTGCTCGGGATTCTCGGCGTAGGCGCGATCACCGCGCTCGGACTTTTCCTCGCCTCTTATATCGTGAGTCTCTGGGACGCCGTCATCGCCGCCAAATACGTCTACCGGCAACCGTTCGCATGGGCCGACACCCCGCAATCATTTCTCGCTTTCGTTACTGGCCTCTCGGCTCTTGATATCATCGTTCCAACCGTAAGCGGCCTTAGTGTTGGCGTTCTCGGGGCGTTCACCGTGTGGCGCCGCGGGCAACGCACCCCCGATATCGTAGCGAGCAACGGCATCGCCCGAACGTTTCAAAATATTCGACTATTCGGAAAGATGACGGTGCTCGAAAACGTACTTGTGGGACTCGATGGGAGTATCAAGGCGAACATCATCTCCCGGGCGCTCCGTCTTCCCGGCGCCCGGAGGGCCGAGGAGGCGGCGATTGAGAAAGCGCTCGCAGCGCTCGATTTTGTAGGGCTTAAAGGTTCAGCGAACGAGGTTGCGGCGAGCCTCCCGTACGGCTATCAGCGACGACTCGAGATCGCCCGGGCACTCGCAACCGAGCCCCGACTGCTGCTCCTCGATGAGCCGGCAGCGGGGATGAATCCCACCGAATCGCGCGAGCTTATGGAGCTTATTCGCGCCATTCGTGATCGGGGAATCACCGTCCTTCTTATCGAACACCATATGAAGGTCGTCATGGGGATCTCGGATCACATCGTGGTTCTCGACTACGGCAACAAGATAGCGTCCGGCACCCCGGCAGAGGTGCGCGCGAACCCAAAAGTTATCGAGGCGTACCTTGGCAAGGAGGCGCATGGGATCTAACGGGAGCGTCGAGCCCCTCCTCAAGCTTACCGGACTCACGACCGGCTACGGCCCCGTCGCGGTTTTACACGGGATCGATCTTGTCGTGTATCCAGGCGAAATCGTCACCGTTATCGGCGCAAACGGCGCGGGCAAGACGACGACGCTCATGTCGGTTTCAGGAATCCAACCCATTCGCTCGGGCACGGTAGCTTTTAATGGACGAGACATCACGAACGCTCCCGCCCATGCGATCGTGCAGCTCGGGATAGCTCACGTGCCGGAAGGAAGGAAGATCTTTCCCCGCCTCTCGGTTCAAGAGAACTTGGAGCTCGGTGCCTTCACCCGCTCCGACAAAAAGGAGTTCAACGAGGGCGTCGCTCATATGTTCGAGCTCTTTCCTGTTTTACAGGACCGTCGCTCGCAGATGGCGGGCACCCTCTCGGGGGGCGAGCAGCAGATGCTCGCTATCGCCCGAGCACTTATGTCGAAGCCGAAGCTCCTTCTCATGGACGAGCCCTCGATGGGGGTTGCGCCCCTGCTCGTCCTTAAAATCTTCGAGACGATTCAGCGCTTAAACTGCGAGGGGATGACGGTGCTTCTCGTCGAGCAGAACGCTAACCTCGCTCTTGAAATAGCGCACCGGGGCTACGTCCTTGAAACCGGGTCGATAACCTTGTCCGGCGAGGCACCCTCGCTTCAGCAAGATCCGCGAGTGCGTTCAGCGTACCTGGGAGAGGTCTAGAGGGCTCAGCCTCCCTTGCATAAATAGTTAGCAGCTCCCCACGCCGCACGGTTCGAATTGAACCGTTAGCTATCGCCCTCACTCCCGACTGAACTGAAGATCACAATCAAACCGCGCATTAACCCCCGGGGCGTCGATTCCGAGGAGACTCCAACCGGGGTCGCAATCGAGGATAGTGATACCATGAGCGGTAGTAGTCTTTGCGGACTGAGCCGCTGGTAACTCGACAAGACTAAAACTGTTCTGAACCCGCGCAAGTTGGGCCCCAGCGTTATCGCCCTCCAGCCGATGGTCTTGGTGAATGTTCGAGCCGACACCGCAGTGGACAGCGGTACCTACTTCGTAGCAATTAATGAAGATACTGGACTCCACTCGCACGCTCAACGGTACCGGCGTATTTACGCCCCGACGCCCCTGATAAAACAGTTGACCGTCGCTGAGCATCACACCCTCAGCCAACCCTAACGAAAGCTCCCCGCGGAATCGTCGGAGGCCAGACGGAAGATGCGACCTCCACGTGGAATTCCCGACCCCCGAGGTCGAGACCTGTGCGCCACACGATCCGCTGAACTGTATCCGAGACTCAGCTGTCGCAAGGCTTAAGACGGCAAGAATCGAGAAGAAAAGCGCGGAAAAAAATCGATAAATCATAGAGACCTCCCAGATCCCCCCCCTCCTAAAAAAGGTTCTGACCTCAGGAGTACTGTCTGCCTCAAAAAACGAGTAACTAGTCCTTCGACAAATACGTTTTTTCACTCCCGCGGAGTGAAAAACTAACTCAGGACTAGTGGTGAGCATAAATTCTATTACCTTGCAGGTGAAAGAATTTAATGGTCAAAACACTAGCTGCCGTGACTTCAATATCTTCCTCGTCGCAAACGGCAGGACACGCTTGCCCGCGCCGAATACCCGAAATCGGGGAACCGCGGGATCGGGCCAAAGTTCCCAGCTATCCGGGCTCAAAGATTACGCTGACCGCGCGCTGCGAGGCCCCTGAAGGCGGTGCACACGCCGCAGCATCGATAAAAAGCATATTATGTAGAACTTTACTCTACATTATTATCTGTTTTTTCGTCATTTATTTCAGATTTATAGCTCATACAAAAAGACATGATCGAAGACATGGCGAGTACATATCTACATTTTCGCCATATCCCTTTTTAGAAACTACGCCGCAAGGAGATGTCGTATGATGAGCGCCGCCGTAAGAACAGCCCCCGTCACCGAAAACACTTTTACATCGGCGACCCTCCCCACGGCGGCACCCGACACCCCTCTCAAAGACCGGATCATCCTCGACACCAACAGCGAGGAGCTCGCGGTCTACACCGGACCCGGACTTGAGCCGATTCAGATAACGATCCTCGCGCGCCTGGAGCCCGGGATAGGCGACAAGGTCTACGCCGCCGGGCTTCGCACCATCCAGGCCCATCCGAAGTATCTCTTCGAAGAGGGGGAGCACAGCGCCCTTATCTTCCGCACCAGTATGCGGGACGAGAGCGCTCTTTATAGCCTCGCGGTTGGTGAGGAGGCACTCACCTGGCACCGCCACCCCACGTGTGCCCACCGCATCATCACGATCACTACCGGCAGCGGTGGCGCGGTAGCACGCTTTAGCCTCGCCACCGACGAGGAGATCGCCCACGATCCGGCGGCGCTCATAAAGAAGATGATCGTCGTAGAGCTGCCCGCCGATAGTCAGGTGAGCCTCCGCTTTAATGGGCTTACCTACCACCAGTTTGGCCCCCGTCATCCGAACCACCCAGCGTTTGTAGGACAATCGGTGCATAAGAACGAACGGGAAGAGCTCGCCGAGGTCCACGCTGAGGAGTGGTGCGGCACCGCGGATCGTACCGCCGAGGAAGACGGATCCATCCCGCTCCTCACGAGATGCATCCCCACAGAGACACTCACGATGCTCGCCGCCCCCGGCGCACTCGATGGAGTTACGACGGTAAGGCTTTAGAACGTTGCTTGATTTTAACCTCCGAAGACGGATAACTTTTTTAACTTAAACCGGAGCGACGGGCCTCGTCGCGGGTTAACGCTTGACCTTCAAAAAGAAACCGGTGAAGTTTCAGCCTATGAAGACAAAAATATTCGCCATCCTTCTCGTTGTTCTCGTTGGGTCGCTCTGTGCAGCTCCTTCGGTCGAAGCTCAGTCCTCTTGGCGCGGAACCTCTACCAATATGGCTGGCAACTTCAACTACGGCCCGGTGAGCTTCAAAGTTCGCAGCGGCTTTGTAAGGAATTTTTTAGTTGAGGGGGTAACGACCAGCGGGTGTGGAGGATACAAAAGCGTCATCGTCCCGAAAATTAAGATTCGTGGTCGGACCTTTAAGGGAACATATCGTCCGATCCCAGGGATCGATGATGTTATCCGGGTAAACGGCAAGTTCGACTCCAAGTTCAAGAGGGCGAGTGGAACGTTCTCTGAGGGGCCCCTCTGCGTGAACGCGGGGAAGTTTTCGGCGAGGAAGAGATAGCCCTTCAATAGAGGCCGGATAGAATCCGGCCTCCCACATTCACGAGTACCCGGTGCAGGGCCCGACTCTGTCGGGCCGTGCTCCCGTCACTCCCCGGTGTAAAGCGCCTCGTACTCCGCCTGATACCGATTCGCAACCGACTTCCGTTTGACTTTAAAGGTCGGTGTCAGAAGCCCATTTTCGACCGTCATCTCCTCCGGCACGATAAAGATCCGCTTAATGCTTTCGAAGCTCGCCAGCGATTTATTTATCGCATCGATATCGCCCAAGACGAGGTCGTGCACCCGCTTATCGGTGTGAAGCTCAGCTCCGAGGGTCGCGCCAAGTGCGGCGAAATGGGCTCGAATCTCCGGCGGATTAACCACTACCAGCGCTACACAGTACGGCTTCCCCTCCCCCATCAGCACCGCCTGCGAGATGTAGCGCGAGGCTTTAAGCTTCTGCTCGATCCCCTCCGGCGGTATCTTCTTCCCACCCGCCGTAACGATAAGTTCCTTCTTTCGCCCCACTATTGAGAGAAACCCCTCGTGATCAAGCTCACCGAGATCCCCGGTGTGAAACCAACCTTCTGCGTCCCACGACGCCTTCGTCGCGGTTGGGCGTTGGTAGTACCCTTGCGTGATGTTCGGTCCCCGGTAACAGATCTCCCCATCGGTCTCAATCTTAAGCTCGATATCTTTGGTCAGCACCGGCCCCACGGTGCCGATCTTTGCCCGACCGGAGCGATTCACGTTCGTCGCGACGCACGTTTCGGTAAGACCGTACCCCTCCAAGATCTCCATCCCGAGCGCCCCAAAGAACTCCGCCGTTTCCACCGGCAGCTTGGCGCCACCGGATATAGCGTAACGAAAGTTCGGCCCGAAAAGAGCGTGTCGAATCTTCGTGCGAAAGAAATCGGTGCCTTCGAAAAACATCGAGGTCCAAAGCCCCACCGGCTTTCGAGCGAGCTTCGCCCGATACACCTCAAGGGATCGCTTAATCACCCGCCCCAAAAAACGCCCCATCGCTCCGCTGAGCGTCTTATTGGTAACCCCCTCCTCCATCTTCTCGAGGAGACGGGGCACAACCGCGACGACATCGGCGCTTCCCTCACGAATATCCCGGGAAATCGACACGGGGTCGGCGCGGGACGAGCTCCGGTCGGTAACAGCGGGGAACTTAAGCCGCGCTGGAGTCAAAAATCCGATATATCCGATCAGCTTTGCAAAGGAGTGTGCGAGGGGGAGGAAGAGAAAAAGATAATAATCATCCCGGAACAGCTCCGCTTCAAAGACCTGTCGGATATTGCTGAGGTGATTGCCGTGGGTCTGCATAACCCCCTTCGGCGGCCCAGTTGTCCCCGAGGTGTAGACCAGGGTTGCGAGATCCCCCCGTTCGATCTTCTGGATGACTTCCGGCCGGCCCTGAAGCGTCTGCGCCCCACCGACGATCCCCTCCCAACCAACAACGAGGGGATTCTGCGCTACCGGCTCCATCGCGATGATAAGCCGGATCTTGAGTCGCACCTCTTGGGCAGCGCGATCCTCGGTCGCTGGGATGGCGCACGGCTCAGCGAGGAGTTTTAAAATTTTATCGACCTGCTCTTGGTTCTCAGCGACAACCACCTCGGCACCAGAGTCGAACAAGATATAGCCGATGTCGTGCGCCAAGAGACTTTGGTACACCGACACCACGACACCGCCGGCGCTTAATATCGCCATATCCGCCTCGAGCCATTCAGGGCGGGTGTTAGAAATTATGGCGACCTTATCCCCAGATTTTACCCCCTGGGCTTGGAGAAAGGCGCAGAGCTTCAGCACCCGCTCCCGCACCACACCGTACGGCGTCTCACACCAACTACGTGGGCCTGCTCCCGCCCGATCGGGCTGGCTATACACCGTTCGCTCGGGGTGCTCCTCAGCGATCGTAAAAAAAGCGGTGGGAATGTTTTTATAGTTTTCGAGGTAGAGCGCCATACCAACGTTTAAAAAGAAACCTTCTTTTAGCCTACGAAAGATCGGCTAAAGAGCAAGAAAGAATGAGAGATTTTAAATACCGGAACGGGGCTCGAGGCTCTTTAAAAAGGTCAGCGGCTCGAATTTACAAAACACAGGTATAGGCGACCGTAACCTCTTTTAAAAATCCGAGGAGAAGTTTCAATTGGTCGCTCAGCGCAAATGCGTGGGCCGGGAGAGCCAGCCGACCGTCCACCCGATATCGCGGCCCCTCCCGCTTTATCTTAAAAGGGAGGTCGATCGGCCGCCGCACCCCTTGAAAGGCGATCTCGCCGGCGAGTCTCCCCTCACACGGCCGACCAAGCTTCACGTACCCGGGGTAACACCCACTCCCCACCGCACGGAGATTTAAACTCGCCCCCCCAACTCCCAGGGCACCGAGGAGCCCTCGGAGCTGGATATCTCGGTTCGTATCCCCGGTCTCGAAATCGCTCGTCGGTATCTCAAGCTGCGCCCGAATACTCGTTGGATCCCTCGGATCGGCGAGCCACATCCTGCCGGAGAGGGAGCGAACGGTTCCAGAGAGCCGATCGGTCGATGTCTCTATCGAAACGGAGACGCTTGTATTTCGATCGCTTACTTCCACCGGAAGGTTCCAGTGCTCCTCTGCACAGGCGGTTCCCGCAATAACCGCAATAAGGAGAGTGGCGCGCAGCGCGATAGCTAGGCTCGAACGAAACATACCGAACACCGTACCAGCCGTGCCGGGAGGCCACAAACGGGGTTACCCCGGTTTTACCCGACCCGCCGTATTTTCCCCCAAAAAACCATAGCTAACAGCCTGATTCGACTGCGCCTTTACTTTGTTTTCCCCGACCTCTACATTACCTCGGTCGTAACCTTCTTTGAGGTGCAGTATGGGCGAGTGTGTCTTAATAACCGGGGCCGGTGGAGAGATCGGCACAAGTCTTATCAACTACTTCTCAGCGCAAAAGAACACCGAGGTGGTAGCGCTCGACCTGACCGAACTCACCCCCGACAAAAAGGCTCGCTGCAAAGAATTTATCAAAGGGAGCATCACCGACACCGGACTTTTAAAGCTTCTTGCCGACCGCTACCATTTCTCAAAGATCTTCCACCTCGCCGGGGTTCTCTCGAGCGGCGGCGAAAAGAATCCCCTCCTCGCCCACGAGGTGAACGTCGAAGGGACGCTCAATCTTTTGAACCTCGCCCACCAGCAGTCGATATCTTCGGGGACGGCCACAACGTTTATCTTCCCCAGTACCATCGCGGTGTACGGTATCCCCTCAGCCGCTGAGAAGACGCGGAGCGGAAAACTTCGGGAGGACCAGTACCAAAGTGCGCTCACGATGTACGGGATCAATAAACTCTACTGCGAGAATCTGGGGCGATATTTTAGCACCCACTTCAAAATGCTCGCTCCCGACAACGGACCGAAGATCGATTTCCGCTCGGTGCGGCTCCCTGGAGTGATTAGCACCGACACCTTGCCGTCGGGTGGAACGAGCGATTACGCTCCGGAGATGATCCACGCAGCAGCGCAAGGAAACGCTTACGAGTGTTTCGTGCGGGCCGACACACAGATTCCGTTTATGATGATGCCCGATGCGATTCAATCGCTCATTAAGCTCGCCGAGGCGCCAGCTGAATCACTCACTCAACGTGTGTACAACGTCACCTCGTTCTCCCTCACCGCCGATGATTTCAGAAAAGAGGTCTCGAAGTACTTCCCCGGCACCACGGTCACCTACAAGCCTTCTGCGATGCGGCAGATGATAGTTGATTCCTGGCCGAGCGATGTCGACGATTCTGCGGCGCGCCGCGACTGGGGTTGGAATCCTGAGTTTACAAAGGAGCACTCGTTCGACGAGTATCTCATCCCGAATATCTCGAAGCGGTACGGCGCAACGATTAAGCGTTCGTGCGGCTGCGCCGAGGCCTAACCCTCTAAACCTAACCGAGAGAACCTTATGTTACCGCCCAAAGTACTGGCATCGTACGAAACGGAGCTTGAGGGCATCCGCTCTTCGGGGCTCTACAAACGCGAGCGGGTGATCGAGTCCCCCCAGGGCGCCGCGATTACAGTGGCCGGGAAAACGGTGCTCAATTTCTGCGCCAACAACTATCTCGGTCTCTCAAATAGCTCGGTGCTAAAAGCCGCCGCAAAAGAAGGTATCGACTCGTTCGGGCTCGGGCTTTCCTCGGTGCGGTTTATCTGCGGAACGCAGTCGATCCATAAGGAGCTTGAGAGAAAGATCAGCGCTTTTCTCGGTAAAGAGGATACGATCCTCTACACATCATGCTGGGACGCAAACGGCGGCGTCTTCGAGATCCTTCTTGGCGAAAAAGATGCGGTCATCTCCGATGCTCTAAACCACGCCTCGATTATCGATGGCATTAGGCTCTGCAAAGCGAACCGGTACCGATACGCTCATAACGACCTCAACGACCTGGAGAAGCACCTCTCCGATGCGCGGGCCAAGGGGTGTGAGCGGATCTTGGTGGTGACCGATGGGGTATTTTCGATGGATGGCGAGGTCGCGCCGCTGAAAGAGATCGTCGCACTCGTGAAACGGTTCGAAGCGATGCTCATGGTGGACGATTCCCACGCCACCGGTTTTTTTGGGCCCACCGGACGGGGCTCGATCGAACACTGCGACGTGATGAAGGATGTCGATATCGTCACCTCAACGATGGGCAAGGCCTTGGGCGGCGGCGTCGGCGGGTTTACGGCAAGCTACGGCCCGTGCGTTGACCTCCTCAGGCAGCGGAGCCGGCCGTATCTTTTCAGTAATTCGATCCCCCCTGCCCTTGTGATGTCGACGATCGCGTGTCTTGATATGCTCACGAAGAGCACCGAGCTTCGTGACAAGCTCGCGGAAAACACGAAACACTGGCGCGAAGGGATCACCACGCTCGGATTTACAGTTAAAGGCGAGGTACACCCGATCACCCCGATTATGATCGGCGACGCGAAGCTCGCCTCGTTGATGGCGGACGATCTTCTGAAGGAAGGCATCTATGTGATCGGATTCTCCTATCCGGTCGTGCCGCACGGCCAGGCGCGGATTCGCACCCAAATATCAGCCGCGCACTCCCGGGAGGACCTCGACCGCGCCCTTACCGCCTTTGAGAAGGTCGGCAGGGCGCACGGGGTTATCGCCTAAAGCTTCGCGGGCGACCACCGGAGCGTTCCCCCCGGTTGGTGCGGGGAGCGCGAGAATTCCCATTAACCTCAGGGCTCTCAAACGGGATGTACAAATTACCGTTGGACTCGCCTGAGCGCTGAGGGCGTGAGCGCGCCCCCGACCGTGGGCCACCGCGGTGCGATCGCCCCGGACCGCCGAAGGGCCGGTCTCCACCTCGCCCCCGATACTGCCCTCCGGACTCTCTGCGCGGGCCGTCCTCATCACGACGAGGCCGCTGAACGCGCCCCTCGCCTTGAGTCGCTCGGACACTGTCACGCCGTTCCGTCCGCGAACCTTCGTAATAAGATCTCCCTGCCTCCGGCCTCTCGGCACGCGATCTCTCAGGGCGGGCTGATTCACGCCGAGAGTCGTCCCACCGCCGTTTATCTCCCCGGGGGGTAGCTCCCCCACGATCGCTGCGGCGCTGCCGCCGCTCAAAATTTCCGCGTGGGCGAGCCTCTCGGCGCGAAGATTCCTCACCCCGCGCCCGCATCGGCCGACCACGGTGCCCACCGCTCTTGAGGGTATCGGACTCACCTTTCTCCATAAGGCGCACCACCGCCTTCCAGAGCGAACGCTCTTCGGGAGCAACGAGGGCTAATGCCTCGCCGGTACGCCCCGCCCGGGCGGTACGCCCGATGCGGTGCACGTAGTCCTCCGGCACCATCGGCATATCGTAGTTAATCACGTGGGCGATCTCGGGGATATCGAGCCCCCGCGCCGCGATGTCGGTGGCAACGAGGATCGTATAGCGCCCCTCACGAAATCCATCGAGCGCGCGCTGGCGTTGATTTTGCGAGCGGTTCCCGTGAATCTGAACGACTTTATGTCCCGCACCGTAAAGAACCTGGGTCAAGCGATCGGTACGGCGCTTGGTGCGAGTAAAGATAAGAATCGATCCGCTCCGCTGCTCCAACTCTTTTAAGAGCACATCGTTTTTTGCCGAGCTATCGGTCTCAATTACCTTCTGCTCGATCCGATCGACAGGCTTCGATACCTGACCGATCGCAACTCGCACCGGATCGCGGAGCCACTTCGCGGCAAGCGCCTGAATATCGGGGGGCATCGTCGCCGAGAAGAGCAAGGTCTGTCGCTCAGTCGGCAGCACCTGTCGGATCTTCTCAAGCTGGGGCGCAAACCCCATGTCGAGCATCCGATCGGCTTCATCAAGAACAAGGGTCTCACAATTCGACAGATTCACGCTTCGCCGCTCAAGGTGATCAACGAGCCGACCCGGAGTCGCCACGATGATGCGGGGGTTCGCCCGGAGCGCCTGCAGCTGCCCACCCATCGGCACACCGCCTATGAGGAGGGCGGCGCGAAAACGTCGCAGCTCCTGGGTCAGATCTTTTATGACCTTCACGATCTGCACCGCGAGCTCACGGGTGGGCGCGAGGATCAGCGCCGAACTCTCAGGAGCGGCCAAAAGACGGGTTATGAGCGGTATTCCGAACGCAGCGGTTTTGCCCGATCCAGTTTCCGCCGAGGCAACCAGATCGCGTCCCTCAAGCGCCGCCGGGATCGACTGAGCTTGAATCGGGGTGGGGCTTACAAAGCCCATCTTGGATAGAGCGGTAGCGAGCTCCTCAGGGAGAGCTAATTCATTAAAAGTATTCAAAAATATCCTTCAGCAGCCGATTGCAGCTGCACTAAAAATCGATGATCAGCTTGTCACAAGGACTGCACGACGAGGAGCGGAAAGCAGCTTCGATGATCACGAGACGAGGGGAGCGTATCACGGATTAAGGATTTACTCAAAAGAGGGGGCAAAGCTCTTTTCAAGGAGAAAAAACAGGCTACATATTTCCCAATCTGAGCGGTTCTCCGCTCTGAACCGGTATCACTGCGACTCCCGCTCTGCATGAGCCGAAATCAATCGGCGGAATGACGAACCTCCCCTCGCGCCACTGCGATGACAAGGCGATCCGCTCACCGTACTCGATCAACATCCGGCCGTAAGCGTCGTCCTCCCTGCCAAAGTGCTCGACAACTACCTGATTGAGCCTCGCCGTAAGGGGAGCGAGGTCGGCATAGTCTGGGGGATGCTGACCGAGAAGAACTAATCGTCCCCCTCCCTGGCGCACCACCGCGAGCGGGGGGAAATCGCGAGCCGCCGACGCAAGCACCGCCGCAAGCATTCGATCGGCATCGACGTATCCCTTACTATTATTGAAGACTCCGAATGAGGGGACATTTACCACGAGAGCGTAGAGCGGCCCCGATATAGGCTGACCTAAAATCACCTCGGCAGGGATATCGTGGATCAGATCCCCGCGCACCGTTCCTGGGAGATTCGGATCGGAGACCGCCAGCATCGTGAGACGATAGCGATCGGCGGCTTGTTTTCCTGCATTGTCGTTATTGCTGACAACACACTCTCGAAGTCTTCGAAACTCCCCCTCCCGCTCAACAAACGCTCGACAGGTAGCCGACTCGTGCTGCTTTACAACGAATCCTGGATTTACCGATACCGGAGCTTCAACCTCGAGGGTAAACACCTTATCTTTACTCGCCTGAATCCGCTTCGAAGCTACACCCTCGGCGAGGTGATAATCCTCCCAGCGGGGATTCTCCCCGAGCTCGACCGAGCTGAGCGAGAAACGGCCCGCCGGCGCCCGCATCCCGACGATAAGACTGAGTGCGACATACTTTTGAAGATACGCCGTATACAGCGCCTCAGCGAGCTCGCGGCGAGAGGGATCGCTCTCAAGAGCCTGGATCGCCGTATCGATTCCCCGTGCGCGCAAATACACATGAAAATCATCGAGGGGGGCTGAAGAATCGGCGCTCTTCGACAAGAAGCCTTCCCTCAGATACTTCCTAAATCCCTCGGGGGTCGGCGCTGCGCCGATCATCTCCGCTTCCCGGCGGTAGGCGTTTCGTATCATTCGCATCGTATCCCGCTCTACCACGTACGATCCGAGCTCTTCCGTTCCCGGGCCGAGACGCTCAGCCCTGCTCCGCTCCACGTGCACGATTACTTTCTTCAAAAATTGATTAGCTCGCTCGTCAGACGGGATAACGAGAGCGAATTCATCGCCGCCAAGACGAATCGGCACGTGAGGAATGCCCTCTTCAAGGGCAACCCGCTGAAAAATCCCCCGAAGAGAACCGAAATACTCATCGATCTTCTGACCGTCACCATAACTGTTCGCCGCACCGGCGTGCTGACAATCGAGCAGAACAAACCTTTTCGGTCCCGGGATGGCAGCGTCGATGAGGTCGCGCCCTGCCGCCGAGAAGAGTACGTTCTTTAAATACATCCCGGTCAAACGATCTGCCTGGAGATGTAACGCTGGGGGAAGACGAAGGGAAGCTGCTTCGAGCTCTGCGGCTATCTCGCTGCACCGGGCGAGGTCCCGCTCCACGCGAAAGGCTGGTGTACAGGCGATCTCATCTGGAGACGTACTATCGGGGCTGCGATTCCGGAACTCTCTCATATCGATCATACCCGGTTAACTCTTCTCCCAGCAGCGTCCGGGATCTCGTGGTTCGACCATTAAATTCTTTCACCTGCGAGGTAATAGAATTTATGCTCACCACTAGTCCTGAGTTAGTTTTTCACTCAGCGGGAGTGAAAAAACTTATATGTCGAAGGACGAGCGGCAGGATTGTCCGGGGCCTCACTATGGTCCCCGTTTACCTGGGAAAACCGCTGCTCGACCCCATTATCTCTCAGCAAGCCTTAGCACGATCGACCGCTCGTGAGGGTATGCTTCAGTGTGCTCGGACCTGAAAAGAGAATTGAGCGAAATGCTCAGCTTGAGCTCATAGAATTTCTTAGCCCAGATTCAGCTCTCCGCCGTAGCGGTCTCTACCGACTACACTAGAACTCCTCTGTCCAGCTGAAGCGACGTTTCTCAGACCTGCCGGAGCTCTCCGCAGAATCATGAAGCATCTCGGGCTGACCCCGATATGAGTTATGAGGCAGCGCTCTGCGGGAGGGGTGGCTGCTTAAGGTATCTTCGTATGCGGTCAAGTAATCTCCGTCCGACATCGGAAATCAGGGCTGCGCTCATCGATTATGCGCTCCTCGTCGGCTGCAGCGCCTTTCTCGTGATCGCCTCCTCAGCCATCACTTCAAAGGCGTAGCAGAAGCTTGTTTGCGTCGCCTACAACCTCGGCGGCGGCACCGACCAATTGGCGCCCGATTGGCCCGATAGTGCACAGAATCCGTGTCACGTCCCGGAGCTCGAAGAGTAAATCTCCGCAGGTACTATCAACGCTCGATAGCGCTTCTTCTCTTCTATCGTGCCGGAATGATCGCGCTCTATCCCCGAGATATCTACGCTGCATGACGGCGCCGCTTCTGGCGTTTCACCGGTGAGTTCTGTCGAGCGATAATACCGGCGAACGAGTTGAAACTCTCGTGGAAATCAGGCCGAGTTGGACAAAAGCGGGGGTTAAAACGCATAACCACCCGCTCATAGAACTCATCGATCGAGGTCGCTACGATAAGCTCAAGCGCTCCGTACTCGGGATGCTCATCGAGGATCTGGCGGCGCCGCTCGGCGTACCGTTCAGCAAGACGCGCTTTGGTTGCTTCGATGTGACGCCGCCGACGATATTCGTTGCCGCTGAGTCTATGGAGCTCGCGCGCGTAGGCGTGATATTCGTCGCGATCACGAAAATCTCCGAAGCGCCGCCTGTCGGGGACGAGGCGCACCCCGTGGTATTCGCACAACACTCCATTAATAAGGAAATCGACCGTCCGTCCGCTCCCAATATCGATCTGAAACGTCTTGCCGATAATCACCTGATAGCCCGGCACGTAAAGCTCAAGCATCGTGGCGCACACCGCCTCTGAGATAGAGCAGAACCCAATCCCGTTGAAAAACACGGTGGCTTGAGATTGCATCTCCCGACCGTGGGAAGCTGCAACGCCTCCATCACCGGGGACCGCACGAAGTTGGGCGCCAAACCCATTGCCGGCGAGAATATCCCCAGGGGCAACTTCTCCTAAGCTCAAACCATCGAACGAATACCGGTCGTCCGACTTGAACGGTTCTGGACAAGAAAAATCAGCTTTCGAGGAATAACGGCTCTGAAGGGTTTGTTCAGGGGAAGAAGGATCGATGACTCCCGAGTTTCCTCCGCGACAACCGAGAGGGTCACTTTGAGGTTCGGTGATAACGAGACGCTGCAATTTCCCGGCATAAAATCTACGCCGGGATGATCTCTGCGGCCTATGTAAAATACTTGGTTTCAAAGTATTCTACGACCGACGAGCGACTCAGCAAACGGCTTCGGAAACGCTCCGAAGGTCCTCGCTTTGCCGAGATTTTCGTCGCAAAAACCGTAACACCAAACTCTTCAAGGGGACTATAGGGTGTATCCTCATTTCGGACTAGATGAAATCGCTCCCCTCTCGGAGAAAAAACATCTCCCGAAACGACCGTGCCCTTCAACGCTCACCTGAGGGAGCGGAATGCTCGGCAGCCACCACCTTCATCTCCTTACCGGTTAAGATGCTTCGAGCGGCGTGAAGCGCTCGATCTATATTCGAAAAGAGGTTTTCCTCCCCGATTTTTGCCAGCACCCCGCTCCGCTCACACGCCCCCCGCACGCGGGGCTGGAGATCGGCGATCATCAGTTTTGCCCCGTGGCGACGG
>JBJOHD010000079.1:0-6028 GCA_046047875.1 Pseudomonadota bacterium | reverse complement strand
GGCCTCGGTGGCGGTAAGGTTTCGCCCAGTATTCCCGTTTAAAATCACCGACCACCGCTGCATGTCGAACTCCCGCTGATCCCCCGATTCCTGACGGAGTCGACTTAAATTTGCGAGAGACCGCTCAAGCGACACAAAGTCATCATCGATCACGAGGACAACATGGCTGCATCGTCGAAGGGCTGCGAGCGAGGCTATCCCCCACGAGCGACCGAGATCAAACACGACAACGTTAAACTCTCTACCGAGTGCGGCGAGACTTGAGGTGATGAAGTCGCTCGCCGATGGCGCCTCATCGATCACATTCGCTTTGAGATGGAACGAATCGTTATAGAGTTCGGGCTGGGGCACGACCACAAAACGTCCATCGAATCCAAAAACCGGTGCAACCAGCTCATTGAGTCGCGCCGGCTCGACCTCGCCGTGCCGCAAGCAATACGAGCTCATAGTGCGCTGCCGGCTTGATGCCCGCGCCCACATCGTCAGGTGAGGGTTGACATCATCAAGATCTACCATGGCGACGCTCAGGCCGTGACGGGCCCAGCATCCGCTGAGAGCGGAGGTGATCGTTGTCGCCCCTACCCCCCCTTTGAGCTGACACACTCCGATGACTGAGTCCCGCAGCGGTTCGGGGGCGCTCAACGATGGTTCGGTGGCGGCGCTCAGGAGGAAGCCGGTGAGCTGGGCGACATCATGGACCGCGAACACCTGGACCGCGAGAGAGCGCCGGAGCGCCACCGCACGCTGAGCGTAATCCTCCGCCGATAACGTCAACGCAACTGCGCCGAGGGGATAGGCGACCCGGAGGCGATCGACGATCTCGTCTGTTTCGGCGTTCATGTCTGGTCCCAGGATGCAGCAAAATGCTTCGTCCCAGTTAATTCCGTCGATGTCCGCAAGAGCGAATTCGCGAAAGCTGACCTGACCGATGTCGGCCTGGCGAGCCGCTTCGAGGAGGCGTCCCCGAAGCATCGCTCGCCCCTCGGGGGAGCGTTCATAAATGAATATTCGCCGGGTCATTCCCGATCCTCGGAATTTTGACGGTAATCGCGTTCGCCCAGCTCGGAGAGCTTATGGAGAAGCTCCTCGTAGACAAACGGTTTATGCAGGAACCCATCGGCGCCCTGCAGTTCGGCCCATTCGGCCGCATCCTCGTCGTCCTGGGCGCTGACAATTACGACAGCAACGCTTGGCGAGTGACGCTTAATCTCACGACAAACCTGAAAGCCATCGATTCGCTGTGTGCCATCGGGCGCGAGGAGAACGAGATCAAGGAGTACGATATCGGGTGCGAGAGTAGCGACGAGCTGCGGGATCGAAACGCTCGCGTCGATGCACTTATGCGGTTCGTGGCCCGCTTCGGCGATGAGTTCAGCGATGAGCGCGGCCTGAGCCGGCGAATCTTCAACGATTAGGATCTTTGCCACGCCCCCTCCGTTCTTCTTGATTTCGCTGAGCCATCGGGTGATATCCCCTGAGGGACGATTTGCCGGCGGAGCGGCGTTTCCACACTCGACGTCTCCCATTCACGACGGCCCTCGCGTATCCCCTGAAACGAGACAAGCGTGGGCATCGCGGCGAGAGTTCCCTCGGTAAAGATAGCCTCACGAACCCGCCCCAAACACGGAGTGCCTTTCACGATCTCCATTTCGACAAAGAGGAGAGAGGTCGCGGGAAGAGCGTTGTTCCGCTGCAGCGCGGCGACCGCCGCCTCCGCAGTGGGTGCGTCGAGCACACCGATGAGCCCCCGCCAGCCCCGCTCCACCGCGACCTGCAGAGCGGCACTGCCTGAGGCGCTCGCGTCGCCGAGAGCGAGCCGTCGAGCCGCGCGACATCGGGCTATGTCGATAAGTTCGGGATGACGCTCGGGCGGAGCGAGAAATTTTTCAATATTTCCTGCTGGGGAAAAAAGCTCAGCTACGGTTTCTATCGTCGCAATCCGCTCGAGGGATCCGATAGCCGCGATAAGTGCTGCTGCGAGGGTGGTCCGCCCCGTACCAGGCGCTCCAACGACGAAGATGTGAGCGGCGCCGCTATGCGCTGCCTCAGCGAGCCATGCTCCAAACTTTACCGGAACGGTCTTTGCCCGAACGAGCTCGTACATCGTAGGCTGGGCTACTCGCGGGATGCGGAGGCTCACCCGCGGTTCGCCTCCGTAGGTCAGCGGGGGGAAGACGACATCGAAGCGGGTGTGCCACCGGTCTAAGAGCGAGATCGTTGTGTGCTCAACAGGTGTTGAGACTCCGTGCCTATCGAGAAGGCGAGCGACGAAAGACCGATACATTCCGTTTGAGCGGAATCGAAAGGGGGTCTTGAGCGAATCCCCTTTGCGGCGGCAGCTGATGGTATCAAAATGATCGATCCAGATATCGGTGACGGCCGGATCGTCGAAGAGCGGTGTCAGAGGACCGTATCCCCACAGATATTCGGCGAGCTCGGTGATCCCTTCCCCCATGTCATCGGCTCCGAGCCGTATCTCGCGGGTGAGTGATTGGGCTGCGGTCTCGACCGCTGAATGCACAGGGGTGATATCTCCCGGAGCTGGGCCCCCTCGGGGGAATCGTTCATCGATGATTTCAAGGGCGCGGGGGACGAGAGAGTCAAGGACGCCGGAAGTTCGGGGGGGCTCAGCGAGCCATTCGGGAACTCGTTCGGGGGAGGTTCGGGAGACTTCACTCGCGGTTCCGACCGAGGATCGGGGGAGCCGCTCATCGGTCGACGTTGACGCTGGTAGCTCGCCTCCGAGAGGAACGACCTCAAGGGTGCCGAGTTTAATCGGGGCCTCAACGACCACTGTCGGAGATTTGAATGCTGCGAATCCGGCGGAGTCGGTGCGCACGACGGTACCGGCCGCGGTGTGGGCCCGTCGGCCGCCTTTCTTGCTTTGGAGTCTCTCGAGCAATCCGGACATCGTATCTCCTCCCCGGGCCGAACAACCGCGTCTTCGGAGAGCGGTAGAAGAAACCATCTCGGAGGCGTATGAACCCCAAGCGGTTGTAGCCTTCGATAGCGGTTGCACGAAGGCTCCCTAGAGGGTTATCGGCGAGAGAGCGGTTTTACTCGAGCGGTAAGTGCGGTGGTCGACCTGAGAACGGATAGGTCGGTAGGAGTAGATTTGTAATTAAAACCAGTAGGTTACGGCGCCGAAGGTGAATGGGGTGAAGGTGCGGTCATCGCCTCAACCGAGATGGCTGGGGGGTCTTGCTGATTTATGTGCGAGAAGAGGGGAAAAGCGAGCGAACATACGAGCGCTGCTAAGAGGCCCAAAACAACCAATTCGAGGGAGCTTGCCGAACTTTTCTTATCGTACTGCATCGTGGTTCCTCGTTTCGTCAAATCCGCGCCCCCTGCAATCAGATGCTGAGTTTGTAAAAACGATGTAAAAAAACACGTATTCGGCGCATCTTTTTTTAATGAAGATATCGAAGGACCTAATCCCCTGAAAGCGTTGATCCTGACCCCTTGAGAGAGGCGATCTCCCTCTCGAGCCATAAGCGCCGCTCCCGTACTTTGAGGAACGATACCGCCCCCGGCTCACCCTCAATCTGTGGTCCCCGCTCCTTGATCGGGGCGCTGGTGGTACCCAAAGACGCCCCCGTTCCGCCATCGATAAGTTCGCCGTAGAGCCTCTCAAGGTCGCCGATGCGGACGAGTTCGAGCCCCAGTTCGCGAGGGTCGATTCCGATCGGCTCTCTGCTCTCGCTGGGAGTCACCGTGAAGTTGAACGTGCGGGGTTCCTCAGCAGGCGGAACAGCTCCAAACGGTCGGGGATAGGCGATAACAACGATAAGTGCGGTGAATAATCCGACGACAGCGCCGCCCCCGATGATCCGGGTTGGAGAGAGTCGCGATTTTGATTCGCGGAGGGGGGTAGCAGAGAACGGGATCGCATCGGTGCCACGTATTGTGGCTCCCTCATCGCGGACAGTTTCATCTCCCAGAAATCTCTCGATGTCACGCCGCAAATCGGTCGCTGATTGATAACGTTGAGCGAGGTTTGGACTCATCGCTCGTTCGATGATGAGAGCGAGCTCAGGTGGGCAGTGGGGGGCTACTTTTACCAGTGGGGGTGGTTTTAGGGTGTGGCGGCGTGCAGCTAAAAGCTCTCGCGAGTCGTCGGGAAACGGCGACACGCCGGAGAGCATCTCATAACCCAAAACACCAAGTGCAAAGATATCTCCGCGGTGATCCGATTCCCCTGTCTCGAGGTACTCAGGGGGGATATATTTGGGTGTTCCTACCATCGCCCCCGCCTGGGTGAGGGTTTGCGAGCCCCGGAGCCGCGCTACGCCGAAGTCAGCGAGTTTTACCTGCTCATCGGTGGTGATGAGGATGTTCTCGGGCTTTAGATCGCGATGCACTATCCCCGCCGCGTGAATCGCTTCAAGAGCCGAGGCGATCTGATTGAGAAATCGGGCAGATTTCGCCGGGGTCAGCGGCTCCCGCTTAATCAAGCTCAGCAGGTCTCCGCCGCTCACGTATTCCATGGCGTACGCCTGCAGGTCTACTCCATCGAAGTACTCGTATGCTTTAATGATGTTTGGATGGTTAATCCGGTATGCGGCCACGATCTCGTTGCGAAATCGCTCTCGCGCCATCGGACTATCGATGACACCGGGCGGGATGAGTTTGATCGCGACGTAAAAGTCGGGATTCGCGACATCACGGGCAAGGTAAACCTCTCCCATGCCGCCGCCGCCGAGGCGACGTACGATGGTGTACCGTTCGTTAAACTGTGTTCCCGCTCTTAAGTTGCCCACTGTCTATATATTCTCGACCGGCTTTGATAAAACCTAAACGGATCCTGGCAAAGGGGGACGACTCGTAACAAGCTGAAAGCAGGCTCTTTTTTTGCAATGCTTCAAGGTGGTGTCGTGTCGGGTTGAAGCGCCTCGACGTTTAAGCGATTCTGCCCCCTGTAAATGAACAAGCGCGGGGGAATCGTCTGCACGAAATTGAGTCTCTAAACCGATATGGTCGGGAAGATTACCAAAGAAAAATACGATACCCTCAACCGTCTCCTTGAAGAGGAGTATACGCTGATCCATCTCGATCCAGAGATTGAGGGGGTAGCTCTTCCACAGCATCTAAAAGAGACCCCAACGGTAACTCTCAAGGTGAGCCGATTTTTTCGGGGTACGCTGACGGTCGAGGCGGAGCGAGTAGTCGCCGATCTTCTCTTCGGAGCGAATTATTTCACCTGCGTTATCCCATTCGAGGCGGTTTGGGGGCTCACGAGCGCGGCGGGAAGCAATGTGATGTGGCCCGATGATACCCCGCTGCAGGTACGTGAGAAGCTTGTTCAGCCCCAACCCCCGCTCTCAAAAGTCGGCGATAGTGCCGAATCGGGTGAAAAGAAGCGGGCCCATCTCCGTCGGGTAAAATAGTTATCCTGAGCCCGGATCGATGAAAAAACCCGCTATCGGTGGGGCCGATAGCGGGTGCGCAATGTTTACGTTAAGGAGATATCTGTTATCGAAAATTCGTTTAGCTCGCCTTTAAGAAATACCACGGTGCTACCCGCCGGTTTCCGCGTTTCGGCATCTCACTGATTTTTTGTGCGATCTTCTTTACATCAAGGTCGAGTTCCCGGCAGATCCAGGTAAAGGAGAACTCCCCGCTCCGCGGATCCTCGAGGTCGCTAAAAAGCCACTCCTCAGCCGAGCCAGCCTCTCGCTCGTCATTGCCGACGTAGTCAAGAACCGCTCGCTCAAGCACCGCGAGCAAAAGACGTCGCTCAGGGGTTCCGGTCATATTCGGGGCGTCGAACAAGGCGACCGCGTCATCATCGATAAGAGGAACGTTGGCTCTCACCTAAAACTCCGTTGAAGCATCCCACTGCGGGGGTAAAACAAAGGTTTCTCCGCTTCGCCGCTCAACCTCTTGAGCGAGGGAGCCGAAGCATCGTTGAGAACACTCGTAAGACGTTCCGGGTGTCGCTAAATTCAAAGACCGGGTACAATTTTTAAATAATTCTCGATATTTCCCAGAAGGGGAAAAACCGAGATGAAATCAACGATCTCTGTCA
>JBJOHD010000078.1:0-7845 GCA_046047875.1 Pseudomonadota bacterium | reverse complement strand
GGAGACCTTTATCCGGGCATTTGCGAATATCAGCACCTTCCGAGGCAAGGCAAAATTCAGCTCGTGGCTTATTCGTATCGCCCTCAACCAGACGAGTAATTTTTTCGCCTCAAAAAAATTTAAGGAGTCACGCCAAACGGTATCACTCGATCTTGAGAGTCACGATCGAGCCGCCGAGACCAGCGCGGAACCTCGATACTCAGAGGCTTTTCTTTCGGCTGTAATAGGCGAACTTCCGCCGAAGTTTCGAGAGGTCGTGGTTTTGTGCGGATACGAAGGCCGGAGCTATGAGGAGACTGCGGCGATCCTAGAGATTCCGATCGGAACGGTCCGTTCCCGTCTTAATCGAGCGCGCTTGATGATCAAAGATGAAGTCGGGCTCCGGCTCGGCGGGAGAGCGTCATGAACCTGCACGAATACGAAGATCTCTTTCTTGACTACATCGACGGCAAGCTCGCTGATGAAGAGCGCTTGAAGCTTGAGCGTGGGCTAGCAGACGATGCGGAGCTCCGCGCGAGTCTCTCTGCGTATCGGGCGATCATCGCTCACGAGCAGACCCAAGCGAAGCGCGAGTACGTTGTCGATCCCGGTTTTACTGGAAAGGTTATGCGCCGCGTGGAAACACGGGGCGGTTTTTTAAAGAGGTTAAGCATGTTGATAGCATTCGATCGAAGAGTAGCGGTGTCACTTCTCGCGACGACCGCCGTGGCGGTGTTAGTGGTGCAGATAGCCGACGATTCTGGGCAGGGGCTCCGGAGAATAGCGAGTGAGTCGGGCCGGGAGGCGAGCTCCACGTTGCCGAGAAACGTCGATACCGAAACAACGAACTCGGGGGCTGGCTTTGGCGGCAGCGTTGTGGTTCCAAAGCCGCTTGAGGGCACATCCTTGGGGAAGCCGATCGGAGATCAGCCCCAATACCCCACAACCACAGCGAAGGAACGGGCCACTGTTAGGGACATCGGATCGCAGGCCTTATCCAGCGACGATGCCAGGCGAAAATCGAGCTCGGGAGCTATCTCAGTTCGGCCTGATAGCATATCGTTATCGGCTGGAAGCAAATCGCAAACCACTTCACTCAGCACCCTTGAGAGTGTCCGTCTTCACGCCCCGCCGGGATTCTTCCCCGCTCCATCCCCCGAGCGTTATCTTGGGCAGCCCGACTCCACGCCGATAATGGTGTCCCAGGAGGCGGTCTCGACGTTCAGCATCGATGTCGACACGGCAAGCTACACCAATGTGCGACGCTTTCTCCAGATGGGGCAGCTCCCGCCGAGAGATGCGGTGCGGACCGAGGAGTTTATAAACTACTTCGACTATGCGTATCCGGTACAGCATGAGCGTCCGTTTACGATGTCGTATGAGCTCGCCCCTTCACCGCTCCAGAGTGGGCGAGTGCTCTTGAAGCTCGGCATTAAGGCGAGAGATATAGTCGATGCGCGTAAGCCGTGGAACTTGGTGTTCCTCGTCGATACCTCCGGTTCGATGGCGGACATAAATAAGCTCCCCCTCGTGAAGCAGGCGCTTCGGGTCTTAGTCGACAAGATGCGCCCAGAGGATCGGGTCGCGATTGTTACCTATGCTGGGTCCTCGGAGGTAAAGCTCGGCTCTACGTCGGGGGCTGATAAGGGCTCGATCGTGTCGGTCATTGAGAGCCTTTATCCCGGCGGTGGAACGTACGGCTCGGGCGGGATTCAGATGGCGTACTCGATTGCGCTGGCGAATAAGGCTCCGGGGGTAAACCGGGTGATCTTAGTAACCGATGGGGACTTTAACGTCGGCGTGACCTCTCACGAAGAGCTTGTGCGGATGATTGAGCAGAATCGGCGGAGTGGCGTGGCGCTGACGACCGTGGGTGTAGGGCAGGGAAACCTTAACGATGCTCTCCTTGAGCAGCTCGCGAACAAGGGCGATGGAAACTACTTCTATCTCGACTCGTTCCGTGAGGCGCAGCGGATCTTTGAGGATAAGCTTGCTGGCGCCATCGAGACGGTGGCGAAGGATGTTAAACTTCAGATGGAGTTTAATCCGAAGAACGTGGTTCAGTACAAGCTCATCGGCTACGAGAATCGGATGCTCGCAAAGCAAGACTTCAATAACGATGCCGTCGATGCGGGTGAGATCGGGGCGGGGCATACGGTGACCGCGCTCTACGAGCTTGTGATGGCGGGTTCCGCGGGAGCTACGGCCCTGGTCGATTCCTCGCGGTACCAAGCGGAGGCACCGCAAAAACCGGTCGAGAGGAACGGGAAGCTCGATGGAGAGCTGGGCTTCTTGAAGATCCGCTTTAAGGCCCCCGAGGGGCAGAGCTCTGAACTCCTGGAGTTCCCGGTGGCGATGAGCGATCTCAGGACGGATGTCGCTCAAACGACTCCTGACTTTAAGTTCGCAGCGGCGATTGCAGGGTTCGCGCAGAGTCTCCGGGGGGCGCTCCCAGCCGGAATGGCGCTCGATCCGCTCATAGCGCTTGCGGAGAGCGGGGTAGGAAGCGATCTCCGCGGTGAGCGTCGGGAGGCGATCGAACTCATGAAAATGGCGCGGACACTACAAAAACAATTCGTTGCTCCGGTGCCGTCAGTGGCACAGCCAAGGTATGAATAGCGGACTGTGGGAGGACGAGCCGCTCGGGGAAGTACGCGGCTCGGGGCCGGGCGGAATGCCCGGCCTTTTTTTTGGAGAAGCAGGAGACCGAGCCTCCGACCTTGGAGCGCCGAATGAGGACCATGACGGGCCAGATTCTATCTGGCCGACGAATGCCGCCGCCGATTCAGATGCGTTGGAGGGGCGGACTCTGTCCGACCGGCGTGCACCAACGGTGATGCGAATACGGCCCGACAGAGTCGGGATCTCCACAGAACACCAAGGGTGATTCGTACATGACGGAGGGTCGGATTCTATACGGCCGAAGCATCTAAGACCGCCCTAGCGTAACGCTTGAACACGACATCGCGCGTCTTCCTCTACACGCCCGCACATGAGGGTGCACAGCGCCTTTAACTTGGGATCGGCGATAGAGTAGCGAGCGAAATTACCGGATTGCTCCCGCGAGACGAAGCGCGCCCCGAGGAGGACACTTAGGTGCTTCGACACGTTGCCCTGCTTCATCCCGCTATCATTGATAAGTTCGCTGACGGTGAGTGGGCCGCCCATGAGCGCGCGCAAGATACGGAGCCTTGAGGGCTCAGCCAGTACGGCGAAAAGTCGGGCGATCTCTTCGATATGGGAATCGGTAAGATCGGGGGTTGATTTCGGTTTCATAAAGATATACTATATAGCTATATAGTGATGTAGTAAAGTATAAACCGTTAGATTATTTTGAAGGGCTCAAAAGTCGTATGGAACATCAAGTCGTAAGCTGCTCCGATCTCGCTGCATCAAAGAGTCGTAACCTCCTTCTCGATGTGCGGACCCCCGCCGAATTTGGAGATGCTCATATCGAAGGGGCCATCTTACACCCCGTAACCGACCTCGACCCGAACGTCGTGAAACAACTCGCCGAAGGGAAAGATCGCTGCGTGCTCGTTTGTCGTTCGGGAAATAGGGCTCGTCAGGCGGCGGAGAAGCTCAGCGCCTCAATGAGTAATCTGACGATCTTGGAGGGAGGAGTCGGCGCGTGGGAGGCTGCGGGTCTCCCGCTGGTCCGGGGAAGGAAAGCTATATCGCTTGAGCGCCAGGTGCGTATCGCGGCGGGAAGCTTGGTTGTTCTCGGAGCGATTTTGGGGACGATTTTTCATCCGGCGTGGTATGGGTTGTGTGCGTTTATCGGCGCTGGGCTCGTGTTCTCAGGGGTCACCGATACATGTGGAATGGCGCTGATGCTCGCGAAGATGCCGTGGAATACCCGGGGAGCTGGGTGCTCCAGCGGGACGTGCGCAACGAAGTAAGGGGAGAAAGATATGTTGCTGCGACAGATATTCGATCCGTATCTCGCTCAATACGCGTATCTGATTGGGTGCCAACGAACCAGCGAGGCGTTGATCATCGATCCTGAGCGGGATATCGATCAGTATCGCGAGCTTGCGTCGGCGAACGGCCTTACGATCACTGCCGTTGCTGAGACCCATATTCACGCCGATTTCGTGAGTGGTGCACGTGAATTCGCGGCGGATCCCGAGGTGCATCTCTATCTCTCGGGGGAGGGAGGTTCGGACTGGTCGTACCGGTGGCCGGGTGCGCGCCCGAACATCCATATCGTGCGCCACGGGGATCGCTTTAACGTTGGCAACATCGAGGTTGAGGTGGTGCATACTCCGGGCCATACGCCGGAGCATATCTCGTTTCTCATCACCGATAAGGGCGGCGGCGCGACCGAGCCGATGGCGCTTGCGACCGGCGATTTCCTTTTTGTTGGAGACGTCGGTCGGCCGGACCTCTTGGAGTCCGCTGCGGGGGTGAAGAACGTGATGGAGCCCTCGGCGCGTTTACTCCAGGAGTCGCTCTCAAAGAGGCTCGCGCCGTTTTCCGATTTTCTGCAGATACTTCCCGCACACGGGGCGGGGAGCGCATGTGGTAAGGCGCTCGGTGCGGTGCCGACAACGACCTTGGGGTATGAACGGCGCTTTAATCACGCCCTGAAACTTGCTCAGTCCGACCGGGATGCGTTTGTGAAAGATATTCTTCACGGACAGCCGAATCCGCCTCTCTATTTTGCCACGATGAAGCGGGTGAATCGGGACGGGGTCGAGGTGAAGGGGGGTGTGCCGTTTGGCCGACACCTTTCTGTAGAGAGTTTCAAAGAGCTACGAGTTGGAGATGCCCGCATCCTCGATGTGCGAATGGATCGAGCTGCGTTCGACGAGGGGCACGTTGAGGGAGCTATCTCAGCGCCGCTTCGCTCGAGCTTCTTCGCTATGGCGGCGGGGTCCTTTCTCAAAGAGGAAACCCCGATCCTTCTTGTTGTGGAGGGAGAAGAGGAGGTGGACCTCACCGCGCGGCAGCTCTACCGAATTGGGCTCGATGGTCTTATCGGTTGGATAACGGTCAACGAGGCGCGTGGAGCGGGGCTATTAGCCGCAAAAACAAAACGGATCGAGTTTCAGGATTTTAATCCCCAGAAGATGCGGGGGATAGGTGAGATCATCGATGTCCGCACGACCGCTGAGTTCGAGGATAAGCATCTTGAGGGGGCCCATTCGATGCCATATACCCGGCTACGGGAGTATCTCGGAACGATCCCGAAGGCGAAGCCGCTCTTTGTGCACTGCGCTTCAGGTAAACGGGCGTCCCTCGCGACCTCGTTTCTTGTCGCGGAGGGTTTTGATGCGACTCACGTCGATGGGATGTTCGGGTCGTGTGGGAAACGGTGCGGGACAGGTGTGTAAACGGTGGTGGCGCCGGTCTTTTTTGGACTCGTTGTAGGACTATCGCTCGGACTGACCGGTGGGGGGGGATCGATCTTCGCGGTCCCGCTGCTGGTGTACGGTCTTGGCCTCGACTTCCATGCTGCGGTGGCTGTTTCGTTGATGGTAGTGGGCGCGGTGGCGGCGTTCGGCGCAACGGTCCACGGTATACGGCGAGAGGTGCTCTGGGGAGCGGGGCTCATGCTGGGGCTCGGAGGTCTTCTTTCCGCGCCCCTCGGCGCAGCGCTCGGTAGAGCGCTCAGCGATCGAATTTCGCTCGGGTTGTTCGCTCTCGTCATGGTAGGTGTGGGCTATCCGATGGTGCGGGGCGGTGGGATCGGGGATCGACTTCATTTCGATGACCTGCGGTGTCCCCTCGATCCTTTGGGTCGCCCCTCGTTCTCGCCCCGGTGTGCAACGAAGCTTCTCATAAGCGGGGTGGTGGTAGGGGTCTTGTCGGGGCTCTTCGGTGTGGGTGGGGGATTCCTCATCGTCCCCGCCCTCCTGATGGTCTTGCCGATAAAATTCGAAACGGCACTTACCTCCTCGCTGGTGTCTATCACCGTTATCTCGATCTCCGGTGTGGTCGCCCATCGGAGCGATCTGAGCGGCGCGGATCCGACCACCGTGCTGTTGTTCTTTACGGGGGGACTCGTCGGAATGCTCACCGGCATCAGACTTAAAAGTCGGCTCGACCGCGCTCGGCTCCGGCGGATCTTCGGTGGGATTACGCTGGGCGCAGCTTTTCTCGTGCTAGCCCTCGCCGCTACCCGGTGAACGGGTGAAAATTTTGCGTTGAAGGGGGATTAATTTTGTAATAGCGCGAGCGCTATAGTGGGCTGTTGCACCGCTTGGCTTAGGACTTGAGCGGAGGTTTGCTGACGTATCTGCGCCAGCGCCCGTCGAGCGGTCTCCTCTGCGACGTCAACATTCCGTATACGCGATTCAGCGGCGAGATTGTTGATACGACTCGACTCGGTCCCTCTAAGGCTACTCGCCAACTGGCTCTGTGCTGCACCGAATTGGCCCTGGATAGCAGAGAGCTCAGCGAGCCGTTGAACGATCGTAATCTGCGCGTCGATCGCAGAGCTTGCGATGTTGATAGCCGAGATCCCATCGTTGATGTTTCGTCCGGCGACCTCGAAGAGCTCGGCTCGACTCCTAAGCGCGTCCGCGATCGCGATGCCCGCAGCATCGTCGCTTGCCCGATTGAGACGAAGCCCTGACGAGAGCCGCTCCGATGTGCGCGCAATGGTATCGGTCGCCCTATCGAGGGAACGGCTGGCGCCGAGCGCAGCGATTTTAGGACCGATCGAGATCACAACCGAACAACAACGAACAAATTAGATTGGGGCTGTGTCTAAGAGGGGAAAAACATCAATATTTCTGAAGGTTTTTTTATGTGGGCGGGGATGAGCGGATGTACGTCCGGAATAGCGGGGCATTTTATAGGGTTAGCTGGACGGATCCTCGCTCCGATCGCTAGGAGAACCTCGTAGGCGGGGGAACAAATCTGTAGCGGCTCTTCGAAGGTTACTCGAAGAAAGCTCGCGCGGGGAGGTGATCGGGCACGGCGCACGGCTCGATCGGTATCTGGGGAATCGTGCACCGTCGAAGGTATTCCTGCTGCGCTTCGAACCGAGCACGAGTTTCGGCGATCGAGCTTCCGGGGTATGGATCGGTCGGATCGACGATCAGTCGGAACTCACCACCCCGAAGGGTCGGCGTTGTTGGGACGGTCGTTCTATACACAACGCTCATGGTCTCAGCATCGAGGTCAACCACGATGGTGTCGCCTCGCATCGGGGTAGGCATCATCGCGCCGGTTTCGTATCGTGCGAGGAGATACGGAGAAAAGAGTTTCGGAAGGGAGAAACGGAGAGACTTCTTCTTGGTTGAGATGGACACGGTGTCTCCCCCATCAAGATACGGCGCGAGGAGCGTTAGCCCATATGCTCGTTCCCGTACGATCCATTCCGTATTTTTAAGGTCGGTGGAAACCCCGTTGATGGTGACCGATCCGGCTTTGACCGGACCGGTAGTGGTGACAACATAAAGCTCAGCCATCTTCCGAAAAGCCGCGAGTTCGTTAATGACCGAGTCGCGCTCGATGAAGGGGGGCTGCTCTATCGAGAGATTCGTGGGGCCTCGAGCGGCAGCGTCGAAACTCACTTTGACAGCGAAGCTCCAGAATCCCTCTCCGCTTGGGCTGTCTGCGTTGCCAACCACTGAATGAAAAGGGGTGTAGTTGACGGTGTCGATATCGGCGGGGGCCCCTGCCGTGGTGCTGGAGTTTGATGTCGGGGGGATAGTGGCGCAGCCGACGAGGAGTACCGAGATGAAGAAATATAAGATTTTCATCGAAAACTACTCCACAAAATTAAGGTCTCGCCCAAAGGTCTCCTCAAGGAAGAGAAGGCCAAGAAGACAGAGCGCGTAGCCGAACATCGCGAGGACGAATACGGAAGACGCGACGCCGTAGTCCGGTTTAAGGGTAACGAATCCCCAC
>JBJOHD010000077.1:0-6379 GCA_046047875.1 Pseudomonadota bacterium | reverse complement strand
GAAGAGCTTAATCAAGTCGAATCCCAAGTTCGTGGTGCTGGGTAGCTCTTCGGGTGGGAACGGAATCGATGTGAAGCGGCTTGATACGAACGAGCTTTTGTCGCAGCTCGGGGCTTTTGAGGCGTTAGCGCCGAAAACACCCCCCGGGGAGAAGGCAGGGGAGCGGGTGGCCGCCCCAGCGCCGTAGTTTTTAGTAAAGCGCCAGCGCTATTAACGGCGCCAAGGCGTGGTAGTTTAAGAGGAAATCGAGAGAGACCTATGCACGGAAGAAAGAAGATCGCTCTTATCGGAGCTGGACAGATCGGTGGAACGTTGGCGCTGCTCGCTGGGTTACGCAATCTGGGCGATGTCGTTCTTTTCGACATCGTCCCCGATATGCCTAAGGGCAAGGCGCTCGATCTATCACACCTCGCTCCGGTATTCGGGTGTGACTTTAAGTGCACCGGCACGAACGACTTAAAAGATATCGAGGGCGCCGATGTTTGCATCGTCACCTCCGGCATCCCCCGAAAGCCCGGCATGAGCCGCGACGATCTCGTGAAGACGAACGCCGAGGTCATCCGGAGCGTCGGTCAAGGTATCAAACAGTTCGCGCCGAATTCGTTCGTTATCGTGATTACGAACCCCCTCGATGCGATGGCCTACCTTATGCAGAAGACCACCGGATTTCCGAGCGGTCGGGTGGTGGGTATGGCAGGGGTGCTCGACACCGCGCGGTATCGGGCGTTCCTCGCTGAGGAGCTTAACGTCTCGGTAAGCTCGGTCTCGGCGTTCGTTCTCGGGGGCCACGGTGACGACATGGTTCCGGTGCGCTCGTATACGAGTTGCGGCGGAATTCCGATCGAGAAGTTGATCCCAGCGGAGCGTCTCGATGCGATCGAGAAGCGGGTGCGGGGCGCAGGGGGCGAGGTCGTGGCGCTCCTGAAGACCGGGTCGGCATTTTATTCACCCGCGGCATCGGCGATCCAGATGGCGGAGGCGTATCTCTTCGATCAGAAGATGCTCCTTCCAGCGGCGGCGCATCTCTCCGGCGAGTACGGACTTAAAGATATCTATCTCGGTGTCCCGACTATCATCGGTCGGGGCGGGGTTGAGAAGGTCATGGAGATCGATCTCAATGCTGCGGAGAAGAAGGCGCTCCATGAGAGCGCGGGCCGCGTTCAGGGTATCATCGATATCTTGTAAGTGGGTTTGACGGCAGGAGAGCTTAAGAGGGTTATCGTGAGGGTGAAGACGGGGTATGGGGAATTTGACCGCGGATGAGCGTCACTTTTTACTGCGAAGGCTGCATTCGTTGACCGGCATCGTGCCGATCGGCGGGTTCCTCCTCTTCCACTTTTTTGAGAACGCTTCGGCCCGCCGTGGGGCCGAGGCGTTCGATGCGACGGTGCACAAGATATCCCAGATGCCGTACATCTATGCCCTCGAGATAGGCCTCCTCCTAATCCCGATCTTGTTTCACTCGATCTACGGGCTTTTTATCACGGCGAGCGCCCGTCCGAACGTGACCCATTACCCGTACGGTCGGAACTGGAGCTACACCCTGCAGCGGGTGTCAGGGATCGTCGCCTTTTTCTACATCGGCTATCACGTAGCAACGACCCGGGTGTGGTCGCTTTTTGTGAAGGGTGCGGAGTACAGCTACACGGATATGGCGGCGTCGCTCTCCTCAACGACGGTCCTGCTCATTTATATCGTCGGGATCGTTGCGGCGACCTTCCATTTCGCCAACGGTCTTTGGAGCTTCTCGATCACGTGGGGACTCGTGACGACTCAACAGGCGCAGAAGCGGCTCGCCTGCGCGACGAACGCGTTCTTTGTTGTCCTGTGTATCGTGGGGCTCGATATCCTCTCGGCGTTTAAGCTGAACGGAGGGTTTCTCGCGAAATTAGGTTCGATGATTTTCGGTTAACGGAGAGAAGACGGTATGGCGAAGCAGTTCGAGGTAATCGTCGTCGGTGGTGGGCTCGCGGGTCTTGCGGCTTCGATGAAGCTCGCAGAGCTCGGCGCAAAGGTGAAGATCTTCTCGATCGTCCCGGTGAAACGCTCCCACAGCGTGTGCGCCCAAGGGGGGATAAACGCCGCGGTTAATATTAAGGGTGAGGGGGATAGCGTCGAGGAGCACTTCGACGACACCATTTACGGTGGTGACTTCCTCGCCAACCAAGAGCCGGTGAAAGAGATGACCGCGATGGCGCCGAGCATCATATTCCTCTTCGACCGGATGGGGGTGCCGTTTAGCCGCACGCAGGAAGGGTTACTCGATTTTCGCCGTTTCGGCGGTACAAAACACCACCGCACCGCGTTCGCGGGAGCGACGACCGGGCAGCAGCTCCTGTACGCGCTCGATGAGCAGGTACGCCGGCGCGAGGTCGAGGGGAAGGTGGAGAAATTTGAATTTTGGGAGTTTCTCTCGGCGGTGGTTGATGATCGGGGCGTGTGTCGGGGAATCACGGCGGTCGATGTAAAATCCGGTGAGATTCGCTCGTTTAAGGCGGACGCCGTCATGTTGTGCACCGGCGGTATCGGCCAGATCTTCGGGAAGTCGACGAACTCGGTGGTGAACACCGGAACCGCCGCGTCGGCGGTGTATCAGCAGGGTGCGGTGTTCGCAAACGGTGAATTCATCCAGGTGCATCCCACCGCGATCCCCGGGCTCGATAAGCTCCGTCTCATGAGCGAGTCGGCGCGGGGCGAGGGGGGTCGGGTGTGGACCTATAAAGAGGGCAAACCGTGGTATTTTCTCGAAGAGAAGTATCCGGCGTACGGCAACCTCGTTCCCCGGGACATCGCGACCCGTGAGATCTTCGACGTTTGTGTGCGTCAGAAGCTCGGGGTCAACGGCGAAAATATGGTGTACCTCGATCTGAGCCACCTCTCGGAGGATTTCCTTAACAAGCGGCTCGGAGGAATCCTTGAGATCTACGAAACATTCGTGGGAGATAATCCCCGCAAAGTTCCGATGAAGATCTTCCCGGGTATGCACTATTCGATGGGGGGTCTCTGGGTTGATTATAACCTGATGACGAACATCCCCGGACTTTTCGCGGGTGGAGAGTGTAACTACGAGTACCACGGGGCGAATCGCCTCGGGGCGAACGCGCTCTTAAGCTGTTCGTTCGACGGTTTGAAAGGCGGGCCGAAGATCCTTGAGTATTGCAAAGGTCTCGATTCGCACGCGGCGGATGCCCCCGATGCGCTCTTTGCCCACGCGGTGAAGGAGCAGACGGAGAAGCTCAGCGCGATTAAGAAGATGGATGGAAGTGAAAACGTTTACCACCTGCACCAGCTTCTTGGCGAGGCGATGACGAATAACGTCACGGTCGTCCGCCGAAACGATGAGCTTAAGGAGACGATCGCGTTCATCCAAGAGCTCCGTGAGCGGTGGGGAAATATCGGGCTTAATACGACGAAGACCTCGGTGTACAACCAGGAGCTTCTCTTTATCAACCACTTCCGCAATATGCTCCACATCGCTGAAGCGATTACCTTAGGGGCGCTTATGCGGGATGAGAGTCGGGGCGCGCACTACAAACCGGAGTTCCCAGAGCGAAACGACGAACAGTGGCTTAAAACCACTATGGCTCGTTTTACCCCGAAGGGCCCCGCGCTCGCGTACGAACAGGTGGATACCCGTTTCATCGTTCCGCGGAAACGGGTCTACAACGTCGACAAGAAGAGCTCGCCAGCCGGCAAGAGCGGCGGCGAGGCTGGGGCGGCGGCGAGCGTGTAAGGTGATTTTAGAAAGGTTACGGTATGCATAACCACAACGGTCACGATCATTCACATAACGGCCACGCCTCCAACGGTCGCGCGGGACACAGCCATCACGGGCACGCGCCCCACCGGAGCAATAAAAAGATCCGGGTGAAGGTGCGGCGACAGGACGGTCCCGAGGCGCTCCCGTATTGGCAGGAGTTCGAGGTGCCGTACCAACGGGGACACAACGTTCTCTCGGTGTTGATGGAGATTCGAAAAAATCCGGTGGATATAACCGGAACCAGAGTTGAGCCGGTGGTGTGGGAGTCGAATTGCCTCGAGCAGGTGTGTGGGGCGTGTTCGATGGTGGTGAACGGGAAAGCTCGGCAAGGGTGCACCGCGCTTGTCGACCAGCTGGAGCAGCCGATCACCCTCGAACCGATGGACAAGTTTCCGATCGTGCGCGACCTCGCGGTCGATCGAACCCGGATGTTCAACAACCTCAAGAAGGTCAAGGCGTGGATCGAGATCGACGGGAGCTACGACCTCGGTCAAGGGCCGCGGCAGAATCCGGAGGATGCTCTCGCGCGGTATACGATGTCGACCTGTATGTCGTGCGGTGTATGTCTCCAGGTGTGTCCGCAGTTCTCGAAGGATAACAACTTCGTTGGTGCTCAAACGATAAATCAGGTGCGGCTCTTTAACAGCCATCCAACCGGGGCGTATCAAGCGAACGAGCGGCTCGATGCGATTATGGGGGATGGGGGGATCGCGGATTGCGGAAACGCACAAAACTGCGTTGAGGCGTGTCCGAAGAAGATCCCGCTCACCGAGTCGATCGCCGATGTCGGGCGGCAGGCGACCGGGCGGCTCCTCAAGAAGTGGGTGGGGCTTTAATCCCCACGGGGTGCAGCGTAAGCCTCACGGGGCAAGGCGTTTTTAAGTTTATCACGGTAAAGCGAACGGGGAATCGTCTATGAATCTTCACGAGTATCAATCGAAAGCGGTGTTAAAGACCTTTGGGCTGCCGTGTCTTGCGGGGCACCTGTGCTACACCCCTGGGGAGGTCGAGGCAGCCGCCGATGCCCTGGGCGGAGGGATCTGCGTGGTCAAGGCCCAGGTTCACGCCGGCGGGCGGGGAAAGGGGGGCGGGGTCAAGCTCGCCAAGAGCTCCGCTGAGGCGCGACGGCACGGCGAGGCGATTATCGGGATGAACCTCGTGACCCCTCAGACCGGTCCGAAAGGGCGGCTCGTGCGGAAGGTTTACGTCGAGGCAGGGTGCAATATTGCAAAGGAATTCTACCTCTCGATGCTCGTCGATCGGGGCTCGCGGTGCATCTCCATTATCACCTCATCGGAAGGGGGTATGGATATCGAAGAGGTTGCGCACACGACTCCGGAGAAGATCCTGACGACCTCGGTTGATCCGCGGGTCGGGTTTCAGCCTTTTCAGGGGCTCCAGATCGGTTTGAGCCTGGGCCTCGATGTCGCCCAAACGAAGAAGCTCTCGGGGATCATCGCCGGTCTCTATCAGGCTTTTATCGAAAAGGATCTGGCGCTTGTTGAGATCAACCCGCTCGTTCTTACGAAAGAGAACGACTTCGTGCTCCTCGATGCGAAGTGCTCAGTCGAGGATAACGCCCTTTTTCGTCACCCCGAGCTCCGGGAGCTCATGGACTACGATGAGATGGATTCGAAGGATCTCCGCGCGGGGAAATACGGACTTTCCTATGTCGCGCTGGAGGGGAATATCGGATGTATGGTCAACGGGGCGGGGCTTGCGATGGCCACGATGGACATCATCAAGATGAGTGGGGGAAGCCCTGCAAACTTCCTCGATGTCGGTGGTGGTGCCTCGAAGGAGACGGTCACTGAGGCGTTTAAGATCCTTCTCTCCGATCCGAACGTGAAGGGAATCCTCGTCAATATCTTCGGCGGAATTATGAAGTGCGATGTTATCGCCTCCGGTGTCGTTGAAGCGGCGCGCGAACTCGGGGTAAAGGTTCCCCTCGTTGTGCGGCTCCAAGGCACGAACGTCGACCTCGGTAAGAAGATACTCTCGGAGTCGGGGCTCGCGATTACCCCGGCGGACACGATGGACGACGCGGCGAAGAAGATCGTGGCGGCGGTAAAGTAATTCAAAAAGGGTCACGTATGAGCGTTCTTGTAAATAAAAACACCAAGGTTATCACCCAGGGAATGACCGGTAAGACCGGTTCTTTTCACACCAAGATGTGTCAGGAGTACGGCACGAAGATGGTGGCGGGGGTCGGCCCTGGCAAAAAGGGTCAGGAGCTGATGGGGATTCCGCTGTTCGACACCGTCGTCGATGCAAAGAAGGCGACCGGGGGGAACGTGTCGGTGATTTATGTGCCCCCGCCGTTCGCAGCCGACGCCATCATGGAGGCGGTGGATGCCGACCTCGATCTTGTTATCTGCATCACCGAGGGTATCCCGGTACTCGACATGCTGAAGGTTCAGGCGTTCATGCAGGGGCGGCGCACCCGTCTTATCGGGCCCAACTGTCCCGGTATCATTACGCCGGGTGAGGCGAAGATCGGGATCATGCCGGGGCACATCCACAAACCGGGACGGATCGGGGTGGTCTCTCGGAGTGGAACGTTAACGTACGAAGCGGTGTTCCAGCTCACCGAGCTCGGGATCGGTCAATCGACGTGCA
>JBJOHD010000076.1:0-5370 GCA_046047875.1 Pseudomonadota bacterium | reverse complement strand
CGGGATGACAACTGCGCGAACGAGGTTCGGAACGATCGTTGAGACGGTCGCGCGAAGATTAGTCCCGAATTGCTCTGCGGCGGTGGCGAGGCCGCATATCCAAAATCCGACCGAGAAACCGAGAAGCCCGTAGGTGATATAAAATTCGGTCGGGGTCGTGACATACCCGCCATGCAGCAGGACGAGAAGCACGATGCCCGCGAGTACGAAGAGACCGATCGGCTTCTTCCGACTTTTCATCCATTGGCTTACAAGTCCCGAGATCAAATCCCCCGCGGTAATCCCGATAGAGGCCCAGAGAAGGCTCGACGAGACATCCACCGTCCCCGCTATACCGAGCGCGGTGGCTATCTCCGGCGCGAAGACCCCATAGAGACCGAAGACGACCCAGACAGGGATACCGAGCATACAGCAGCTCACAAAGCGCACGAACCGGCTCCGGGAGTTGATCAGCATGAGTAAGGAACCCCGCTTAATATCGGTTCTTTCCTTGGTCTCATGAAACATCCCCGATTCGTGAACCAGAACCCGGAGAAAGAGGAGGGAGAGGCCCATACCCCCGCCGAGGATAAAGGCGGAGCGCCAGTCCATTACTTTGCCGACGAACGCCGCCGCGATCGCACCGGCTACCCCAACCGTTGCGACGATTGTGACTCCATAGCCGCGCTTCTCCTTCGACATCAGCTCACTCACGAGGGTAACCCCGGTGCCGATCTCTCCGGCCAGTCCGAATCCAGCGATAAAGCGTAGAGCGGCGTACGAGGTGATATCGTGAACGAAGGCGTTACCGATATTTGCAAGTGAATAGAGGAAGATCGAGCCGAATAGCGCGCGCATCCGGCCGAACTTGTCCCCGAGGATCCCCCAGACGAATCCTCCGACGAGGAGCCCGGCTTGCTGACAGTTGAGCACAAAAGCCCCCTCGGTGATCAGCGCGTCTCCGGAGAGACCGAGCTCGGAGAGGCTTTTGATGCGAAAGTTCGCGAATAGCCAGATATCGAAGACATCAACGAAGTAGCCGAGAGACGCGACGATGACGGCGAACCAGACGGTGCGGGGATGAGCGGTGGTCATGCGCGGCACTGTAGCAACCGAAGGGAAGCCCGGTCCAGCCGCCCAGTGGCCGCGGGAGATGAACCTCAAGCTTGGCGAGGGGCATCTACACTGCAGGCTCTTCGCGCTGCGCAGCGCTATGCTAATATGCTGATCTTGCAGGGGAAAAACTCATGACGCCAGCTACGAAGCCGAGTGTGGTGATCTTCTTTAACGATTGGCAGGTCTTTCCGAACGGTGTTAACAGCGGCGGGGGCGAAAGTGCGACGTTGGCCCTTGCGCGGGGAATCAGCGCTCTCGGGTATCGCGTCATCGCCTGCGCAAACCTCCCGGGGGGGGACACCGTTGCAGGGGGCCTGGAATTTTGGGATTTCGGTGCTGATTACGCGATCCACCGTATCGAGACCCGACTTCGGGAGATCGGTCCCTATTATTGCCTGTGTGCCACGTTAGCCCATCCCCTTCTCTTCCTAAGGGAGCACCGACACTGCCTTGCACGAATTATTATCAATCACTCGCCGGGAACCCACCCGAGTGGACTTGAGCCGAGCACTATCGGGAATTTCGTGGATTATGTCTTGTGCGTCTCGACGTGGCAGAGGGAGCTCCTCAAAACCGTCGGAGCAAACGAGGAGAAGCTCGGTGTCGTTAAAAATGGCTTCGACCCGACGCAGTTTCCGTACAGCGGTCCGGAAAATCGTGACTGGAATCAGCTGGTGTTTATCGGCCGAGTCGAGGCGGCGAAGGGAATTCACCTTTTGGTGCATGTCTTTGGGATGCTGAAAGCCGAGTTCCCCGGACTTAAGCTTGCAGTCTTCGGCGATGATGAACGCTGGACAGAGTTCTCGAAGAAAAAAGACGAATATATGACGCGGTTTCCCGGACTCGTTTTCCACGGGAAGGTTCCGCAATCTCGACTTTCCGATGAGCTGCGGCGCGCCGGGCTCTTGGTGTTTCCGTCGATTTCGCCGGAATCAGCCGGGCTCGCTGTGATTGAGGCTCAAGCAAGCGGATGCCCCGTCATCGCATTTAATTCCGGCGGAGTGTGCGATTACGTAGCACCTAAGGTCGGTGAAATTATCGAGGAAGTCAGCCCTGAAAATCTTCGCGATGGGATAGCGCGAATGTTGCGAGACCCCTCCCGACTTGCTGAACGTTCCCGCGCGGCGAAAGCTGAATATCCACGGACATGGGAGGTCGTGGCGCGTGAGGTTGTTTCGTACTGCGAGATGGCGGTCTCCCGTTCAAATAATGCCCCTAGTGTCTCTCTCCCAGAGAGCGCTCAGCGAGTTGGGAAAGCCGAGGGCTTCGCTCCAGAGACACTCCTTGTTGATCACGATAGTCTCTTAAGCGATTCCGTCCTGCCTGAAGCGCAGCTGCAGCAGATCCTTGCTCAGGGGTCGACCGAAGCGTGGCCGTACTTTGTGCGGGGTCTTCGTCTTGAGGGGAAGGGGGACTCAAACGCAGCCGTGAAGTCGTATGTTGAGGCAGCTGTGCGGGCCTCTGCGGTCGATTGGCAGCCGTTTTTCAGACTCGCCATGCTCCATGTTGAACGAAAAGAATTTTCCGAAGCTTCACGTAACGCTCGAGCGGTTCTTGAGCGGACCCCACGATTTCCTCTGAGAAAGCATCTTGAGCGGATCATCGAACTCGCGTCGTAGACGATCTTCAAGGATGGCGGCAATGGTCCGCGTATCTCTCGCCGGGGGTGCGGTCGGGTAACCGCGGGGGCGAGGCATCGAAGCGCTCACCTACACGCCGCTGAATTCATCGAAAAACGGCGCGATGATGACATCTTTTGCGGAGATGCCTCCGAGATCTGGAGGCCCCATGAGGTCGCACACCTCCTGGTGAAGCATCGCGGCGCCACGTCTTCCGACCTCGCGCCAGCGAGCGAGGATAGTTTGATAATCCGAGATGTGCTCGACGAGGAGCTTTCGGAGGGCGGCCGCGACCGCCGCAGGATCGTTGCGTTCGGCGATCCGCGAGTAAGCGACTCCCTCCTGCCGCCACTCCTGTCTGCGAACCGCTTCGAAGATTCCGCGGAGCTGTGCGGTACCGAACATACTCGGTTCGATAGTAAATACGACATCGTCGTCCCAGTCTCGATATGCGGGATAGCTGGAAACGACCGTCGGGCGGCCGGCGAGAAGTGAAAGCTCAAGATAGGGCGAGGTTCGATAAAACGGCGAGTTATGGAGATGGAGCGCTATAGTCGATCGCGAGACGATCTCCTCCCACGTTGCCGGGGCACGTCCGATTCTAAGCTCGACCTGTGAGCGAACGTTGAATTCATCGAGGACCCTCCCGGCGAGCGGTGCTTCGGACTGATCGATCATCCAGGTGAGCGACCACGGGGATCGCAGCGCCTTTAGTGCAGGGAAAACTTTGTGCATCTGCCCCTCGACCCCGGGGCGGCACGCTGCTGCGACATGAAAGATCCCGTCGTGAGCTGGGGGAGGCACCCGCTTCGATAGGGTTGTAGGCAAGGGCAGATGGAAAAGGCGATGACTCCCCGGCGCAGCTTCAAGACGCCGACTCGAAAGCTCACCGAGCCTTTTCAGGACAGCAAGCGAGCTTGAGAGAACCAGGGTGGCCAGGGAGAGCTCGCGGTAAGCAAAAGGCCATAACGGGTGGATCGGGTTTTTTCGCGGATTGAAGGGAGCTTCGTTGTTGAGAAACTGATCGAGCGTTAGCTCCCAAGGACTTGCATGAAACGCCTCCGCACCGAAGTCCGCAAGCGCCGCCTCATGAAGCCAGACGACTCCGGGAACAAGTCCGAGATGGGCACGGACGAATCGAGCGCGGGGATGGTCTTCGATATTATAGACGAAAAGATCGAAGGGAGATCCGCGGTGAGTCCGTTGTGCATTCAAAAAATGATCTTCAAATTCCGCGATGCCGAGCCGCTTCGTTCGATCGGTGAAGAGTGTGACCTCAAAATATTCGCTGATGCAGGGAAGTATCTGTCGGGTTGAGTAGTCCGCGATCGAATCCCCGATCGGATCGATTGGGGAGAACCAGGCGATGCGGGGGCGGGAGCTCATGCGGTCCGAGCTCCGCAGCTTGAGAGCGGGGAGAGGAGCTCTGAGATGACTCGATCCCAGCCCCCTTCAAGCATCCCCGAATCCTCAATAAATGCGCGTCCCTTTACCCCCATCACTCGGGCAAGCGGCGGTTCCTGGATGAGCCGATTGAACGCGGCGCCCACTGCTTCGGGGGTCGGGTCGACGATCAAGCCGTTCTCCTCGTGTCGAACGAACTCGAGTGGTCCCCCTGCGTCGTGGGTCGTAACGACGGGCTTTCCGCTCGCCATCGCTTCGATCGTGACGTACCCGTAGTCCTCATTGAATGGAGCGTAGTAGGTTGCGGTCGCTCGAGCGTGAAGCTCTATAAGCTCCTCTTCGCTCACCCGACCGAGAAAATCGACCCGGGGGCTCACGCAGTAATGCCCCGCCACGTTTTGAAAGTACTCAAGGCTCCCCGGTTCATCTGAGACCCCCACGACCTTAAGTCGCATGGCCGGTATGTGAGCGAGCGCCATCAACATGAGGTCGAGCCGCTTAATCCGGCACAGACGGCCCACCGAGAGGATATACGGCTCCGGTTCGGCGCTGCGGTAGCGGTTGCCAAGCGGGAGCGGGGGATAGAGCACCTGGGCGGTGAGTCCGTTGAATTTGGCGAGTCTATCGGCGACGTTCTGTGAAATAGCCCCGCGATAGGCGCATTCCCCGAGAGTTTTGGTATCGCCCTCAACCAGGGTCTTTCGCAGCGCTTCATCGCGCGGGTCATCTCCGATGTCGGAAAACTGTCCTCCGTAGAGGTCATAGATCGAGCGCAGCTGATGCACTAACCAAAGGCTCTTTTTGGGGTGACGAACATAGTAGCTTGGAAACTTGGTTGGAATGACGAGGTCTATCGACTGACCGCAGAACGTTGAGAGATCCAGGGCGCGCCACATCGCCGCCGCAGTTACGAGATTCTGCTTTGGAAGAGGGTTAAAAGGCAGCTCGATAACGTCCACGTCGTGGCCGCGTGTTCGGATCTCTTTTGTGAGGGTGTCAACCAAGATCTCTTGTCCCCCCCGCGTGAAGGGTACCTTTACTCCGAGGACGAGGATGCGCGCCATCGTTACTTCACCTCAAGAACGAGGCAGTAATCTTGAAAGCCGTAAAGGAGGCGATTGAGCTGTGCGATGTTCGCGTTGATACGGTGAACGACATCAACGAGGTTCGGCTTTAAGGTAGTGTCGACCGGAATCTCGCGCAGAAGATGGTTATGGGAGACCGGTGAGAGATAGCGTGTTTCCACTATAGC
>JBJOHD010000075.1:0-7046 GCA_046047875.1 Pseudomonadota bacterium | reverse complement strand
TTGAGCGCTTGGAACGTTCCGTACCTTTTCCGAAGGTCCTGAACCTCGATCATCCCGGTGATCCTCATGGGTGCTCTCCGCTGGTGAGGGGTTGAAGAAACGGTCTGAATTTGGTGACCAGGGGTGCCAGATCGACCTCCCCGCGACGGTCGGGGGGGCACTGGGCGCTAGGGTTCTCCGAGGCAGCGATAGTGAGTGCGAGGTCGGATGCCGCAGATTGAACAAACCGTGCAGCCGCCCCTCCATCGAGTGTGCTCGGGAGTTGCGCATACTCAAGGCGGTACGAGTTCGCAGTGTCGCGCACCAACGATAGAGGTCCTGGAATGGTAAGTTCCACAGAACGGGCGGTCTGACCGAGCCGCGCCGAGGCGGTGACCCGAATCGGGGTCACATCGTTGAGAGATACCTCAAGACTGAAGAGGGGAGCTTCGATCGTCCCCCGCCCACGCCCTAGCTGCAGAAGAGGGTTAAAATAAGCGACGAAGTTTCCCGCTGTTTCGGTCGTCTTACCCTGGTAAGCGGTACGAATCTTCACCGAGGTTTCGAGGGTCGGGGTATCGTCGCTGGAGAGTGTCGTCGAGATCTCCCCAACACAGCGTCCCCGACTCATGAGAAGCGAACGGTGCTCCCCGGTCGCGATCGATGGGGCGATGACGTTTCGGGGGCCTTCGGCTTTTCGGAGAGGGGTATAAAGAAAATGAATGAGAGCACCGCAGACGAACACGACGCCGTACGCAACGACGAGGTCGAGCGCGATCCGTCCGTTGTGCTGGCGAATTCTCAAAAGAGCTCCTGGGTTTGGCGGCGGCCCAAAAAAGTTGGAGTTCCCCGAAGGTTAAGATGCTGCTGAATGAAAAAAGAGGCGGATGGACTGAAAAACTTGAGAAACAACGAGGGCCTCGCCAGCACCCGAGAAGCGCACCGAAATGTCCCGGCGGAGCTTCTGCGGTGGTGTGAGGCCCCGAAACGCTTAACGGGCGCTTCGACTCGTGGTTCGACCATTAAATTCTTTCACCTGCAAGGTAATAGAATTTATGCTCACCACTGGTCCTGAGTTAGTTTTTCACTCCGCGGGAGTGAAAAAACTTATTTGTCGAAGGACTAGTTCATTACATCGGCGGAGAGTCGGCTCTTCCTGAGGATGCTTTCGATCGTGATGGACGCGAGCTTATAGCCCTCCGCTTCAGAGCTTCCCGATTCAAGCGCTATCTCAGTAATAGCTTCGATGAGATCTCCGATCGTTGTTTCAACGACCTCGACAGCGGTTTCGGCGAGTACTTTATCCATCTGCATTACCTCTCTTAAAACCTTCTCTTATCGAAAAAGGCTCGGCCTTTCGGGGCCGGTCTAAAAAACTGTCGGGTTCGCCCGACCGTAACGATAAGATTAGCGTGGCCTAAAAACCGTTTTGTAAAAAATTTGCCACAGCCCCTATTATAACCGCGGGCTCTCAGGCCGACCAATTTTTTTTGCCCGGAGGTACATCACAGGCAACCCCTTGGATCGAAACAAGCTTTCAAACTCCGTTGGCGGAGTGGCATCGGCGAGGGCAGAGTTATGGAGGTCAGTCTCCAGCGCTTCGATGTAAAATAATTGTAACTCGTCGAGGATCTCTCGGGTTGCAGCGAAATATCCGGTGTGGTCGGTCTTATACGAGAGAAAACCGTCCGGCCCCAGCATCTCGTGAAGCTTCTTTAGAAAATCAGGGTTTAAGATCCGGTTTTTGTGCCACCGCTTCTTATCCCACGGATCGGGGAAATTGATGTAGACCCCGGCGAGGCTTGAGCTCTCGAAGGCAGCAGGCATTTCAAAGGCACTTTGTCGAATCAGTAAGATGTTTTTCAAGCCGAGCTTCTCGGCTTTTTCGGCCGTTCGAAAGATGCGCTTAAAACGGATCTCGTAGCCGATAAAAAGGGTCTCGGGGTCCCGTAGTGCGAGTTCGATAAGGTGCTGGCCGGAGCCGGAGCCGATCTCGACCGCTACCCGAGCGAACTGGGCCGCGCGCGACTTTACGATATGGAGCCCCTCCGGGGAGAGCCCTTTACCGTTCGCGCTGACGATATAGTCCGGCTTCGAGCCTAAGAGGTCGATGTACTGGTTACGCCAGCGCCGATTCTCCATAAACGTCATAACGGTTCACCACCTCTCGGTCGAAATCGCGCAGCTATGGTGCGGGGAAGCGGTTGGAGAGTCAAGTTTGGGCTCCCCAGCATCCTCGGAAAAAGAGAGAATCGGGGGGAGTTGACCGAAAAAGTTTGCCGATGCGCTCGTTAATCGCCTACTACCTCGACCGATTTCGTTTTGCCGGAGCTGCTGATTTCATCTCGATGGGGCTCGGGATCGAGGCGCGTTATCGGCGGTGTCGGTCGGCGTGGGAGCCGCATTTACGACTCACGCGGGAGTTTATCGAGCGGGCGCTGAGCGAAACGCCGAAGGGTTCGAAGGTCGCTGTTCTTGGCGCGGGGCGACTCCTCGATGTACCGGTTGAGCGTCTGCAAGATTTAGATGGTGAGCTCCATCTTTTTGATGCCGATCCGGGGTGTCGGTGGAGTTGGAGGAGGCTTTCTCACGGCAGGACTCGGGTCATACCCCATATCCTCGATCTTACCGGCTCAATCGAGCGCTGGACCACCACCTTAAAAGATAAGGTTGGCTCGGTCGGAGCAGCTCCCGAGGAGATTACGAAGATCCTCGATAGCCTCACCGCGGGAGGTTCGCCGGAGCTCAAGGGGTTCGATGCGATCATCTCGGTGAATCTCTTAAGTCAGATCCCGATATATTGGAGAGATCGAGTGGAGTCGCTCCTCGGCCCTGAGTTTACGGCGCATCCCGGGGCAGCCGCGGCTCTCGAGCGCTCGTATAATCGCCTGCAAGGAGCGCATCGAGACATTTTATGTGCCTCTAAGGCACCGTGTGTAGTCGTGATCACCGATGAAAAATTCTTTTACTATCGGAGCGATATCGCCCCCTGGCAGGAAGAGCGGAGCCTGTACGTCGATGCACACCAACTTCCCGGCTACTCGATCACCCGAGAAGACAGCTGGTACTGGCACATCATCCCTCAAGGGATCGAAGAGCGAGATTTCGGCAGCATCCATGCGGTGCGGGCGATAGAGTTCGAGCGGGAGGGGGGCGGAGCTGCATACGGAGCAGCGTCTTAACGTTATCCCGGTTTAAACCCGTTGAGTTTGATCGCTCTCTTGCTCGTCAGCGGCGCGCATACCGAGTACACACTTTTTCCCTCGGGGCCGAGGTGCTCGACGGTGATTTTTGTAGCTTTACGAATTACCGGGAGCCCAACCTTCAGCATCGTGCCGTGTGAACGGTGGATGTAGATCCCCGGTCGTCTCGCCTTTAATGATCGAATTCGGCGAGCCCGCGAGTATTGGGTGAATCGGATGGTTGAGTCCTGAGGAGCTTTACTTGCCAGGAGAGCAAGCCGCTTTCCCTTAAGTTTGCCGTCGCGTGGTTCCCCGACCTTTACCAAAGCGGCGCGTGCACTTTCCGGCTCGAGGGTTTTAATCCCCCCAGCAACCCGAATCGGCGCGGCTCTCTCAGTGGGGCTGACCCCGCGAAGGTCAACGATAAGGCGAGCACGATAGGTTTTGAGCGTCGGGGCACAGGTGTCTTTCTGGAGGATCGCGATAGCTTTGATTCCGTCGGCAGCGATATCGTTTTGATTAAAATTTCTGAAGTTCTCCACCCGGTCGGCGAGCTCTTCGGGAGAATACATCCGACGAAGATCTTCCACCGTGATTCCTGGGAAGATCCTCGAGAGATAGCGAGCGTACGCCTCAAGAGGGTCAACCTCTTCGATTCCGAGGACGGTGCCTCCATTAGAGAAGGTGATTGGGTATGGGGTGCCGCCTCCACCGGTCGGAAAGACCTTTTCTAGCTGGAGAGTGGCGGTGGTGCCGATTGGAGCTTTTAAAGTGACCTCTGCGGGCTGAGAGAGGTGGCCGGGATCCTTATAGCGCGCTGCAACGATAACCTCGAAGGTAACGAATTGTATCGCTGGATCAGAGATAGTCTGGGTAATGAGCGCACCGTTAGTTGAGTAGACGACCTTTGTATTCTCCGGGGTCCGCTGCGCGAGCAGCGGCGCTCGACCGATGAAGAGGGTGGAGATGCAGGCACAGACAAAAAATAAACGACGCATAACCTTGATTCCGCGATACCCGAACGTTCTAAGGAAGTTATGGAGGTTTCGGGGAGATATGTGTATTGTGCGAGAGATTAAAAAAACAGTCTCGTCGATATGTTACGATGATTTATCGGGATGTGAGCTCAACCCCGGCGGCTGCCGCAATAAATACCTCGTCGAACCGCGTCCTTCTGGGCGTTATCTGGGGCATCTGCTTTGGGATCGCCGGCGTTGCTTTTCTTGCTGCGCACGGGGTGTTTTACTTCCTCGACTTTCCGATCGCCTACGGTGAGGGACCGATCGTTCGGGATGCGCTCCTTCTCTCGGAGGGGACTCTCTTTTATCGTCACCTCACATCAACACCGCCGTATATCCTCTCGAATTACACACCGGCTTTCTACGCGATTCTAAGTCTTCCTCTATCTGTCACCGGAGTTTCTTTCATCCCGGGACGAATTATTTCGCTCCTCAGCGGAGTCGGCGTTCTCATTCTGGTGTATCGGCTTGTGCGGATCCACACGGGGACTCGTGAAGCTGGATTCCTCTCAGCGCTCCTTCTCTTCATATCGCCGTTCTCCGCTAATCTTGCCCTCAACCGAGTCGATGCGGTTGCGGCGTTTTTTTCGGTCTCGTCGGTCTACGTGATCGTTTGCTCCCCTCCGTTGATACGTCGAGCGGTTCTTGCAGGCGCGCTCGCTGGAGCAGCTGCTCTCACCCGTCAGACCAGTTTTATCTTTCCCCTGATCCTCGCGTTCGGTTTCTATGGACAAAAAAAATCGGGTCAGCTCTCTCTTTTTTTCCTTTTTAGTTTGACATTCATCGCGGGCGGCGTCGCGGGACTTCTTGAATACGCGAGCCGCGGCGCGTACTCGTTTAACGTGATTACGGGAAACCTCAACTCGTGGGAGTGGGATCGGCTTCTTTTAGGAGTAGGCAATCTCGGCGTTGAGTTTTTTGCACCCCTTATCGTCGTATCGATGATTATTTTTTATCGGATGGATAATCTTCACGTTCGCCCCCTTCTCGGCTGGCTCTTCTTAGGAGCGGTCCCAAGTTTTATCACGCTGGCTAAATCTGGCTCGAACCTCAACTACCTTGTCGAAATGTATGTGGTGATTGCGCTGATCTCGGGACTCGTTATCGGAGGACTCTCACGGCGGCGAGCTAATACTCGAATCGCCATCATCCTCGCGTGTATCTCGGTCCTGCCTCTGGGATCGAAGGCGCTCACATTTGATCGGTTGGTTCCGACGGTTAAGCACTCCCGAGAAAAAGCGGCGTCGTTTACTCGAGCGGTGCGGCGTACCCCTGGTCTTGTTCTCACCGACGATCTGATGGGTGTGGAGCTGCTGACGGGGAAGCAGATCGTCTTTCAGTCGTACGAGGTCAACCAGCTTCAGCGCCGCGGTCGATGGAACGACTCGAAGCTTCGCGGGCTGATTCGCACCGGGCGGGTGAGCTTCGCGGCGATTTCGAGACCGTATGCGGCTCCCCTGCTTCGCCGAGAGAGATGGAGCAAAGCCCAGTGGAGGCTGCTGCGCCGTTGTATGAAACGATCGGGACGGTTCGCGGGGAGCGATGTTTTTATTATACCGAGCGAGAATCGGGCGCCGGTGGCCGTTCCGAAGGCGCCTCGTCGAGGGTATTTTAGAGAGCTGAGCTCTCAAAGGCACGCAGGTTGAGAATGGTCTTTTGCGCCTAATAATCAGTGCTGGAGCGGAGCCTGACTTAGTAAGGGGTCATTCGTGGCGATTTATTGAGGTGCGAGCTCCGAGAGCTCGCCCCCTCGTTGAGCATCTCTTTGATGCTCAAATTTAGTTGTCGTGAGGCGCAGCAAGTCGGGGAATCTCGTACACGATGCCCTCCCAATTACCCCTTACGTCAGAGCACCGGACATAATCAGCAGCGGTATTGTCGCAACGGATAAGTCCCCACGACTGCCCCCTCCGCATAGGATTCACCGGAACTTCCGCGATATGCAGTCCTGGCGGGTTTCGGCGGGCGGCATATAGCTCAAGAGCAAATCGTTCCCAAGACCGGGATGAAAAGGTGGGCATCGTGGCTCCTCGGGAAATGACTGTGGTTAAGATCTGTGCGCTTACAATAATTAAGAAAAATGAATCTCTCACCCTCCCTTTAAGTCGGGGCTGATCAAAGAGCAGCGCCGTCCACGCCATGACGGTGCAGGGTATCAGGACGAATGCAAAGCGATCAGGGGTTAGTCGAAAATTGGTGAGCGAGCCGGTTATGGAATAAGCTCGGCCAAATCCGTGGGCCGCAATATACAATACCGCGGCACCAGCGAGACCCAGAGATAGAAGTCTGCTGCGGCGACCACTCTTTAATAGAAAAATCAAAAATGAGGCGATAAAGATACTGAGGAGGCAGAATCGCCACGGTTTATCCAGGTTCGCGAGGAGACCGCCGCCCATCGGTGCGGCAAATAGATAAAAGACACCGGCGTCGATCGTCGCCAAAATCTTGGCAGGTGTATTTTGCAAAGCCGCCAACGAATGCGGGGAGGCGCTGGCAGATGCAAGTGCAAGGATGATCGGCAGTGGCGCGAAGGTTAGAATGCCGCAGAGGAGCATTCCTCGTTCACGGGTCGTATAAGCTCTGAGGAGGAACAGCGGCGCTGCGATGAAAGATGAATTCGTTGAAAATGAGAGGATGACAACGAGCGGAATCAGCCGCGAGGGTTTGAGGGGAGGGGCTTGAAGGGCTAAGAGTACAAGGAACAGGCTTATGACGTATGAAATGCACATCGCGAACCCAAGGACCTGAATCGTTCCGATGCTGCCGACGATGACAAGCGCAAGCAGCACTCGATGAAGGAAGGATGGAGCGATAGAGCTTAGGCAGTGGAGGACTCCGTAGACGGCGACGAAGGCGAGGGTCGCCG
>JBJOHD010000074.1:0-8128 GCA_046047875.1 Pseudomonadota bacterium | reverse complement strand
GAGGCCCGAGCCTTTTGAGCAAGACGGGTGATTAACTCTTCGATATCACGCCCGACCGTCAACATAAGATCAGCCAGCTCGTCGATGACGATGACGATCTTCGGCAGCGGCTCAAGCTTTTCGACGACTTCCACCCTGTCGGCATCCCCCTCCGCCTCAACTGGGTGCGGTGGCTCAACAGTGCCCCCCTCAACAACTTCGGCCTCGGAAAGCTCGATGACGTCGGTCACCGCTGCGACCTCACCGTCGGGCGGATCGTCGCCCCGCACGACCCTGTTATATCCATCGATATTTCGAACCCCGAACTTCTGCATCAACCGATAGCGGCGATTCATCTCATTCACCGCCCAGTCGAGCACCGCCTTGGCCTGACGGGGCACCGTGACAACCGGCACTCGAAGATGGGGAATATCCTCGTAGATGCTGAGCTCCAAAATCTTGGGATCTATCAATATCAGGCCAAGTTCCTCCGGGCTCGCCCGGTACAATAGGCTCAAAAGGAGCGTGTTGATGCACACCGATTTTCCGGTGCCGGTTGCGCCCGCCATCAACAGATGGGGCATCGTCGCGATATCGACGACAACCGGATCTCCGTAGGTGTCTTTGCCTATCGCCACACACAGCGACGAATCCCCCGAAACAAACGCCTCGCTCTCCAGGCAGTCGCGCAGGCGCACGATGTCCCGATGCTTATTCGGCACCTCGATACCCACCGTGCCTCGCTTCGGAATCGGCGCAATAATTCGGATCGAACTCGCCCGGAGACTCATCGCCAGATCATCTTGAAGCGCGGCGATCTTCCCGACCTTCACCCCCGGCGCGGGCTCGAACTCAAAAAGAGTGATTACCGGGCCGGGGTGCACCTGAGTGACCTTCCCGTGAATACTAAAATCCCGGAGCTTGCTTTCGATCTGCCGCGACTTGTCGAGAAGCTCTTCGTCGTTCTCACTGCCCACCGCAGGCTCTCCCCGAGTAAGGAGCCCAACATCGGGAAGCTCATACGGAGGATAGTTTGAGGGTGCCTCCTCCGGCTCCACGACCTCGGACTTTCGAACCTTCTTAACCTCGACGCGTTTCTCGCCAACCTCGCGCCGCTTAACCACCACGTGAGAGAACCCCTCCTCCGAACCTTGGGCTGATGACCCCTCTTCCTTGGCCGAGTCATCGCCGCCGCTCTTCAATTCCGGCACCGTGCCGTCCACTCCGCTTTCGAGAGCGGCTTTCGCTTTGACTTTAACCCCCACCGGCACCCCATCGTCCGCCGCGCTTACCGGTTCAAGCGCTCTCTCCCGGGACGGACGCCGACGGGGCTCCTCTTCCTTAGGCTCGGCGCGTCGGACCTCGGCAGCTCTGGCCGAAATTCCCCGCATCCCACTCCCCACAGAGCGGTGGAGATATCCCAAACCTTTCAACAGTCCAACCGGAAAGAGAACGAGAGAAAACCGCGCAACCGATTGAATTACCCGAGCGGCCCGCGCCACGAGCTCAACGACGCTCAGCCGCGAGGCAAGCGACAAAGAGAACAAAAGAAAAGCCACCGCCACGATAATCGCCCCGGTCGTATTGCCGAGACGAACCAGCGGGCGCGCGACAAACTCTCCGACAACACCTCCCCCCGGTGCTCCGAATAGGACCGCTCCGACGGTCGCCGCCCCAACGATAACGCAGATGAGACCGACGAGGCCGGTAACAACTCCCCGAACGGAGATCGGCTCGCTGCCGCTCCCTTTTGCCTCCCGCTCGTCGTGTCCCCACCAGTACACCGCGCGAATGAGCGCCCATAACACCGGCACGAGCGCGCACCAACCGAAAAAGCCGGAGAGCATAGTCCCGGTGAAATGACCGAGGGGGCCCAAAATATTTGCGGCGGTGCCCGGCTCGCTTCCCCGCCCGACCTCAAAGGAGATAAAACTTATACACAGGAAGACTGCCAGAGCTAAGAATGCGAGCGCCAGCGCCTCGTCGAGTAACCCCCCCTGCGTTAGGGAGGTGAGATCCTTGGCGAGCGATTTCTGGCTCTTCTTTCTGGTGGATGAGGGGCGGCGCTTCGACATCGACAACCTTAACGTAAACGACCTCCGCGGAGAGAGCCCCGTGGAGAAACGGCTTTCTAAAATGAAAGATTAGCGCACCGGCCCCGTTACCGAAACGGGGAAAATGGACCGAGTTCCCGTTACCTACCGCTGAAAAGTCGCCTGACGGACCGAAGCGAACTCTCGCCCGGCAAGGGTAAAGCCGTTGGCAAGTATCTCCTGCGCCGAGCGAAACCGCCCAACGCCTCCGGAGGTTATCCGAGCCCCCAGGTTAAGCACGTTTTCGCTCAGGGGCTCATCGTCAAAATGATACGCTGCCCGCCAAACCTCCCCCCCATTATCCGCTCGCACTATACGCATCGTAAAATCGACCACGGCTGGCTGATCAGCACCTAAAGCCGACCCGTTCCGCTCTACGAACTGATGCACGGTCGTCACGAGGATTCCGTCCGCCCCCAAGCGACGCCCCACAGCGGTCGGCTCAAGCACGACAGCTTCCGGGATCGCCCTAAGAACCGCCTCCGGCGAGATCAACTTAAAATCGAGCTCTCGCTCCAATGCTGTAGCTAGCTCTCTGTCAGCCCGCGCCCTCACCTCATCCCCGAGAAGCCGCACCTTCTGGTCGTACCGCACCGGTAATACCGCTACAGAGGCCAACGAAATGAAGTCGTTGGGACTACCAGAGCGAGTAACGAGGCTCGACGCGGTCCCGATGTCGAGCGAACGGGCAACGGGACCCTCAACACACCCCAAAAGAGACACCGTGATAAGCGATATCGCGAAAACAAGGAAAAAACGGACAGACATCTCGCCTCCTGTGAATAACCGTTCCGGAGTGTAATGAAGCACCCAGACGGTGTACAGGTCATAAAGCATTTATCTCAAGCGGGAGCGACGGCTAAGTTCCGACATGCTCCAGCGCTGGACTATGAACGAGGTCATATATCCCTCAGTTCGTTCGCTCTTGCTTTTGGAGGGGAAATAGAATTACCTTTCCGGGGCAGGAGAGGACAGCGAATCCTATTCTTATCAGCCGAATCTATTGCTATAATCCTCTCGGCATGAGGGGATCTATCACCCCCGCCGCTATCGTTTCTCAACCGTCTTTTAGTGGGACTCTTGAGGGACTTTGAGCGGGACGGCTGAGGGGCGATAGGTGGGAATAATCGAGGGTCGTTCAGGATTTTTATGACGAGTAAGGCCGCGGAAAAAATTATCGAAGCGTTAACTCAGCTCATGGAGGGCTATTGCGAGCTCCAGGAGGCGGTCGAGTCCGACTACGGTGCAGCTCAGGCGGGGAGCGACGAGGATGAAGGCGAGGAACTCAACGCCGAGGCCGACGCAGCGCTCGTCACCGAGATGCGCGCCGCGATAGAGTCGGTTCTCGAAGCGGAGGACTACACCCCCGATGAATTTGGCTCGATTATATCCACGCTCACCGACGCTCTCGAAGAGATTGATCCCGACGTCTTCGAAAAAGAGATCGCTGACGAAGATGACGACGATGATGATGATTACGAGGATGAAGATATCGAGGATTACGACGACGAGGACTACGAAGACGAGGATGAGTCTCCGCGGGGCGCAAAGAAGAAGCGCGCTCTCGACGAGGATGAGGAGGAGGCGGATGACGACGAGACCGAGCGCAAGCCCTCGCGTCGGCGCTCATAGCTCTCTTCGAAACAGCGGGCCCGCTTAAACTCAAAAAGGAGCTTCGGCTCCTTTTTTTTTGGGCTCGCATTCGATGGACTCCTCGCCCCGCTCGCACGGGGTTTTAGAACCCTCTACTTATGCATTCCCTCTTGGGCCGGTGGGTCGCCTTCATCCACCTGAAGACAAGCGACTCACCACAACCGCAGAATAGGGCGCGAACAGTGATGCGCGGGGGCTACGCGACCAAGCGAAACTCAGCCCAGGTGCTTAACGGGTAACGCGCGACGGTGCGCTCGATCTCGCTTCGGGTGACCCCCCGTACCCGTTCGATCACCGCCGAAAGCGGCTCAGCCTCCCGGCGGGCGTTCCACGAGAGGCCGAGCCCCATCATTCGGCCCATCGGAAGCTCCCCACCCAGCACCATCTTAGCGATAATCTTCGTCTTAGCACGCTCGAGGTCCGCGGTGGTGAAATCGAGCGGATCAGAAACGATCTCCCGCAGCTTAGATGCTACTTGATCAAGCTTATCCGGAGTCGTACACGCATACGCCATAAACGACCCCGTCCCATCCCTTTCATCGTTATCGGCGTCGGCCGACTCAGCGAGCCCGGAATCCACGAGCTCCCAGTAAAGCTTAGAACCGGAGGAATCCCCCAGGATGAGTGCTAAAATACCCATCGCGTAACGCTCGTCCTCGGCGGAGTGGGCTCCATCCGTCATCAGTACGACGTGGGACTGCGTAATATTCGGTTTTCGATATTCTTTGAAAAGCTCCCGCGAGCGATGCGCCGGACGTTCGCGCGACGCTGGAAAGTCGCTCCACCCACCGCACAGCCGTTCGGTATCCCGAATGAAGAGATCCCAGTCGAGATTGCCGGTGCCCACAAGCACCATATTCCCTGGAGCATAACGCCGATCGAAATACGCTCGCATCTCGGGCTGCGCAAGCGCACCGATCGATTCGGTAGACCCGAGAACCGAGTTCCCAGCCGGATGCCGCTCATAGAAGTCGGCCATCGCCCGCTCAAAAAGGTAGAAATGGGGGCGATCTTGGTAGAGCGCGATCTCCTCAAGTATCACCTTCTTTTCTGTGGCGAACTCGTGGGGATCCAGCGACGGACGAAGCATATCGGCGAGAATTCCCTGCATCTCCCGGAGGTACTCCGGCAGCACCGCAGCGTAGTACACCGTATTCTCCTCAGAGGTAAAGGCATTCGCCTGCGCGCCGATCTTTCCGAGAGCATAGGTAAGCTCAAGCGCATTCCGATTCGGAGTGCCCTTAAACATCATGTGTTCGAGAAAATGCGATACCCCCGCTTCCTTGGGTGTTTCATCTCGGGAGCCGGTCTTCACAAAGAAACCGACCGCACAGCTCTTCGCGGCGGGGTTCACCTCGCCGACAATCTTCAACCCATTCGAAAGCTGATGCTGCAGAATCGTACCGCTACTCATAAGAACCTCCTCGAATAGATAGCTGCCGAGAGCCGAGGGTCAGCAGGGAAACATCAGACGCTGGGAACGACTCTAAGAAGCGGTCGATCCCCTCACGGGTAACCGCATCGATCGCGCTTTGAATCTCGCGGTGAGAGCGTACGCGCTTATCAAGGAACCAGTCGCTCGCGTTTGAGCTTGCGCGAGAGCCGGTCGACTCCTCGCCGATAATGAGGGCGGCCTTGAGGTTCGCCTTCGAGCGGTCGATCTCCTCTTCGGTGGCCGTCCCCTTCAGCGCCTGCAGCTCGGCAAGCATCACGTCGAGGGTCTCCTGCGCCCGCTCAGGGGTCGTGCCCGCGTACGCCGTCATCGTGCCGTAATCACGGGTGGCGGAGTGTCGCGCGAATACGCTGTAAACTAGACCTCGTTTTTCGCGAACCTCGATGAAGAGCCGCCCAAACATCCCACCCGATAGAACACCGGCGGCCACCTTGGCGGAGTAGAAATCGGGATGCCCGAACGGGCACGACGGGTATGCGACCACGATCTGAAGCTGCGCCGACTCATCGGGGATGTGGTAGCTGCCGCGCGCTGGGAGCCGGCCAAATTTCGGTATCTCGACGCTCTCGCCCTCCCATTCTCCAAAGATATTTTCAACGAGCTCGACTACCTCAGGTGCCCGCACCTTGCCCGCGATCGAAAGTATCGCTCCGCTCGGCTTAAAACGCTTCCGCCAGTCACCCTCGAGATACTCTCGGGTGCATCGCTCAAGTCCCGCCGCCGTACCGAGCGGAGAGCGGTTGTACGGGGCCGGAAAATAACGGGCTGAAAGCTCGATCCCGGCTCGTCGGGCTGGGTTATCTTTGAGCGCCGCGATATCTTGGAGGAGCAAACTTCGAATATCCTCAACCTCATCAGCCGGTAGGTGGGGTTCGCGTACCATCGCTGCCACGTTCCGCAGCGCATGGGGCAGCTGCTCCGCCAAAAGTGCACCGCGGTAAAAGAACCGATCGTGGCCCGCCGCTTCGCTGTGGGTAATTCCCCGTTCGTCGAAAGAATCCGACAGCTCGCGGGAGTCACGATTGCCGGCCCCGCGGGAGGTAAGCTCAGCTAAGATGAGGGCGCTCCCCTCATACCCCCCGTCATCGGTGACGAGCCCACCCGGAATATGCAGGTCGTACGCTACCGACTCCACATGGGCGATCTCTTCTACGATCAGCGTCAAGCCGTTCGCAAGTCTATGAATCGATATCATGCTTCTCCTTTACTCTTGCCGGTCGCGCGGTAATCGGAAGGATCCTTCGTCTGCACGAGATCGCGAAGGGTTACCGACCGAGCGCTCTCACTCAACTCAAACGCCTGAAACATTCGCCCCATCTCGCGGGGATAATTGATCGATTTTCGAGAGCTGAACAACGCCTCGCGAATCTCCGAAAGCGCGATGGTCTCCGGGCTCTTGAGAAGAATAAGCGGAGAATCGCGGGAATCCCCCCGAGCCAAGATCCCTTCGCGCTCCAACGCATCGAGCGCTGGCTTGAGGACGACGGTGCTGCACCCAAGCGCCTCGGCAGCCTCGATGTCGTTCGGGAGACGCTGCCCCGCGAGAAAGGCCTCAGCTATCATCACCAGGGCCTGCGTTGCGAGAACCATACCGGCATCGCCGACACTCATCACTGAGCGCTTCCACAACTTCCCATATCGGGGGAGATATTGCGCCTGATACGAGGCCTCCGCACCAAAAAGGACGATCGTCCACGCAAGATAAAGCCAAAAAAGGAATATCGGTATAGCCGCGAGGGTCTGATAGATCGTGTAATACGAGGAAAAACGCTCCACGTACACGGCGAAGCCCCCTTTGGCGAGACCGAAAAGCACCCCCCCGAGAAACGCTCCGAAAATCGCCGAACGCACCTGAACAGGTGCTCTCGGAACGAGATAATACAGCGAAAAGAACGCTACAAAATCTATCAAAAACGGGAGCACCGCGGTGTAGATCGCGTTCAGGTACCAGATCCACGCCTGCCCATCATCGCTGACAAACTCCCCAACCCGGAATTTTCCGAAGTAATACGCAGAGACCGCTAAAATCGGCGCCACCACGATAACCGCGGAGTAGATTCCCACCCGGCTGCTGAGGGAACGGGCCTCGTACACCTGCCAGATCTCGTTGAGTGCGTGCTCGATCGAGTTGATCAATATCCCGGCAGTAATAACGAGAAACGCCGCAACCAAGATATTCAGAGACGAACTGATCGCACTGAACTCACCGAGGTAGTGCAGCACCGAGTCCACCGCTTCCATGCTGGGCACAAACTGACTGAAGATAAATCGGCGAATCTCGGGGAGCTTCTCGCTCGAGACTGCGAACGAGGCAAGTAAGCCGAAAGCCAACGCGGTGATCGGAACCAGGGAGAGGAGGGTCGTATATGCGAGGGATGCGGCTTTCGAAAAGCCGTTTCCCCAGTAAAAGCGGTCGGCCGACGACACGATGACACGAAAAAGCCAGCGGACCTCCCCGATAAGCCAGCGGGTTACCCGCTCCGGCCACGTAAGGATCTCGCGAACCTCCGCGACGGTCTCAGCGCTTCGACGTTGGATTTCAGAGCTAAGAGACACAACCACTTAAAAACGAATAAAGCCAGCGGGCGACCGTCTCTATAATACATCGGTTGCACGGACCGCCCTATACCTATATTGATTATATTTTATCCCTTTATTTTTCAGAAATAAGTGAATTAAATCCCCGCTTCCTCGAACTTTTTGATATCGCTCCGGGGAGCGCACTTAGCACCGGGAAAAGTAAGAGATTTCGTATGTCATACCGATGTTTTAAATGCGGTGAGCCTTTCGTATTGAGCGCGGGTGAGCGGGTTGGTCGGCGTGACAGCTGCAGTAAGTGCGGCGCAGATCTCCACGCCTGTCGTAACTGCACCCACCACGACCGGTCAGCTTACAACGAGTGTCGGGAGCCGCAAGCGGAGCGGGTGCTCGAGAAGGAGCGGAGCAACCT
>JBJOHD010000073.1:0-13440 GCA_046047875.1 Pseudomonadota bacterium | reverse complement strand
TTATACGGCTGATTGTGCAGTGACCTTTGCTGGCGTCGCGATGTACGCCCCGACGGTGATCACCGCGCCGAGCGTAATGTAATGCGGAATCAATAAGTTACCTGAAGAAAAGATCAGCTGGAGCAGATTCCCTCCCCCCCAAGATAAGTGTACAGAAGCTGCGCCGTCGCGGTTTCAAATGAAGCGTTTTTTGTAGGTAGTTTGAGATGGAAAATCAGAACAAAGAGCAAAACTTCTTTGAAAAGTTTGGCCTCGAGGTTGCGACGGGCGAAGTTGAGGTGGGTCAAACGTATCCGATCTACGGGATGATCACGAAGATGATCGACGACACCCCGGGTCAGGTCACGGTAGAGATTAACTTCTCGATTCGGGCAAGCATGACGATCCCCGATAAAGATAAGGTTGAGATTTTAAAACAACGCGCGTTCGAGCCCGGTATCTTCGTTTCGACGGTGACCTCGAAGGATAACGGCATCGCAGTTGATTGCTCAACGGTGGTGTTCGGTCGGCGCCAGGAATTTTCAGCGTAAAGCGCTCTCTATAAACGGTCAAAAAGCGACCCCGGTGGAACTAAGGGCAACCCACCGGGGTTTTTTATTGCGTTTTAAACCCCTCCCCCGGTCTGCAACCTGCCCGGAAAGGTGTTCCCCGCCCCCCGAATAGGGTATGATAGACCGGTTACAATCTGAAGTGTAGGAAAGCCGTTCATGAGTATGAATCTTGAGCAGACCCCCCCGCCGAAAGATGCGGCTCCGCCGCCCCCTCAATCGAATATCGGTGAGATCGTTTCCTTTTTAAAAACCCTCGCGGTTTTCCTCATTGCAGCGCTCGTTCTAAGAGCTTCGGTCGTCGAGGCGTTTAAGATCCCCTCCGGTTCGATGATCCCGACGTTGCGGATTCACGACCACATTCTCGTAAGCAAGCTCTCGTACGGGGTGCGACTGCCGTTTATGGCTGAGTCGGCGTACGTATTTTCCCAACCCCAACGGGGAGACATCGTCGTCTTTACCCGCCCCGACGAGTCAGATACCCCACTTGAAGACGAGAGCGATATCAACATCATTAAACGGGTCGTAGGACTTCCCGGAGATACCGTAGAGGTCCGTGATACCAAGCTCTTCATTAACAACCAGCCCCTCGACGAAGAGTACGCTCGGTGGGAAGAGGGTGGTATCCGTGAGGGAAATTTCGGTCCGGAGAAAGTCCCCGCTGGACACATCTTCCTCCTCGGCGATAACCGCGATCACTCCCGAGACTCCCGTTTCTGGCAGGAGCCTTTCTTGCCGATAAACCGGGTGAAAGGCCGGGCGATGGTGATCTACTGGTCGTGGGATAATTTAGGTCGCATCGGCACGATATTGCGGTAAGGAAAGGATCTTCCCGAGTCACCGAGCCATGGGTTACTTCGAACCGAACGCCACGGTGCTCGCGATAACCGGACGCCACGCGGAGCGCTACCTCCAGGCGCGGCTTACGAACGATGTCCGTCTCGCCTCTGAAACCGCTTCGCTCCTAGCCGCAGCCCTTACACCGCAAGGAAAGACCGAGGCGTTCGGTCGAATCATTAAAACGATCGGTGGGGTATTCTACTTCGTTGTTGAGGGGGGGGACCCCAGTGCGATAATCGGAGCGATCGCTCGCTTCAAGGTCGCAGAGCAGGTGGACATAAAGGCCGTCGACTCGCTCGGCGTGCTGCATCTCTATGGTGCTGAAGCGGAGAGCCTCTTAAGCTCTCAGTGGGGATCTGCGCTTCCCTGCCACGACAAGGGCGCCGCTCTTATCGCACACGAGACACCCATGAGGGCGCTTCTGAGGTGCCAACGCGTAACGGTGCGGGGAATCGATGTCATCGCTCCTGCGGACGAGCTTACTCAGCTCCAAAGCCTCCTCAAGAAAGAGGGAGTCTCTCAACTTTCTTCCGACGAGCGGGAGGCGCTCCGGCTTGAGGCGCATCTTCCCGCATTTCCCCACGAGGTGAACGATACGGTAATCCTCTCCGAAGCGGGTCTTATAGAGGCGGTCTCCTTCACCAAAGGGTGTTACACCGGGCAAGAGGTCATAGCGAAGATCGACGCTCTTGGGAAAGCTCCCCGTCGGCTCATCTCACTCTCAATTCAAGGGAAGCATCTCATCGAGTCAGCCACACCGCTAACCGCTCACGGCAAGACGATCGGCAAGGTCACCTCCGCGGCTTTCCACCCGAAACTCGACCGCACCCTTGTTTTTGCGCTTATAAAGAACGACGGCGCTGCGTATCCTGAGGGGATTACCGCCGGAGAGCTTTCATTGAGCGTAGAGATCGTTGAGACGCCCCGGGGGTAGCCCCTTGATCGACTTGAAAATGCCCCCCGGCTGTACGATTATCCGATAGGCTCGCGACCCGGAGCCTTGGCGGTATTTTTAATCGATAAAGGCGAATATGACGGCTCTTCCACCCCCCGTTACCGTGGCGAATTATCAAGCTCAGTTTATCGATTTTCTCATCGCCTCGGGAGCGCTCACCTTCGGTGATTTCACGACGAAATCGGGGCGCAAAACCCCCTATTTTATCAACACGGGCCGCTTCGACGACGGGAAGAAGATCGCGGAGCTCGGGCGATTCTACGCCGCGCATATCGCAGCGCTCGGGCTCGGTAAGATCGATCTCATCTTCGGTCCTGCGTACAAGGGAATCCCTCTGGCGGTCACCACGGCGATAGCCTTAAGCGATTCACACGGAACTAACGTGGGCTTCTCCTTCGATCGGAAAGAGATTAAAGACCACGGGGATGGCGGACTGATCGTCGGCTGTCCGCTCAAAGACGGTCAGCGGATCGTTATCGTTGAGGATGTGATTACCGCGGGAACGACGGTGCGGCACATCGTTCCCCTCCTTCGAAAGCTCGCTCACGTGGAGATCGCTGGGTTCGTCCTTGCAGTCGACCGGCGCGAGAAAGGGACCGGGGATCTCTCGGCTGTGCAGGAAGCGGAACGCGATTCAGCGATTCGGGTGTACCCGATTATTACGATCGATCACATCGTGAGCTATCTACGCACCCATCCCGATAGTAGTCGCCGGCTAACTGAGGATCAGCTTCAGAAGATCGCCGCGTATCTTGAAATGTACGGAGCACCCCGATGAAACTATACTCCCCCCTCGCTGTGGTTCTCGCCTTTTTTCTCGGTATATCACCCCTGGCGGCTGATGCGGTCGAGCTCGATCCTGCCCAGGAGCTTGAAGCCGCAGCGGTATTCGAAAGCGTGCTCAGCCCCTTTTGCCCCGGCCGTTTGCTCCGCGACTGCCCGAGCACAGCGGCGCACGAGCTTAAGGATAAGATCCGCACGATGATCGTTGAGGGGAAGTCGCGCGCCGAGATCGAAACGTATCTATTCGCTCTCTACGGCGACACCATCCGTTCGGTCCCACCGAAGCACGGCTTCGGCAATGTGGCGTGGTGGGGCCCCGCAGTATTTGTACTCATCGGTGCGGGGATACTAGGGGTGTGGCTCCGTTCGAAGAAGACGGTCACCGAGCCCCCCCCACAAGAGATAACCCCGGAGATGAAGGCGCGGCTTGATCGACACCTCTCCTAGTGGTTCGACCATTAAATTCTTTCACCTGCAAGGTAATAGAATTTAGGCTCACCACGAGTCCTGAGTTAGTTTTTCACTCCGCGGGAGTGAAAAAACTTATTTGTCGAAGGACGAGCGGCGCCGCACCGGCATCAAAGAGCTCCGTCCGACCCGTTAAAGTGCGCCCCGGTACACCTCGAGGATACCGCGGAGCCGACTCATATCCTCCTCATCGGTGCTGTTGAAATAGCCCCGGATCTGCCCGTTTTGGTCGACTAACACCAGACGAAGGCTATGGGTATCGAGCTCGGCTTTCGATGTGGGGAACGATACCTGAAAACCGTCGCTCACCACCGTACGGAGTTTTTCCTGCTCACCGGTGAGAAAGTGCCAGCGCCGGGTATCGGCGTCGAACTTAGCGGCGTATTTTTTGAGCGCTGCGGGGGTATCGTTTGCGGGATCAACCGAAAACGAGACGAAATGGATCTGGTGGGGAGCGGTCTCGAAGAGGGTGTTCATCTTCCCGATCACCATCGGACACACCGACTCGCATGAGGTAAAAAAGAAGCTCGCCAGCCATACCTTCCCTCGCAGCGTCGTGCTCGAGAACGTCTGCCCGTTCGAATCGATCAGCTCAAACGCTGGTGCTGACTTGAACTCTGCGGTCGGAGCACCTCGCCCGGCGAACCACACCCCCGCTCCGATGACTAAGAGCACGAGCGCAAGGATCGCCGCGAGCTTCGAGAAACCGAGGCCGGCGGCGGAGCGATTACCAGGTTCAACTGCGAGGGTTTCCATCGAAATGCTCTCCTTAAAAGCCCTTATCGGTCACGATTAGAACGAGGAGGATCGGGAGGTATATTACCGACGTCCGTAAAAGCCGCCGCGCATCGGTCACGGAGCGGGTAATACCGAGGTATGCCCCTACAAGGAGCATCGCGAGCCCCGAAAACAAGGCGCCCCAGAAGTAAATTGGGCCGGACATCCCGATAACGGTCGGAAGAAGAGAGATCGGGATCAACAACGCGGAATAGACGATTATCTGGCGAAAGGTGCTCAGACCATCCGGTTCAACGACCGGGAGCATCTTAAATCCGCCCCGCTCATAATCCTCGCGATACATCCACGCGATCGCGTAGAAGTGGGGGTGCTGCCACAAAAAAAGGATAAGAAAGAGAACCCACGCTCCGTACGAGACCTCATCGGTCGCTGCTGCCCAGCCACCGAGCGGCGGGAGCGCCCCAGGGATCGCTCCCACGAAGGTGTTAAGCCAGGTGATCTTCTTAAGCGGCGTATACACCAGCACGTAGAGAAAGGCGGTCATGAGCGCAATAAACGCGGTGAGGAGATTCACCGTTACCGCCAACTGAACGGTGCTGATAACCACGAGCGCTATCCCAAAGTAAAGCGCGGCGTTCGGAGAGATGAGGCCGCTCGGGATCGGACGACGGCGGGTGCGCTTCATGAGAAGATCGGCGTCGCGCTCAAGATAGTTGTTGAGCGCCGCGGCCCCGGCGCAACTGAGCCCGGTTCCGAACATGGCGAGAGCAAAGTGAATCCAATCGTCGATGCCTTGGCGACCGAGAAAATAACCGATCGCCGCGGTGATGACGATGAGGGTGACGATACGGGGCTTTGAAAGCTCCACGTACGCTTTCACTGTTTCGCGAGTTAGCTTCATAGAGAACCCAATGATGGCGAGCCCCCCAGGGGTTGTCAATTTGTGCATCACCTCGGTATTTACGCAGTAATTTCAACAGGCTACAGACTGCGGGCGCTACCGCACGAAGCCCGCTCCACTGCCGAGGATTGCGTTAATAGCCTCAGTGAGCGATGAACCGTAGCGATGTCTGAAAAAGCCGCTCTCTACGCCGCCGCAGCTCGAACCCTCCTCACTACCGCTCGCCACGGGGTGCTCGCTACCACCTCGGTCGCTGAGACGGGTTTCCCCTTCGGTTCCCTGACACCGTATCTGATCGATGAGCACGGCCGGATCACGATCTACATATCACTCATCGCCGAGCACTACAAAAACCTCGCGCACGATCCTCGGGGAAGTCTTCTCGTTGCAGATCCGTTCGGGGCGGATGACCCACAAGCGTACGCTCGGGCCACGGTACTTTTACGATTTACGCCGGCTCCCCCGGAGGAACGCGAGACGATCCAACGGAGCTATGAAGCCCGCTTCCCAAACTCGATTAATTACTCGATCGCCCACAACTTTCTCTTTATGCGGGGAGAACCCCACCGAATTCGGTGGATCGGGGGATTCGGCGAGATCGGCTGGATCGATCGGCAGACCTTCTGCTCCGCAGCTTCCGATCCCCTCGCTGAGTCCGCGCTCGATATCATCGAGCATATGAACCGCGATCACGGAGATGCGCTTAGCGAACTCGTGAGGGGATTTTCGACGCTTAATCCGATGGGAAAACGGATTCAGATGGTCGGTATCTCAGCGCTCAAGATTACCGTTCGGGTTGATGATACGGAGGGGGGCAGGAACATCGAAATCCCCTTTCCCGGTCCCATCGGTCCGCACGAGGCTCGCGGAGCGGTGATCAACCTGTTAAAAGAGGCGCGCGCACGCTCGGCTTCACGCTAATCCGCACCGCTTCTTTCCTTGCCTTACCGCGCCGGTTCTTGGCAAAATGCACCGGAGTTAATCATGTGGGAGAAGCCCGTGCGTCATCTTCTTGCAGCTCTTACCTCCTTCGCTCTGGTGTTCTGCCTCGGCTCCATCGGAAACGCGCAAGTGTATAAAACGGTCGATAAGGATGGGAACGTTCAGTATTCAAGCACGCCCCCAGCCAAGGGTGCAAAACCCGCCGATCTCCCAAAGATTATGCGCGCGGAGGTGAAACTCACCGAAAAACGGCTCGAGACTTGTGATAAACACGGTGGGGTAAACTGCCAAGCGGGAGCTGACGCGGACGGCTCGGTGATCTGCTACGACGGTTTTACCGAGGCGAGTACCCGATTTCGCTTCTCGTGCAGCACTGCGAAGCTTGAGATCTCCGATGTCTCCGACCTCACCAAATCCGGCGGTTTTACTGTATTTGTGCGAAATTCCAAGTCGGTAAAAGCCGCTGAAGCAGCGCTGATTTTTAAGCCCAACGGGGGCCAAGAGATAAAGTTAAACGGACCTACCGAGGTTGAGCCCTTCGGCGTCGCGGAGTTCGTTTACGAGCCGCCGAAAGGAAAGGAGGAGAGCTTGGCGCTTGCGAAACCGACCCTCGCCGAACTCGATCTCATGTGCGCGAATTGCTCCTAGTGGTTCGACCATTAAATTCTTTCACCTGCAAGGTAATAGAATTTATGCTCACCACGAGTCCTGAGTTCGTTTTTCACTCCGCGGGAGTGAAAAAACTTATTTGTCGAACGACTAGCCTCCTGCCTGCCGGAAGTCCATCGAAGAGACAACCGACATCGGCTGAGGGACACGAGCCCCGTCGAACGTCACCGACAACTCATCTGAACGTTTGCGACCGTATGAAGCGCCGTTAGACGGCAATGGCGCCGTGTCTCCATCACGGGAGCGGGCGCCGCCGTCGAAACACACCGATTATCCCTTAATAAGCTCAGCGATCCACTTATCGGCCCGGGTGAAGATATCCCGTTGGCGAGGCTCAGCCGCCCGCTCTGCTTCGAAGAGATGCCGTGCGCCGCTCACGATAAAGAGATCAGCTACCGAGATCTCCCGCCCACCGAACCCATGCGCGAGCTGGCTATCGGCGTAGCGCGACCACTCAGCGTCGGTGCGACCGATCGGCGCCACGATCCGACCGCTGGCTGCCGCTTCGTTTAGAATCGCGGTTTGCTTCAGACCTCCGAGAGCTATCGCAACGAGGGGACTCCGCTGTTCGATATCGGGTATGACCTCCCGAAGTCTTTCGAGAAATTCAACCGCGGAGAGTCCGTTGACCTTCATCGAGATGCGCGGCCCATCGCTACCCCGCGATAGATCGATCTCAAACTCTTTCATAAATTGGTCACGTTTACTTCTATCGATGAGGTCTTTTGTCGCTTCCCGAACACCGCTCTCTCCGTCGAGGGAGACATCCCGCGTCGGGCCGACGATTTTGTTTTCATTCGATGGCATATTTATTCCTCTCCGATTACACCTCATTTCTGCGCGCCTACTCCACGCTTACTCGCCCTCTCACCTGAAAAGTATTAGTGGAAAAGGGGCGCTCAAGAGAACCGAATATTCAGCGGCTCTCTACGGAGCGACACTCTACACAAACTTTCCGCCCCCCCCGCTGAAGCTCTAGGAAATGTTATGACATCGACTCCGTCCCCGGTGCCCCAAAAAACAGGCAACGACGCGAATTACCGGCCGAGTACAGAGGAGCTCGGCAGGTTTCCCCTACAGCTCTCCGAGTCGGCCATAACCGATTGATTAAAGGACATTTTTATAGCTTTGGTACAATCAGAGCGAGGCCCGGCTACTGGCCCTCGGTGCTCGTGTACCGTAACCTAAAAGGTCTATGCTTCCGCGCTCAACGATCGAACGGCTTATCCCGATCCTAAGGAAGGACGCCCGTCGTGCGCTCAGGATGCGGGTGCCGGGGTTCCCCCGCCCATTCTTCTGCTCGTTCCTTCTGCGCGATATCGAGTGGTTTAACACCTGGGCGAGCAGCGGTTCGATGTATCGTCGCCGCGCTGACCATACCCGGAACGTCTACTGCGATATCCGGGTGGGCACCTACCGGTACGACCAGACCACCGATGGCGGGCTGTCCGATAACGACGAGGAGCGGGAGTCGGTTCACCACGTCACGTTACCGATCGACGACCGGGTATACGATGGGCTACGACTCGCCCTCTGGCGTCTTACCGAGGCGAAATTTCGAGAGGCGCTCGCCGATTATAACCACAAAGAATCGACCCGACTTTCAACCTTCGACCCAGCTGGGGCGCTCCGCTCATTCGTCCCCAGCAAGCGGGTTCGGTCGATAAGATACGAACCTGCGGAGAACGTGGATCAAGAGAAATGGGTTACGTTCTGCCGAAAGGTCTCGATGTGGATCTCGGAGCTTCCCCATGTGTCGAGCAGCTGGGTCGAATTCGATGGTTCTCAGGAATCGCGTATCCTCGTCAACACCGAGGGCTCGGTCGTGGTGCAGCACCAACGGGTGTTCTCCCTCTCGGTCACCCTACGAAATCTCTCGAAAGACGGTTCGAACGTCGAACAGGAGCTCGTCTTAAACGCCGCCGCTCAGAACGAGCTTCCGACGATGCGGGAGTTTAAGAAGCTTGTTCTCCGCAAGCACCAGCAGCTTTTAAAGCTTATTCGCGCCAAGAAGATTCACTCGTTTTCGGGGCCGGTGCTCCTGTACCCCGGCCCCTCAGGGCTTCTTTTCCACGAGGCGATCGGGCATCGCCTTGAGGGGAGTCGGCTCCTCTCAAGCGGCGAAGGGCAGACTTTTAAGGGGCAGGTGGGGAAACGGGTTTTAAATGTGGATCTCACGATTCGGGATAATCCCCTTCTCCGCTCGTATCGGGGCACCCGGTGTATCGGCTCGTACCGATACGACGACGAGGGGACCCCCGCAAGAAACACCGTACTCGTTGAGGACGGGGTCCTAAAGGATTTCTTAAACACCCGCGCCGCGATCATGAAGCGGGGGCACCAACCGAACGGCCACGCGCGCAGCAAAAAATTTCAACGCCCGATAAGTCGGATGGCGGTTACGATCGTGGAAGGCAAGAAGACGAAGACTCTCGCCGAGATGAAAGCGCTCCTCATCGAGGAGATAAAGAAGCAGAATAAACCGTTCGGGATGATCGTGTATGAGACCTCTGGAGGTGAGACCGACACTACCTCGTACGATTTTCAGGCGTTCTCCGGGGAGATATCGTACGCAACCCTCGTGTATCCGAACGGTAAAGAGGTGTGTGTGCGGGGGGTTAATTTCGTCGGCACTCCCCTTCAGGCGCTCAACAACATCATCGCTGTCGGCTCCGAGCAGGAGCTCGACAACGGTTACTGCGGCGCTGAATCGGGCTTTATTCCGATCACCACGATCGCTCCCGGTGTACTCTTAAGTAACCTCGAGCTCCAAGCGAAGGAAGAGGAGCTCGTGACGCAGTATATATTACCGCGGCCAAAGCTCTAATCACCCCGAGACTACGGACTCTTCGTCCAAAATTCAGGTCACAAAGTGCGGGAAACCCTCATAACTTGTTTTACAGGGTTTTTGCGAAGGTTGGGGAAATGTCTAAACGTAGTCTTCTTGCGGCGTTAGCTGCAGTCTTTCTTTTCATTCCGACAGCACGGTCTCAAGATGATGGCTTCAGCGATCCACTCATCCAGAGGTCCTCGCTTGAGATATGCCGTCCACCCGCGTGCGAGCCGGAGACAAGCACGATAGATGAGATCGACGACGAACAGGTACCCGAAGCGACCGATCCGATCGAGATCGATCCGTTGCCCGAGCTCTTGGGCGAGCAGATTCGTCGGCTCCGCGAACTTCTTTTAAAATTGCACTTTACGAATTGCTGGGGACTCTCGCGGGGGAAGGTCTGGGACATCCTCCAGGATTGGCTTGAGGGACTCCGACTTCAAAATGTGCCGGGTGACCTCCAGGTGCTCGATCCCGCGGGAAATCGAGGGCTCATCCAAGACTTTTTGAGACGTTTGAAGGATTTTCTTAAGACGAAGCGTATCTCCGACCTGAGGAATCTTCTCAATAAGCTTAAGACGCTTTTCGCCAAACGCACCGATATTCTGGAGATCCTTAATCAGATCTTGTCTCTGATCCAGGGCCTCGATAACAACGCCCAGATTCCACAGTGCATAATCGATCTGCTCCACGATCTCATTCGCGACCTAATCTTTGAACCGGTGCTAAAGGCGGCCGCGGCGAGACCAGGGGCGATCAATTTGGATCCGTGCGTCATCCCCGCAGAGGATCCGATGATCGCTTCGGTGCTGAATTAGACGATCTCGCTGGCAGCTTCCGTGAGACAGCTCCCAGCGCCCTCAACCGGGCAGCTTTGATGTGTTTTCCGAGGGTCTATACCAATCGAATCTATCCAGTCGTTCCCCCCTTCTACTGGATTCTCAGCTTATCCTGTCGTATCGATCAGTCGCCTAAGTCACGACCTCTCTCAGCTTTGATCACGGCATCAACACTATCTTCCCATACGCCCCCGGAGCGAGGACCGCTTCGTGGGCGGCAGGCGCTTGGGCGAGGGGGAACGACTGCCCGATAACGGGGCGGATTACACCCCCGGTGAGCCCCGCGTGGATCGCGGCGTAGATCTCGTTTCGCTCCGCTTCGTTGGCATTAAAGAGGGAGAGCCCCTGAATCGTCGCCTCGCGGGTCATCGCCTCACGCGGATCGATCGTGATCGTCCCGCGATTGCCCACAACAATTATCCGCCCCCGATTGGCGATGAGTTTAAGGTCGCTCGCGAGGTTTTTATTCGCGAGCATCTCGATGATTACCGCCGGCCCGGCACCGTTCGTAAGGTTCAGAATCTTTTCCCGATAGAACGGATCCGTATGATCGACCCCATACGCAGCGCCGTGAGCGCGAACGAGGTCAAGCCCCCGTTCGGTCCCCGCTGAGGCGATAACCCGGCATCCGTGGGCGACCGCGAGTTGGATCGTCGCGATCCCAACCCCGCCGCTCCCACCGTGAACGAAGATAAATTCACCGGGGCGTACCTTCGCGAGTTGAAAGAGCGCACGATAGGCGGTCGCATACGGAATATTTATCGCTGCACCTTGGGGGAAAGAGATCTCCTCAGGGAGTGAGTGGATCTGTCCCTGGGCGCATAGGGCGTACTCAGCGTACGAGCCGGTGAGGGTGGAGCTTGTAAAGATCCGGTCTCCAACGGAGACCTTCGTGACCCCATCTCCCACCGCCTCGACCACCCCAGCTCCATCCGCCCCCGGGGTATACGGAAGAGCCCGGGCTCCTCGAGCGCCGGAACGAACATACGTCTCAACCGGATTTACCCCTATCGCATGAAGCTTTACGAGCACCTCACCGTGTCCGGGAGAAGGGCTGGAGACCTCCTCAACCTTTAAGACCTCAGGGCCTCCGAACTCGTGAACTCGGATCGCTTTCATAGGGAAGTAACTAGTGGTTCGACCATTAAATTCATTCACCTGCAAGGTACTAGAATTTATGCTCACCACTAGTCCTCAGTTAGTTTTTCACTCCGCAGGAGTGAAAAAACTTATTTGTCGAAGGACTAGGAGTCGCGTCCCCCCATCTTTTTCACCTTCCGGGCTCATGCGCCACCTTTTTAAAACGGGGGGCTGGTCGAGCCTCGTTTCGCTCAACTGATCCTCACGCGCCCCAAAGCACCCCGAAACTCACCAAATACTCAGCATCGTTTCAGGAACTTAAACATCACAACGGTAGACGTTGAGGCTGTCTTTTATGTCGTACACCAGGTTACCAACCGTGACCCCTCCTTTCAAACGACGTTCGATGCAATTGGGGAGTGAGGGGGATCTAACCCCGCAACCTGCCCCCCCCACCGCGTTGCCGAGTGAGGACTGCACCGTACTCGTGGTCAACGCAAGCCATCAGATGGCGAAGGAGATCACGATGGAGCTCGCGCTCCAGATCCCTGGGTGTTCGATTGTGTATTCCCCGTCGATAGAGATCGCCAAGTTGATGCTGAGTCGACGTCGGATCAACCTCGTTGTTTCAAGCCCGATACTTCCCGATGGAAGTGTGGAGAAACTGCGTGGTGTGCTTGAAAAACTTGAGAACGCCCCCGATGTTGTGGTGGTCGGAGCGATGAGTGCTCGAAACGCCGAGCTCTTTACCGAGGGAGGTTATGAGTTCAGCTCGATGCGACGTATCGGGCGACCCAGCGAGGCCAGCGGGCCGGTGATAAATCGACGGGGTCAACCACCGATCGATCGGACGATTAAGGATCTCGGTGCAGATATCAGAAACGATCTTAACAATCCCCTTCAAGAGATCGTAGCGATGGTGTTCGTCGCTCAAGCTGGCCATACGGTGTCTCCAGCGACCGAACAAGCGCTCAAGGCGATCGATCAAGCCGCTAAAAATATGGCGAAAGTGGTTAATCGGCTTGAGGATAAGATTCGAGATGCGGTGGTAACCCGATAAATGCCAGATGCCAGTGACGCTTTTTAAAGCGGTATCCTGACGATTGAAAAATCGCTTTGCCTCCCAAGGGCGAACGGGGGAATCACTCCGGCACCTCGCTCCAACCCGATCCTCCAGGGATCGGCGGAAATTCCTCAAACCGAACCGCGAAAACGGGGTACCGCACCGATTATGAGGCGAAGTCATGTGACTTCTCTCCCACGCCGAATTCCACAAAAGTAAAAAGGAGAGGATAGGGACCTCTCAAGCTGCGCGATGGGCATCATTCCGGTCGATCGCGGTGACGCGCTTAACGGGATCGTTTTTATCAGTTCGTAAAAAGTGAGAACCCCCGATTCCAAACCCCATGGAGTACAACAGATGGTCAGATTTCACCCGTTGATTATCTTGCTGGCTCTCGCTGTGAGCATCGTTGTTCCGACTTTTACGGCCGTGGGACAAACTAGCTCTTCATCGACTAGCCCTAGTTCTGAGCCGGTGTGCATCGAGGTTGAGTGAACGTTTTGGGAAAATCTCCTCCATGGGGCGGTATCGGTGGGTGAGTTTCTTATCGTTACGGTTCCGATGATGGTCGCAGAGACTACCCTCGACGTCGCAGTTGCAGCACCAAAACTTATCCTCGATACCACTGTGGACACGGCTGAGTACACATACACCTGTGTCTATATATTTAGCTGGTGGGCAGGCACCCCTCATCCCGCGGAAATTTTTCCGAACTCAAAAACACCACGTTCTTAAAGCACTCTCGTGGTTCGACCATTAAATTCTTTCACCTGCAAGGTAA